>NZ_JBIPMN010000025.1:0-17986 GCF_044369115.1 Vulcanococcus sp. | reverse complement strand
TGGCCGAGCTCACCAGTTGCCGTTCCGCTGGGCCGAGCGGTGTGATCACGCCAGCGCGCAGCCAGTGGCTGCAGCGCTGCAGCAACTCCATGGGTGCGCCTTTGCTGCACACCATCCACGCGCTGGGCTGCGGCCAGCGGGGATCGTTGTGCCACTCCACCAGCACGCTCATCATCCGTCGCTCGGAATCGAAAGGCAGCTCCTGCTGACGCGGCAGCCGCTGACGCTCCTGCTCCAGATCAAGCCCCGCCCGCTGTGCCCCCTGCAATAACGCCGTTTCCGTTGGATCGCCGACCTGTTCGGAGGCGTTGCAGCACAAGCCTGCCGCCAACAACAAGAGGGGCTCATCGCTGCTCCAGGTGTTTTGCACCTCCATGGCGTTGGCGGTGAGGGTGCCCGTTTTGTCGGTGCAGATCACCCCCACGCAGCCGAGCGTTTCCACCGCCGACAGCCTGCGCACCAGGGCTCGCTCCCGGGCCATCCGCTTCACCGCTAGGGCCAACGCCAGGGTGACGGTGGGAAGCAGGCCCTCCGGCACATTGGCCACGATGATGCCGATGGCGAACACCAGGCTTTCCACCGGCCCCACCCCCACCAGCAGCACACCGGCGAGGAAGGCAAACGCGCCCATGCTCACGGCGATGGCTGTCACCGTGCGCACGATTCGCCCCACCTGAACTTCAAGGGTGCTGGGGGCGCGTTCCGTCCCGGCACTGAGATGGGCCACCTGGCCGAATTCGGTGTCGCTGCCGGTGGCGTAAACCAACGCCAGGGTGCGGCCCGCGGCAACGGTTGTGCCAGCTGGCATCAGGTTGGAGGCTTCTGAAGTGCGTAGGCGCTGCTGTTGCGGTTCGGCTGTTCGGGCTACTGGTAAAGACTCGCCGGTGAGCACGGCCGCATTGAGATAAAGCGCCGCTGCCTCGATCACACGACAGTCGGCTGGCACCTGATCGCCAGCCTCCAGTTCGATCAGATCTCCGGGTACGAGGTCTTCGGCGCCCAACACCTGCAGCTGGCCATCGCGCCATCCACGCACCTGCCGCGGCAGCACATTCGAGAGAGCCGCAAGGGTGCGTTCGGCTTGAAAGTCTTGCCAGAAGCTGAACAGGGCATTGATCAGCACCACGCTCCAGATCGCCCAGCCGAGCTCAGGTGTGCGGGCCAGAAAGGCCATGCCCCCTGCGGCCCAGAGCAACAGAGCCATGAAGTGGGTGAACTGATCCGTGAGGCGCAACATCAACGGCCGCCTTCGCTGCGGCGGCAGACGATTGCGACCGACGCGTTGCAGGCGCTTCAGTGCCTCCTTTGTGCTGAGACCCTGCGGACTGCTCTGCAATGCGGCGAGGGCCTGCTCGCAGCTGAGGCTGCTGATCGGAGCGGCGGCGCTGAGCTGCATGCCGGCTTATCGCCGAGATGCGTGGCCCTCAGCCTGGCGTCGGCTCGCTCTGAGTTGACGTCCGGCTCGGTTGATGTAGAGACACAGCGTCGCCATGGCGCCAGGCTGATCGGTGTTGACGGGCCATGGCGATGGCTGCAGCGGCGTTACGGCAGGGCAACCTTGATCGCGCCGCAGATCCAGCGCCGCGGGCGCTGGATTGTGCCGGTGGGGATTGGGTGGGACGCGTTCTGCTCAAGACATGCCCGTTCCCGCCAGCCTTGCGGCCATCGTGGAGGCCGCTGATGTGCGTTTCAACGGCGATCGCCCCTGGGATTTTCGGGTGCACAACCCGCAGTTCTATGGAGCGCTGCTGCAGCAGGGCTCGCTGGCGTTGGGTAATGGCTATGTGCGGGGTGATTGGGATTGTGAACAGCTCGATGAGTTGATCTCCCGCCTGCTGCGCAGCGATGCCAACCGCCCCCTAACGCTGCGCTCGCGCGTTGTGGAGCTGGCCCGGATTTTGCGCGATCAGCTCAGCAACCCCCAGGCCTTGCGGCGTTCTTTTGTGGTGGGCCGCCGCCATTACGACATCGATCCACGGGTTTACGCCGCGATGTTGGATCCGCAAATGGTGTACAGCTGCGGTTATTGGCGCCATGCCGAGAGTCTCGCGGATGCCCAGGATCACAAGTTGCGGCTGATCTGCGAAAAGCTGCAGTTGCGGCCTGGGATGCGCCTCCTGGATGTGGGCTGCGGTTGGGGTTCCCTCGCCGCCTATGCCGCCCGCCACTACGGCGTGGAGGTGGTGGGCATCACTGTGTCAGCCCAGCAGGCCAGTTGGATCGGCGAGCACCTGGCCGATTTGCCGATCCGGGTGGAACTGTGTGATTACCGCCAGCTGCCCGCCCGCGATCCGGGACTGTTTGATCGCATTGCTTCGGTAGGCATGTTTGAGCACGTGGGCCGCCGCAATGACACCACCTTCTTCCACACGCTCAAACGGCTTCTGCAACCCCATGGCCTTGCCTTGCTCCACACGATTGGCTCGGCCCGCACCACCAACCGCAGCGATCCCTGGATCGATCGCTACATCTTTCCTGGCGGCAGGCTGCCGTCGGCGCGCCAGCTCACCGACGGCCTTGAGGGGCATTTCCTGATCGAAGACTGGGAAAACTTTGGCTGCGACTACGACCGCACCCTGTTGGCTTGGTGGCAAAACTTCGAGCGGGCCTGGCCACGCCTGGAGAGTGATAGCACGCCGGAATTTTTCCGGTTCTGGCGCTATTACCTGCTCAGTTGTGCAGGGTTCTTCCGCTCGCGCCAGGGTTTGCTCTGGCAGCTGGTGTTGAGCCGCCCTGAGCGTGCAGGTGCCTATCAATCCTGGCGGCCGCATCGTCAGGAGGAGCCCACACTGATGCTGCAGGACGCCTCGATTCATGGGCAAGCCTGCTCAGCATGAGCTTGAAATCGCGGATTGGCCGGAGGATTGAGCGCCATCAAGTTCCGCGTCCATGAGTGATGCTTTTGGTGACTATCTGCGCAGCATTGGTCGGATCCCTTTGCTCACGGCCCAGGAGGAAGTGCATCTGGGAACGATCGTGAAGGATTGGATGGACACCAGTGATCCTTCACCAGCCCTGCAGCGGCGCGGCCGCCGCGCCCTCCAGCGCATCGTGACAGCCAATCTGCGCCTGGTGGTGACCGTGGCTCTGCGCTACATCCGTCGGCTCAAGCACCTAGCCCATGATCCGATGGATCTTGTACAGGCGGGCAATCTGGGGTTGCTGAGGGCAGCCGAGAAATACGACCCAACCCGCGGTTACAAGTTTTCCACCTATGGCTACTGGTGGATTCGCCAGGCGATCAACCGCTATCTGCAGGAGCACAGCGGTAGCATCCGCATTCCGGTGAATCTTGTGAGCCTGGCCAACCGTGCCGATTCCCTCCAGAGCTTGCGCAGTCAGCCTCTGAGCGTGGATCAGCTGGCCGAGGTTTTGCAGGAATCTCCGCAGCGGTTGCTGTATGCGTTGGCGATCCAGCACCGCAGCAACACGATTTCCCTCGATCAACAGCTCAACGGCAGCGACGGTGACATGACCCTGCTCGACACCGTGACCGATGACCATCAACCGACGATCGCGGACGACTACGGCTGGATGCACAGCCAACTGCAGCATCTCTCAACGCCGGAGCTCACCGTGATTCAGTTGCGCTATGGCGAGGAGAAGCAGCGCTCCTTTGCTGAAGTGGCTCGTTTGATCGGACGCAGCAAGGATCAGGTGCAACGGCTGGAGCGGCATGCGCTCACGAAGTTGCGCCGGCATCTCACCCCGGCCCTCTTCCCCCATTAGGCGTTGCTGATCAGGCTGGGCGACCGCATCGTGGCCGCCCAGCCGTTTCAGCTCGGCCAATGCACCATCAGAACGCCCTTGTGTTCAGGCGCGCCGCGGCGTGGGCCGGCGGCTGCAGGCTGTGGCCATTTCCATTGGCATGGCCGTTGCCTGAAGGCTGGGGAGTCAGGCTGCGCTTGGGATCCCTCAGTGCATCTTCCAGGAGGAACGCACACAGATTCGATACGGATCTCCCCTCTTCTTCCGATCGAGTGAGCAGCGCCTCATGAACGTGATAGCTGAGGGTGATTGAGATGCGTTTGGGTTGCCGCTGAAGCACGCGAATACGCTCGTTCATCGGATAAATCCGCGGGTGAGAGTGGAAAAGGTGCCAAGAGACTTCAGCTTCGCTGCATCTCTCAGCAGCTTGAGAATACGAGCATTAAAAGGTGGCGAAGTGCCGTTTGCTGCGGGCAAGTCACTGTGGTTGTGCAGCAGGTTGCAGGGCTTGTCTACAAATCATCTGCAGTGCTGAATCGGGCCTGCCGAAACTGCTCCATCAGCCAGGTGTAGCTCAGCTCGGCAACGGCATCCAGGCAGCCAGGCTCATCGAACAAGTGGCTGGCCTGGGGGATCACGACCAGTTGGTTGCGCACCTGCAGCTGTCCGGCCGCCCAGGCGTTCAGCTCCAGCACGTCCACATCGTGTTCGCCTACCAGCAGCAACACAGGGCAGCGCACCTCGGCCAGCCGCTGGAACACCAGATCCGGGCGGCCACCGCGAGACACCACGCCCTGAATCCGCCCTGGCCGCTCTGCAGCGGCAACGAGGGCCAGAGCGGCGCCGGTGCTGCTGCCAAACAGGCCCAGGGGCAGTTGGCTGAGCTCGTCTTGCTGCCCTGTCCAGTCGAGCACCCGCAGCAGGCGCTCTTGCAGCGGGGGCAGCGACGCGAGGGTGCGGCCATGGACGGCTTCGCCGTTGCGTTCGAGGTCGCAGAGCAGGGTGGCCAGGCCACCTCGTTCCAGTCGTTCGGCAACGCGGCGATTGCGGGGGCTGAAGCGGTTGCTGCCGGATCCATGGCAGAACACCACCAGACCGTCGGGTTGGGGCGGCAGGTTGAGGTCTCCAACAAGGCTGCCGCCGTCGGCGGGGATGGTGAGGCTGATGCGGCTGGCTGCGCGGGCCATGGAGGCTGGACGATGGTCTGGTCCCATCAGAAAAAGCCCTGTCACCGCTTCGGATCAGCGCGGCAGCTTTGCTCCCAATGTGTGCCTGGGATCACCAGCTGCTGCCGCGCTGCTCAGCATCATCTCCCCTGCGACATGGTGATGCTTGGTTGGCGGGTGTTGTTGATGCCACCCCCAGCGATGCTGCGGGCGCGGCCGCGTTGGCTCTGCGCTGATGGTCAGTTCAGTCTGGATCGCGGCCGCGCCTGGTTTGTCGTGGATGCTGCTGTGGCTGTGGATCGGCTGCAGTGTTGGCTGGCCAGCAAAGAACGGCCCATCCGTTATCTGCAGCGCATGCGATTGGTGCACAGCTGCAGCATTCCAGCCGCAGAACAACGTTGGTGTGAACACAAGCCAGGTAGCCGTTCTTAGATCATGGCCGCTGCTTGCCGCTTCCATGCTCGAAGGTGATCGTTTGCTCGCCAGATTGGACCAGCTGCGGGGCCTCAGCCGTTCTGAGCTGGTGCGCTCCTGCGGCTATGCCACCCGCTCTGAGGATGGCCGCGAGCACCTCCACTTCACTGATTTCTACGAAGCGATCCTGGAGGCCAAGGGTGTGCATCTGCCCGGGCAGCCTGGCCGCTGGCGCGCCAGCCGCAGCACCCAGGGCCGGCAGCTCAGCTTCAACACCCATGTGCACTTCAACGGCAACCTGATGGTGGGCCGTGCATACACCGAGAAACTGCAGCTCAAGCCAGGTGATCAGTTCCGCATTCATCTGCATGAGGGCGGCATTCGCCTCACGCCGCTTCAGGCTTCCGCTGATCAGGCGGACAGCAGCGTGGATTGATCGCACGAGGCGGCGAGTTCGCCACCCATCGATGGCTTTGGTGTTTCTGTTTTTTGTGGTGCTGCGATGAGCCCCTATCCCGACTATCCGATTCCTGCCGACGAGGAGCAGCGGCTGCGGGCGCTGCGGCGCTTCGCGGTGCTCGATACACCGGAGGATCCAGAGTTCAAACGCATCGTGGAGTTGGCTTCGGCGGTGTTGGGTGTACCGATCACCCTGGTGTCGCTGGTGGATCGCGATCGGCAGTGGTTCCTGGCGCGCCATGGCCTTGAGGCGCAGCAGACGCCACGCACCATGGCGTTCTGCGCCCATGCGATCGCCGAGCCTGAGCTGATGGAGGTGCCGGATGCCCTCGATGATCCACGCTTCAACACCAACCCGCTGGTCCTTGATGAGCCGAAGATCCGCTTCTATGCCGGTGTGCCGTTGCGTACGGGCGATGGCTACAACCTGGGCACGCTCTGCGCCATTGATCGCAAGCCACGCGTGCTCGATCCCCACCAGCGGGTGATGCTGCACCTGATGGCGGATTTGGTGATGCGGGAGCTGGAGCTCCGCCAGCGCAGCATGCAGTGCCCCGTGACCGGCTTGTACAACCGCAGCGTGTTTTTCCGCTTCGGTGAACAGGAGTTTGAGCAGGCTCGTGCCCAGGGCAATTCGCTGGCTCTATTCAACTTCGACATCGATGATTTCCGCCAGATCAACATCCGCTGGGGGCACCAGGCCGGTGATCAGGTACTCCTGGATGTTTGTGCTGTGGCCCAACAGCAGCTGGGCCATGAGGATCTGTTTGGGCGCATCGGCGATGAGGAATTCTCTGTGCTACTGGTGAATGCCTCAATCAGCCGCGCCACCCAGCTGGCGGAGGAGATTCGCCAGGCGATCGCTGCCATGCGCGGTGTGTTCGATCAGTCCGATTACCACCCCAACATCAGTGGTGGTATCACTCAGCTGGCAGATCGGGATCAGAGCTTTGCCGATCTCTTTTACAGGGCTGATCAGGCTTTGTATCTGGCCAAGGGCAACGGCCGTAATCAGGTGGCCTCGCTGCTGGTCGACTGAGCTGTTGCCCCGCAGGCTGACCTGCGAGGCATTGTTCCTAGTCCACCGGGATGTTGAGCGGCTTGGCCTCTTCGGCGCCGGGCTTCTTGGCGATGCTCACGGTGAGCTCACCGTTTTCACAGTGGGCGTGCACGGTTGTGCGATCGGCATCCTCCGGCAGGGAGAAGCTGCGGCTGAAACTGCCATAGGAGCGCTCCACCCGATGGAAATGGGGCCGGGTTTCCTCGCTTTCACGCTTGCGCTCACCTTGGATGGTGAGCATATCTTCGGCAATCGATACCGACACATCCTTTTTGTTCATGCCGGGAATATCGGCCTTGAACAAATACGTTCCGTCGCTTTCGCAGATATCCACCCGCGGACCCCATTCGCTCAGTGGCATCGAGGTTCCGAGACGGAGGTTGGGCCAGTTGAAGGCGCGATCCACCATCGCTTCGATGTCGGTGAGGGGTTCCCACTTGATCAGACTCATTGGAATGCCTCTTGGGAGGTCAATGGCTCTTTCAAGCTATGAATGCCGCTCTTGGCGAACTTGCGAAGCAGGCCATTCGGCTCAGATCAGCGGCGTGGCCCGCTGCCGGCAACGCCGGACGTTTTCTTCCAGGTCGCAGGGTTTGTAATCGCCGCAAATCTGGTTGCGGTTGGTGTAGGGCCACAGCGCCATTGGCACTTGCATGTCGCTGAGGCCATCGCCTAGGGAGTAGCCGCTGAACTGCTGCGCTGCCTCGCTGATCTCCACGCTTTCGAGCGTGAACAAGTTGGGCGCATGGCGGGTACATGGAGCGATCGCCCCCACGGAGGTCATCTCCAGGCCGTGGGCTTGATCCCAGTAGGAGCAGGTTTGGCAGTGCTGGGTGTTCATGGCACAGAGCGCAGTCTCTCCCAGCCAAAGGATTCGTGCTGGCGGCGGCGTGTTCTGCGGCTCAGTCGCTGCAGATCCAGTCCTGGGCGGCCAGCAGATCACTGCTGCTGAAGGTTTGGGTGTCGGCCTGACTGAAGTTTTTGATCAGCCGCGGCGCCAGCTGCATCAAGGGGCCATTGCTCACCACCGCGAGCTTCTGGGCGCGGTGGCGGTAATCTCGGATCAAGGCCAGATGCTGCCGCAGGGCCCCCAGGGCCAGCCACCCATCGAACTGCCGCAGATCCAGCAACACCCTTGGGTGATCCACCTGGCTGAACAGGTTGGCCAGGTCGTCATCGATGCGCTCGTACACCTCCGGATCGAGCAAACCGATCAGGCTGATCGTGATCACCTCCCCCTGCCGCTCCAGGTGCACGGTGCCCAGCGCCTCGCTGAGCCAGCGGCGTGCGCCTTCAAGGTCGCTGAGGTTGAACTGTTGAACCGGGTAGGGCAACAGCAGGGCTATGGCTCGACTGGCCTGCCGGACCCATCCCAAGTCGGTGACCACCGCCAGGCGCTCAAAGCCATCCCAGTGGCGCAGGCCCAAATTGGTGTCGTCCCAAGCAGCCTCCAGGCTGAGGCCTTCAAAGTCGGGTTGGAGCACCACCAGCGCTTTGATCCGATCGTGCTCCAGCAGTGCCGCTTCCACCTGCGGGATCACGACGTGCTGCATGTCGTCGCCGCTGATCTGGCTGCCGCAGCTGAACCCCAGGGTGCCGGCGGGGAGGTTGTCGATCAGCTGGATCATGGTGGCGGCGGCGTGAATCGACGCAACCTATGGATGGCTCAGCGGGCTGGTGTGTGGCTGGGTCACCAATGCCGCAGAGCTGCTGCGTTGGGGTTCCAGCCGCCAGCCGTGCCCTTCGTTCCGGCAACGCCAACCCGCCGGAGCGGCTTCCAGTCCCAGTTGGTGCTCGATCAGTTGGCGATCGGCCGTCGATGCCTCCTGCAGCTGGAAGCCCCGCAGCTGAAACGGCTGCAGCTCGAGGCCTACGAGGCTGCCGCTGCGGCGCTCCAGCTCGACTCCGTAGAGGCACACCAGATCGGAGCGCCAGGGGCCGTGGGGCGGCAGGCCTTCGTAGTCGTTGATCAGATCGCCGCAGCCGTAGAGGATCAGCCGGCCCTGATGGATCTCCAGGGGCAGTGGGTGGTGGGAGGAATGGCCGAACACCACATCCACCCCGGCTAGCTCGATCAGTTGGCGCGCCAGCCAGCGGTGCTGCTCCGGCACCACCGGCACCCAGTTGGCCCCCCAGTGCAACGCCACCACCACCCGATCCCCCGGGCGCCGCTGACGGTTGATGCAACGGCACATCCACTTCACACTGCCGTTGTTGATCCCGCTCAACAGGGCTACCCCGGGGCGGCAGGGCAGGGCGGCCCAGGTCGGCGGCACGCCGCTGCTGGTGAAGGCCCAGGCGAACAGCAGCAACTCGCGGCCTTCTCCCAGCTGCCAGCGTGCCGGTTGCTGCGCCTGATGGGGGCTGAGGCCTGCGCCGGCCGCCTGGATACCGGCCTGGCGCAGGCAGCGCAGCGTGTCGGCCAGGCCATTGAAGCCCCAGTCGAGGCTGTGGTTGTTGGCCAGGCTGCAGCCATCGAGGCGAGCCGCCTGCAGGGACGTGATGTTGGCGGGGTGCATGCGGAAGTGCACGCCTTTTCCCGGCCAGGGCCTTGGGCTGGTGGTGATCGCTGTTTCCAGATTCACTAGCCGCAGCTCGGGGTTGAACTGCTCCATCCAGGCCAGGCTCTGGCCCCAGGGTGTGGCGGGTTGGAACGGCGCCGAGATGGGGCCATGGATCTGCTCGGCGAGCTGCCCGTAGTGGCGGGCATCGCGCACCACTGCTTCCTGCAGCGCTGGATCGCAGTGCTGGGGCATCTGTTGATCGATGCCACGGCCGAGCATCAGATCGCCCCCAAGCAGCAGCTTGAGGGTTAGCGGTTCCATCGCTGCTGCAGGGAGGCCATCGCGAACACCAGCAGGCCAAGAGCCACGAGCGCCAGGCAGAGCTGCACCGCCAAAGACACCGGAATCACAGGCACCACAGCCAGCTCCCATCGCTGCATGTGATCTATGGCGCTGGACCCTGGCCGGCGGTTGGGGCGGCACAGCCGCAGCGCCGGCGCTGGGATGCTGAGGCTGCGGCGTTCAGCCGGGCTCAAGGCGCGCACCCTGGCGCCAGTGCAACGGCCCCTGCGCGCATGGTGAGCAGCAATGGAACCTTCCACCTTGAATCGCCGGCCTTCCGTGATGGTGAGCTGATCCCGCTCATTCACACCGGCGAGGGGCTCAACCTCTCCCCACCGCTGCGCTGGAGCGGTGCGCCGGAGCACACCCGCAGCTACGCCTTGCTGCTGGAAGATCTGGATTCACCGGCCGGCAGTTGGGTGCACTGGCTGCTGTTCAACATCCCGGCTGCGCTGCGGGCGCTGCCGGCAGGATTGGAGCGAGCGCCTGAGCTGCCCAATGGCGCCCGCCACGGCAGTTGCTGGGGGGTGGGGGGCTTTGAGCGGATCGGCTATCAGGGCCCGCTGCCACCCGCAGGCCTAGCCCATCGCTATCGGTTTGAGCTGGTGGCTCTGGGTGCGGCGCTGGATCTGCCGCCGGGTTGCACGGTGTTTGAGCTGCGTTCAGCGATCGAGGCCCATGCCTTGGGCCGCGCTGAGCTCACGGGGCTCTACGCGCTGGGCAGCTGAAACCCAATCGCCACGCCGAGAAGAATGCAGCAAAATGCTGCACCCTGCTGCACCCTGCTGCACTCTGCTGCGCTTAATTACAGGCGGTGGTTGGGGCGAACGGAGCCCCCTGCTGTTCACATTCCACGAATTTGTTAGCCGTGACGCGTCGTAAGCAGCTCTCGATGGTTCTGCCTCAAGAGTTGATCGAGGCGATCAAACAGCGCGCCGCCGCACAGAACCTGAGCATCACGGCCTACGTGGCCAATCTCGTTCGCCGCGATCTGGGGCGCCCTGCCCAGCACGATCCAGTTGAGCTGGCGCAGCAGTTGCATCTGCTGCAGCAGCGCGTGGAGCGGCTGGAGCTGCGCAGTAGTGCTTCTGTAGATCTGCTGTAGAACTGCGGCGCTGTCCGTTTCAGGGGCAATGGAACCAGGTGGTCTGCAGCCGCTGCGCAGCAGTCGTGTCACGATCAACCTCACCCCGGCGGTGCACGCCGAATTGCGCCGCTGGGCAGGCGAGGAGGGGCGCAGTCTGAGCAACCTCTGCTTGAAGTTGATCGAAGCCTCGCTTCAGCGGCGCAACAGCTGAGTTCTTGGGGCGGAGCTGCTGCTGCGCCTGCACGGCTGCCAGCCGGGGCTTGGCTTGGCTGAGCTGTTGTGTGCGTTATGCCTCTGCTTCACCATATGGGTTTCACCGAGCAGGCCGAGCGCTGGAATGGGCGCATGGCCATGCTCGGCTTTGTGATCGCCTTGGCCACGGAACTGCTCACCGGCCAGGGAGTGGTCGCTCAGCTGCGCGCGCTCTGGCCCTGGCCCTGAGCACAACTGCAGCAGCACAGCCGCAGGCGGGTCTGCCCGTGCGGATCTGCCCTCAGGCTGGTGCTGTGCACGCGATGGAGTCGTGGGATGAACAGCGGAAACTGGGAGATCGGCGTCTCGGGGGAGAGCCTCGATCAGCTGCTCAGCGGTGAGCAGGCCGGTATGAGCCTCTGGTTTCTGGCTGGTTACGTGAAGGGCATCACCGATAGCCAGGCACTGCTGCGCGGCGAGCGGCGGATGGTGGTTGAGCCCGATGGTGACCAGGGCTGGCGCCTCCGCAGCGACGCTGTGGACGCCGCTGCCGACAGCCAGCTGGAGGCCCAGGCCTGATGAGCACCCTGCCCACCACCACGGCCTGTTATCAGCAGCGGATTGCCGAGTTGCAAGGGCAGATCCAGCTGCTGCTTGCCTCCCTTGGTGAGCGCTCCTTCAGCCCCGCGCACGTCGCCCGGATCGACCGCCAGATGCAGCCGCTTTACGCCGCGATCTGGGCGATGCATGCTGAATCAACGCTTGAGCCCGGCGGCTAGCACCGCTGGAGGCCTGGGGTGATGCCTGCTGCACCCACACCCTGGCACGCCCGGCCGCCGGCCGGTAGCGCCAGCGGCACTGGTGCTGCGCGATGGCGAGGCGGTGCTCCGCGATGCCGTGTAGCTGGAGAGCGGCCAGGTGCTGCGGGCTGATCTGCGCCTGCTGCGCAGCCACAACCTCGAGCTCGATGAGGCGCTGCTCACCGGTGAATCCCTGCCGGTGCGCAAACAGGCCCAGGCACAGCTCGCCTGTTGATTCGCCTTTGCCGGAGCGCTGCAGCATGTCCCATGCCAGCGGTACTGAGGTGGGCCGGCTGGCGAGCGATCTGCAGCTGATTCAGCCTGGGCGGCCGCCGCTGCTGCTGCGCTGGATCGCTCCAGCCGCAGCATCTGGATTCTGGTGGGCCTGGCGGTGGGGTTGGCTGGCGATGGTTCGCGATGGCATCTCCTTGCTGCTGGCCCTGTTGTTTGCTGTGGCGTAGCCGGGCACCGGGCCACTTGCACTGCAGCAGTGGCTGGTGGAGCTGGGTTTGAGCCTCAGCGTGCTGCTGGCTGTGGAGCTGCAAAAGCTGATCCGTCGCCGCGGCGATCGAGGGAGCTCTCAAGCAGATAGGCGGCCAGGTTGCTAAGGGAGCGGCCTTCGCGGTTGCTCCGCTCCACCAGGGCATCCAAGGTGGCATGGGCCACAGTGATCGTGAGCCGCTGGCTGGAGCGGAAGCTGCTGGGGCCAGAACGCGCGCTGAAAGAAACCATGGACCGTGCCGTAAGGATTCCTTAAGGATTGGCCAAGGCGCTGTGGGGGTCTAGATCCCTGTTTGGTGATCCCTGGATTGGGATGGGTTGGCGGATCGTTGCAGCTTGTGTGTTGCCTGGATGAGGCAGGTTGCCTCCAACGGTTTTATACAGATCCTGCATTTATGCTTCAATTCTTTCTCGATTTACCCCCCCCCATTTGGGGGTATGCCCTGCGGTCTGGTGGTGTAGTTATCTTGTAGATCAGCTGCTGTGGTGATTGTGGGTGTTGTTGTTCTCGATCACCACCGCATGGTTGCTCAGGCCATTGCTGGAGTGCTGTCTGAGGTGGCCGGCCTGCATGTCAGCCGGGTGTGTTCATCGGTCAGCGAGGCGATCGCCTGCATTGAGAGTTCACCGCCGCGCCTGCTGGTTTTGGACGTGGAGTTGGGTGGGGAGTGTTATCGCGATGCAGTGGATTTGCTACTGCAGCGCAGACCAGATGCCCAGCTGTTGTTCGTGACCGCCTCGGCCACGCAGTTCAGGCCTTCCCCCGATCTGGAGCCCTGCACGATCGGCGTGGTGAATAAGGCGCAGGCCTGGGATCAGCTGCTGAGCGTGGTGATGCCCTGGAGGCAGGACCTGCGCGATGAGATCACCACAACGATGCAGGGCTGTGAACGGCAGCTAGCGGCGATTCAGCAACTCAGCCCGCGGGAACAGCGGCTGATCCGAGAGCTGGGTTGTGGGCTGCTCAATAAGGAGATCGCGGCTCGCTTGGAGCTCAGTGTTGCCACGGTGGAGACGTATCGCAAAAGTGTGGCCGCCAAGCTGGGTGTGAGCGGCTCGGAGCTGGTGCGACTGGCAACGCTGCATCGCTCGCTCAGTTGGCACGAGGGTTCGCCAACGGCAGCCTGAGACGCAGCTCCGCGCCACCCAGGGATTGGGAGCGGCCCAGCTGCACCACTCCGCGGTGGCGGCAGGCGAACGACTGCACCATGAGCAAGCCCACCCCCATCCCCTGGAGTGTCCGAAGACAATTTGGTTGAGGGGCGCACATCAACCAGATTGACATGAGACATCATGGGCCAATGCGGAGGTCATCAAGCTCCGGGCCAGTTGTTCTGCCAGTGCAGCCCGGCTGGATTGCAGTTGTCGTTGTTGGTCTTCCACCCTTGAGCGCACATGGGTGGCCCAGACGCAGTCCACATGCAAGAGGCTGCGGCGCGCCCACAACAGCGCTTCAACCTGCCGATCAGGAGGGTCGAGCCCGTGGGCGAGGTCGCAGGAGATCTCCAGGCCTAAAAACAGCACCGCCAGCAGGCTCCAGGGCGGACTTCTCAGGTCGAGCGCTCCGCAGAAGTGCTCATCGATCAGCAGGCTGATCAGAACCATCAACAGGGCGAGGCCTGCGGTGATGCACCACCCTCGGCTGTTGCAGCGCCTGAGAGCGCGACACCATCGCTGTATCGCTAGTGCCGATCTACAACCGCTCTGCATCGGTCTATATCAGGCTTAGGGCCGTCGCTGCTCAACAGCGGCCGTTGCCGAATGATTGGCCCGGCAGCTTGCGGGTCTTTGGTTCTACCGCTCGAGCATCTCGCTGTTCTGGATCTCTACCTGTGGTTAGGGCATGAAGGTGCCGTTAGCGACGTGCTCGAGGTGCACCAGAGCACGGTGTCGCGCCAGGTGCGCTCCGCTCTGAAGCTGTTCAAGCTGCAGCTGAGCCGCGCCGATGGCTACGTGCAGCTCGGCGGTGATGCCTCACTGCTCATGGCCGAACGGGCCGTGCATCAACAGGCCCGCCTGCGCGGACGAGCACCGTTGCGCATCGATGCCACCTACGCCTCAGGCCCTTGGTTTCTGGCTAGCCCTCCGCACGGTTGGGTGGCAGGCCGCTTTGATCTGCCCGGTGTTCAGCGCCCGCTGCAGTTGCTTGAAGATCGGGTGATGGATGCCTGGGTGGGCAGCTACCAGCCCGATCTGCCTGACCCGGATGATCCCGATTGGTGGGTGCTCGATCTGTTGCGCGAACCGGTGCAACTGCTGGCCGCCCCCGACCATCCCTTGGCCCAGGTGCGGGGCCTGAGCCCCGCTGATTTCGAGCCCTTCCCCAGCCTTGCCTTGCCCCCGGGTTGGTTTCCCCGCACCGAAGCGGTGCTGCGCGAGCAGGGCTTGTGGAGCGATCCGGTGCGGATCAAGCGCTACGACCCGAGCTGTTGGGAGGGGCGCTGCGCCGATGGTGTGACGCTCACCTACGGCCAGAGCCTCACCGAAGCCCTGCAACCCACCACCGTGCGCCTGGATTGGGATCTGGGCCTGATCACCGGTGAAGCGCTGGTGGTGCGCCGCGACCTGGTGGATCAACCCGCCATGCAACAGCTCGTGGAGCATCTGCTCCACCAGGCCCGGTTGTTGGCGGCCCAGTTCGACGACGTTCAGCTCGCCAATTGACAGCTCGCCAACTCAGCGGTTGCCCGCTTCACCACATCGGGCAGCCCCAACCGCCCATGCCCGGGCCGCCCATCCCTGGCCCGTGATGCCAGCCGGTGCTGTTGGCACGCTGGCAGGTGTCGAGATCACCCCAACTCTTGGCTTGGTTGATGCAGAGCAGTCGCTGCTCAAGCCGTGCCTGCAGTTGTTTGGTCATCTGCCGCATCAATAGGCGCCGCTCCTCGAAGTTGCCGGGCTGGGCCTGGGCTGACCCGGCCATCAGCGTGAGGGCCAGGGCTGCCCCGAGGTAGGCCTTGGCATGGAATTGGCTCATGCAGGAAGACGATCAACATGGATCGCCACGCTCCTCTCTGCATAGGGGTTTCGATCAGGGCTGCCGTGGCCCGCGGCGCATTTGCCGCATCAGATCTGATGCTTCGCGCCGGCTGCGTCCCAACACCGTGGCGCCCAGCAGGCCGTGCTCACTCAGGGCTCCAAGGCGATGGGGGATGCAGCCTCGCCGCCTGGCACTGTCAAAGAAGAGGCCACGGCGTACCCAGTCGTCGAGGAGTTGTTCGGGAAGCAACCCGTGCCAATGGGGCATACGCAGTTCGTCGCTCGCTTCGTAGAACACCGCCAACCCATCAGCGCTCCGCAGCTCACCCCTTGCCCGATCAAAGTTCCCGCCGGTGGCACTGGCCGCCAGCTGAAACGGATGGGTGGTGCCCCCTTTTCGCAGGTTGATTTCGATGGCCCACAGCTGCCAGCGCTTGTCTTGGCGCCTGGCCAGCACGTCCAGCAGTACGGCTCCTCGGCAGCCCAGTCCAGCCAGGTGCTGGCCGAGGCGCTCTCCCATGGCCATCAGCTCCTCGCGGTAGACAGAACGAGCAGGAAAGCGGCAGCCCTTGAAGCTCTGCCCGTGGGGGCCCCCCAGCCATTGCTCATGGGTGGAGACCAGCCGTGCTGCTCCATTGCCATCAATCCAGAGCTGCACGCTGGGTGAACTCAGCGCTCCAGCACGGCCATCGATCAGTTCCTGGGCGACCGCACCATTGCTTAGGAGCTCGTCGCGCCAGTGGGGTAGCGGCATCTCTAGGTGCAGGAGGGCATGCTCCAGCGCCTGGCGCCGTTGGAGAGGTGGCTGGAGCCGCCAAGACTGAAGCTCCAGCTCGAGCGGAGCATTGCCCCGCCCGCCTGCCATC
The DNA here is from genome assembly GCF_044369115.1 of Vulcanococcus sp. GTDB lineage: Bacteria > Cyanobacteriota > Cyanobacteriia > PCC-6307 > Cyanobiaceae > Vulcanococcus. The sequence continues at coordinate 1,908 of NZ_JBIPMN010000025.1, read as the reverse complement.
CGGTTGAGCTTCACCACGAGGCTATTGATGTCGCTGTGGCGCTCCAGCAGTTCAGTGCAGGCGTCGCGAAGTTGCTCCAAGCTGTGGCAGAGCAAGGAGGTGCGCGGATGGGGCATACCAACTTGCGCAAACACCTCGGTGGAGCCGGCTTTGCTGCCGAGCCCCGAGAGGGAAGCCGGTGTGCCCTCGAGTTCCAGGTTCAGCAGCTGAGCGAGGGCCATCTCCGCCGGTGAAACGGAATAACAGGCCAGCCGTGCTCCTGGCCTGAGCTGTTCGCGAAGCTGCTCGAGCAAGCGAGGCCTGGCTAGCAGTTTGTGGGTCAGCGGCCTTGGGGCATGGTCGTGCAGACACAGCGCCTGCAGTCGCTCCCGCAGCCAGGACGGCGGCACGGCCGGCATCAGCTTGAGCACAGCTTCCAGGCAACCCTCGCTGATGGGGGTGGGCGTTACGAACACCAGCCGATGACCGGGATGGAGGAGGTGGCGGAGCTCCACCAGATGCCGCTCCGCCCAGCTGTCCAATCCATCGATGCAGGACAGGGTGCGCGGATCGGCGTTGTAGGAGGGCACGACCAGCAGATCGCTACCAGGCAGGAGCTGCGCCATAGAGACCAGACATTGACTCGGAGACTTGCTTCTGAGTCTTTTGACCTTTGCTTGCGTGTTGGTTGTGCTGTATGGGCAGATCTGCTGTTGATTTGGTTGATGTAGCAGCCGCTCAGTAGGGATCGCCGATTGAAACTGGAGAGTACGCAACCAACTTGTGGACTCTGCTGCATTACGCGTGGCTGGGCTGTGGTGCACCTGGCTACTTCTGATGCTGTTTCATGTGGAATTGGGCCTGATGCCGCTCTTCCACGGCGCTTCTGTGGAGATCAAGAGCCAGGTTTCACCATCGCAGTTGCCGCGCATCTTTCTGGCGATGCTGGTGTACTTTCTGATTCCGGTGATCGCCATGGTTCTGGCCGTTCACGCTGTGTCTGATCCCTTGGGCTGGAGCAATCGCATGCCATGGCGAATGGCGCAGTTTGTGCTGAGCGTGGTGTACAGCACAACGAACCTTGCACACCTTGTGGCTGACGTCCGCATTCCTGATTCGCGTGCTGATCAGGTGCTACTGATGGTGGTGCTCACACTTGTCGGATTTCTGCTCAACCGCGACACCTGGCTGTGGTGGCAGGGATGAGCCCTGAGGGAACGCTTCTGTTCGGCAGCCTGGTGATGAGCTTTGTGGCTCTGGTGGGTGGGATCACGCTGGCGCTTCCAGCTTGGCGCTTGCAGCAGCTCCTCACGCCGCTGGTTTCTCTGGCGGCGGGTTCGCTCTTGGGAGGTGCGTTGTTCCACATGCTTCCGGAGGGATATCGGGCCCTGGATCCGCTGCGCTCAGGCGAATGGGTCGCGGCTGGCTTTACAGCCTTTCTGGCATTGGAGCAGTTCCTTCATTGGCATCATTCCCATCGCCATCAAAGCCGGCTGCGGCTCGGACAGGACGATCGCTGGGTGCGCGAGCCGATAGCCCTGTTGATCCTGATGGGCGATGGCCTGCATAACTTCATTGGAGGTCTGGGGATTGCCAGCACCTATCTGATCAATCCACCCGCCGGTATGGCGGCTTGGTTGGCTGCAATTGCCCATGAAATTCCCCAGGAGCTTGGTGACTTTGGTGTGCTTGTGCACAGCGGCTGGAGACCGCGTCAAGCGCTGTTTTGGAACTTGGTCTCAGCGTTCACATTTCCCCTGGGTGCCTTCATAGCCTGGTGGTTGCGCGAGCAGATTTCTCTGGCTCCTTTGGTGTTATTTGCCGCTGGTAACTTCATCTATATTGCAGCATCTGATTTGGTGCCTGAAATCAAGAACGATGCTCAAACAGGGCGTGCATTGCCTGGTTTTGCCTGCTTCGCCGGTGGCC
>NZ_JBIPMN010000286.1:0-5624 GCF_044369115.1 Vulcanococcus sp. | reverse complement strand
TGATCTGGGTCCAGAAGGGGGCGACAAGGGTGGGCAGATCGTGGTCAGCGGCACCCCCGAAGAGGTGGCGGACCATCCCACCAGTCACACGGGTCGGTATCTCAAGCAGGTGCTGGAGCAGCATCCTCCTGAGGTGGTGGTGGGGTGAGGAGGAGATCCTGGAAGGGATCTGGGGGACTGGGAGGGAGTGGGGTGAGGGTGGAGGTGGCTTGGGTTGTGGCTCTAACAGGTAACAAAAGTATATGGACTTAACTCTGTCAAAATCTGATTGACAATGAAAGCAAGTGTGTTTTTTTAGTCAGGCTCCTCCTGTAATATAGATATGTAAATTCGTGGAGACGGAAGAACAAGGTTTGTTGTGTATACCCAATTGATTGCGTCTTGGTTTTTTCAGGTCTTTCCTCCTATTAGAAATAAGATTTCAAATGTAGGAGAAATTGCTGGATTTCTAAATTGGGTTTCTAAGAAATTCAAATCTAACTCAATCCCGTGTTCAAAGAGAGAGCATCTGTGGGATTTGATTCTGCAGAGAACTGATAATAAGTATCTTCGAGTATTCGAGTTTGGTGTTGCTTGGGGATATGCTTCTCAGTGGTGGTTGGCACACATATCAGATTCTTCCTTAGTATGGAATGGATTTGATAGATTTACTGGTCTTCCGACGCCTTGGAGAAACTTGCCCAAGGGATATTTTAGTTCTGATGGCATCCCCCCCACCAATTGATGATCAACGTGTCCAGTGGCACATCGGTGACGTTGAGACGACTCTCCCAAAGGTAAATCTTGATCGACGGGAGAATGAGAGGTGGATCATTTTTTTTGATCTTGACTTGTTGCAACCAACTGAATTTGCTTGGAATATTATTAAGGGAGAAATGCGCGAGGGAGATCTCTTGTATTTTGATGAGGCATTTAATTGGGATGAAAGATTTGTGATAGATCAACTTGTTCTTCCATTTGGATACTTTGATCTCATTGGATTTACCCCGCAGGCACTCGCATTACAATTTAAAGGAAAGAAGTAGTTAGATGAATGTCTACAAGTAACCACTTTTATAGATTTGGTCTGACCACCCTTTTCATAAGGATCCAGGTGCTCCTGAGGCACCCATCAGACCCGATCAGAACCAGCAGCACCATCAGCATGAGGGCTTCCTGAGTGCCGTTGCAATGGGTTCTGGATGCCTCATAAGACCTTCTTGCTCCTCAGGTTCCGATAGAGCAGATCGAGTGCTTCCTCCAGGACTTCATCAGGTGTCCTGAAGGTGGGTTTGTGCGTGATGGGGTTGATTGCTTTCTTCTGGATCTCCACAAGGATCCGTTTCGATTCTGATTTCATTTGAACAGATAGGCATCAGGTGACTTGAGGTTCTGATGCTCCTTCTTGATCAGATACTTGATAAGATCACTTTTATTCAGTTTATAATGCTTGCACAGGGAATCTCTGGTCTCCAGGAGATATGCCTCATGTTGCTTGAAGGATAAGGACTCACGAATTCTTCTTTCTGGTGTATATGTGTGCATCTGGTCTTGATTATTTATGGAGGATATAAATATCATTGGTTCTGATGGGTTTCACTGGTTCTTATCAGGAGTCATCTTGGATCACTGGGAACCATGAGGAATACATCCCACCTTTAGGTTTTAAATGGTATTTCTAATTGCTTGTGCTTCGCACAAGGTTGCCTTCGGCAACGAATCTGATGATTTGATTCATGTTTGGTTCCATAAGAACCCACAATCTGATCATGGAATAACAAAGTTATTTATGTATTTCGGAATTTCAAGATACTTCCTTTCTCTGAGCCACTAACAGAGTTATTCCACTGCCATATTGATACATTGTCAACCCCTGCTGATAATGATGCCATTCAGAATGCTTGACACGGAATCACTTATAATATCAGGGTCAATGAATAAAATATATGAATACCGAATTTAACATCGACAAACAATACAGAGAGCAACTCTTCCGATACTATTTCCATGAACCTGTCCTCAAGGGATCGGGAAAGTCAGTCAAGTGGGTGTCTCCATGTCCATTCTGTTCTCCTGCCAGAAAGACCGAATCAAAACGCAATGAGAAGGTTTGTGCTCTTATTTGGGTGGATGACTGGAACACCTGGACATTTACTTGCCGCAGAATGGCATGTCCTCATCCGAAACTTTCGTTTCCACGACTGATTGAAGCACTTAATCCGCAGATGTATAAGAAGTATCAGAGGGAAAGGCATCATGCTGGAACTACAGGATGGTAAACGAATTGTCCAAATCCCCGTGATTCTGTGATTCCGTTACCATCAAAGCATCAAGCTAAGCAAACGAAATCGAAGAATTCAAGATCCCAGGGCAAGGGTTCCCCTCGATCCAACGGCAATCGAAGGAACCCCAATGCTCAAGGATCCCATGACAACCCCACTGATGCTGTTCAGGATGGAGACCAGGAGGGCATCTGAACCCTCCCAGTGGGTTTGGCATAGACCTTCAGCATCGTTTGAGTGCTGTGTCCTGCAATGGCAGCAAGATCAGCAACCGAGTTCCCCATTGCCAGGGCATGAGAAACGAAGGTGTGTCGTTGTGCATAAAGTCGTCGGGGTTTCAGTCCACATCGACGCAGGGATCTTTTCCAGACCATCCCGAGAATTGAATCGTAGACATTGCCGTGTGAAAGGGGAGTGAGGAACACCAACCCAGTCGGATCGAACAGATCGATTTCTTTCATCTGCTCCTGGTGCTCCTGCAGCACCTTGAGAACTTGCTGATTCAAGGGCACCACCCGTTCTCTTTCCGTCTTCGTGGTGGACGGAATGAACCGATGCGAACTCAAACCATCGACCTTGAGGGACTTATAAATCAGAAGTTCTCCCTCTGACCATCTGATGCAGTCCCATGACAATGCCCTGAGTTCTCCGTTTCGTAGACCCGTGTTCAACCACAGCAGGAACAATGGGTAGAACCATGCTTCATTCTGTTTGAGATCACTCAACACCATTTCGATGTCTTGCTTGCTCAGAATGTCCGACTGAATGTGCGTTTGGTCAAACTTGAGTTTGTAGGTGAAGAGGGATCTGCATTTAGGCAGCACCCTGCGGCATTCGGTCAGGATTCCGACGATGGTTCGGTTCTTCAGACCCTGCTGCTGCATCCAACCAACGAACTCCTCAACATCAGACCGATCCCTGATGGTGCGTCCGTATCGTTGGATTGTTCGATACGCATGAATCGTTCGACCTTGCCGATTGGTTTCAGCAAGTTGCTTCAGGGCATTCAACAACCCCTTGTCCTGCCGATCACTGGTCGTCTGGTAGGAACGCAAGGTTTGATCAAAAGTGCCATCGCACCAATCCGACCAGATCCGACTGCTGATCGCATGAGCACGGGCAATGGCAGCAGGGTCTTCCCAACGATCAATGCGGTTGATAAAGGTGTCTTTGCCGTCGATGTTCAGTCGAACCTGAACGACTCCATTGTTGTTCCGCAGAGTTGGTGGTTTCCTCATGAGGTGTGATGGATCCGTCGATGCCTCATGAATAGGTGGGGGCAGCAGGAGAAACCGATACCTAAACCCAGCATTGAAGCCATTTTTAGCCGAAACGGGTTCGTCGGGATACAAAAAGACCTCAAAAGGGTCTGATCGGCTCAAAAATCGGCTTTTCTTCTTGAATACTCCCAAACCTATTGCCGCACACGGGATCTGGAGGATCGGATCACTTCATGGATGTGATGCAGAGGTCGGTCGATAAGGGCAACTCAATCCTGGTGATCGAGCACAACCTCGATGTGATTCGCTGCTCCGACTGGATCGTCGATCTCGGTCCAGAAGGCGGCGACAAGGGCGGTCAGATCGTGGTGACGGGCACCCCAGAAGAGGTGGAGGAGCATCCCACCTCCCACACGGGGCGGTACCTCAAGCAGGTGCTGGAGCAGCATCCGCCGCAGCCAGTAGCGGCTTAGGGATTGGGAAAAACTGGGGAGCTGGCTACGGAAGTGGCTTGAAGAATTAGGAATTGCCATTGTTTTGCGAAGGCTGTATGATGAATCTACTTCTCCAGTCCAAATGATAATCAATCCAGTCTTTACGAACAAAGAGCTTGAGTCTCATCTTGAAGACTTCTTTCGACTTTACTTTTCTTCCCCAATATCGGACAACTTGGGAGGTATGCACGCGAACCACGCGTTCGCACTCTATGTAGTCCTCAAAAAGTTTAGTCCAGCTTTGGTCGTAGAGAGCGGTGTCTGGAAAGGGTTTTCAACATGGCTCATAGAATCAACGCTACCCAATGCCAAGATTGTAAGTATTGACCCTGAACCTAAAACAAGACAATACACTTCATTTCGTGCTGATTATAAGATAGAAGACTTTGCTGAAATTGACTGGACTGCTTATGATATCGAAGATTCACTGTGCTTTTTCGATGATCACCAGAATGCGTATCAAAGATTGCAGGATATGAAGTGGCATGGCTTTAAAAGAGCAATATTTGAAGACAACTTTCCATTTGGTCAGGGAGACTGTTATAGCCTGAGGCATGTTTTGTCCCGCAATGGCCACCCCACTAGACAGATGTCTGAGCAGTACAAGCCGAAATCGATGCGTAGACTGATGTACCTACTTGAAGAGAAAATATTGTACCGTAATTACAGCAGGCAGTCAATTGTTCGAAAAGCCAACAATGCCGACCGTAGCACGATGCTAAAAAATATATCCGTATATCAGGAAATGTCTCCGATCTGCATTAATTCAGCTCATGACTGGGGAGGCTCTTGGGACGACCCAAGCTATAGCCTAAGTGCTACTCCACTTTTTCCTTCTAAGGCGGAGCTTCTTGAAAACATAAATTCTCTCTCTTATCTTCGGGACGATGAACTATCAATCGAACTTTTTTATGGCTATATTTGTTATATTGAGTTGCGATAAGTAGTTTTAGCTATATCTGAATATAATGCTCTCTTCAGATAGCCCTGATCATGGTGTAAAATTAAGGTAATTACTGTGAAAGTGGATCTAGTTCTGGCTCCTTAATTGAGTCCGCTTGAGATCATTTGCGATGGATTAAACTTGGATAATCGCTCTGGGTCCAGAAGGCGGCGACAAGGGCGGTCAGATCGTGGTGACGGGCACCCCAGAAGAGGTGGCGGAGCATCCCACCTCCCACACGGGGCGGTACCTCAAGCAGGTGCTGGAGCAGCATCCGCCTGCCCTCTAGTTAGAGACCGAGCGGCACCAGCGCATTCAGGCGGTCTGACGGGTTCAGCGGCAGTGCCATGCCGCTGCCGCCGGGATCCTCCGCGATCAGTGCTGCCGTGGCCAGCCGCAGGCTGCGGCCATCGCTGAGCAGGCCTGCCACCAGATCGGCGCTGCCGGGCCGCAGGTCGATCAATTGATCCTCGCGCTGCTCGAAACGCAGACCGATCTGGCCGAGATCGCCGCGCTGGCAGCGACGCAGTCCGGCCACCCCCAGCCGCTTGATCTGGCCGCGCGCGCTGGCCAGCAGCACGCTGCCCTCGCCATCCACTCCGGCGGCCCCCACCACCGTCTCGCCCGGCAGCAGACGCAGCAGCACCGGTCCCTGGGCGTTGCGGCCCATCACCGGCAGGTTGGCCTCGTTCACCGCAAGCCGCAG
>NZ_JBIPMN010000170.1:0-5756 GCF_044369115.1 Vulcanococcus sp. | reverse complement strand
CCCGCCCGCCCGCCAGGCTCGTCAGCCGGGGTCGTAACCCCAGTGCCGGTGAAATCCTCACCCAGCTGATTCAGGCCAAGGATCTGCGCAACCGCGTGTTGATCACGCTCGGCCTGCTGCTCCTGGTGCGCTTGGGGATCTACATCCCGGTGCCCGGCATCGATCGGGTCGCCTTTCAGGATTTCATCGCCCGCGGTGGTCAGCTGATCGGCTTCCTCGACATCTTCACCGGCGGTGGCATCTCCACCCTGGGGGTGTTTGGTCTCGGGATCCTGCCGTTTATCAACGCGTCGATCATCCTGCAGCTGCTCACCTCGGCGCTGCCGCAGCTCGAGGATCTGCAGAAAAACGAAGGTGAGGCGGGCCGCCGCAAGATCGCCCAGTACACGCGTTATGTGGCGCTCGGCTGGGGCATCTTGCAGAGCATCGTGTTTGCCCTGATCCTGAGGCCCTACGCGCTCGCCGGCACGTCTGATCTGGTGTTTGTCCTGCAGACGGCTGTGGCCCTGGTGACCGGTTCGATGGTGGTGATGTGGATCAGTGAGGTGATCACCGAGCGCGGTATTGGTCAGGGCGCCTCGCTGGTGATCTACCTCAACATCGTGGCCACCCTGCCCAGGGCCCTTGGCTCCACGATTGAGCTGGCCCAGAGCGGTGATCGCAGCACTGTGGGCGGCATCGTGGTGCTCGTGGCCGTCTTCCTGCTCACGATTGTGGGCATCGTGTGCGTGGAAGAGGGCAACCGGCGCATCCCCATCGTGAGCGCGAAGCGTCAGGTGGGCGGTGCCAGCCTCTCGGCTCGTCAGAGCTATCTGCCGCTCAAGCTCAATGCCGGCGGTGTGATGCCGATCATCTTTGCTTCGGCTGTGGTGTTCCTGCCGCTCACCATCGCCAACATCACCAAGCAGCCCTGGCTGATCAACATCGCTTCAGCTCTAAGCCCCAACAGCGGCACCCCGTGGGTGTACGCGCTGCTGTTCTTTGCGCTGATCATCGGCTTTTCCTTCTTCTACGCCACCCTCACGATCAACCCGGTCGACGTGGCTACCAACCTCAAGCGCTCCGGTGTGGCGATCCCCGGCGTGCGCCCCGGTTCTGCCACCGCCACCTACCTCAGTGGCGTGCAGAACCGCCTCACCCTGCTCGGTGCTCTGTTCCTAGGAGCCGTGGCGATCATTCCCTCCGCTGTGGAATCGGCCACCCAGGTGAAAACGTTCCAGGGCCTCGGTGCCACCAGCTTGCTGATCCTGGTGGGTGTGGCCATCCAGACCGCCAAGCAGCTCCAGACCGCCGTGATCTCGCAGCGCTACGAGGGCATGGTGCGCCAGTGAGCGCCACCATTGTTGATTCCGTTCTGTTGTACCCCTTCGTGTCATGAAGCAACGCCTCCTCTTCCTCGGCCCCCCGGGCGCTGGCAAGGGCACCCAGGCCCAGCGCCTCGCTGAGAGCCAGGGATTGCTCCACCTGTCCACTGGTGATCTGCTGCGGGCTGAAGTGGCTGCCGGTAGTGAGCTGGGGAAGGAAGCTGAAGCCGTGATGGCCCGCGGTGAGCTGGTGAGCGACGCGCTGGTGCTGGCGATCGTGCGCAGCCGGCTGCAGGCCCACTCCGGTGGCTGGCTGCTTGATGGCTTCCCTCGCAACGTGGCCCAGGCCGATGCCCTGGCGCAGCTGCTTGAGGAGCTCGGCCAGCAGATCGAGCGCGTTGTGCTGATGGAGCTCGATGATGCGGTGCTGGTGCAGCGTTTGCTCTCCCGCGGCCGCGCCGACGACAACGAAGCGGTGATCCGTCATCGCCTCGAGGTGTACCGCCAGCAGACCGAGCCTCTGATCGCTTACTACCGCGAGCGCGGCCTCATTGCGCCTGTTGAAGCGGCTGGCACGGTTGAGGAGATCAAGGCGCGGATCGCCAGCGTGTTGGGTTGACCCGTGTGGTAGGGTCAGCGTTTGCAAAATTGGAGAGACCGCTCCCATGAAGGTGCGTGCCTCGGTCAAGAAAATGTGCGACAAGTGCCGTGTGATTCGTCGCCACGGCCGGGTGATGGTGATCTGCGCCAACCCCAAGCACAAGCAGCGCCAGGGTTGATCCCTGGTTGAGTCTTGCCATCGGCCTACGGGCCAACCCCTCCCCTGCTCACCCCATCGTTAGTTTCTGTGGCTCGGATTGCCGGCGTTGATATTCCTCGCGACAAGAGGATCGAAATCGCCCTCACCTACGTGTACGGGATCGGCCTGACCACGGCCAAGAAAATCCTGGCCAAAACCGGTGTCAACCCTGATACCCGCGTCAAGGACCTTGACGACGCCGACGTGCAGAAGCTGCGCGGCGCCGCTGAGGGTTACACCCTTGAAGGCGACCTGCGCCGTCAGGAAGGCATGGCCATGAAGCGCCTGCAGGACATCGGCTGCGTTCGCGGCCGTCGTCACCGTGCCGGCCTGCCCGTCCGTGGTCAGCGCACCCGTACCAATGCCCGCACCCGCCGCGGCGCTCGTAAGACCGTTGCCGGTAAGAAGAAGTAAGGCCTTACCTGCTTCCGGCCTTCGGCCTTTGATCTCGCACCTGCCGGCAGCTCCCCATAGGGCGCTGGCGTCACCAGGTTGCTCCCCCAGTTCCTCGATTACCTCCCTGCGGTTGCAGGGCTCTAACCCATGGCCAAGCCCGCCAAGAAATCCGGCCCCAAGAAGACGAAGCGCAATGTGCCCAACGGTGTGGCGCACATTCAGAGCACCTTCAACAACACCATCGTTTCGATCACCGACACCGCTGGTGAAGTGATCTCCTGGAGTTCCGCAGGAGCCAGCGGTTTCAAGGGTGCCCGTAAAGGCACCCCCTTCGCCGCCCAGACCGCCGCAGAAGCAGCCGCCCGTCGCGCCCTTGAGCAGGGGATGCGCCAGATCGAGGTGCTGGTGCGCGGTCCTGGTTCCGGCCGTGAAACCGCCATCCGTGCCCTGCAGGTGGCCGGCCTGGAGATCACCTTGATTCGCGACGTCACACCTCTGCCCCACAACGGCTGCCGCCGCTCCAAGCGTCGCCGGGTCTGATCCGACGCCTTAGCCCTGCCCCAGAGGGGGCTCCTCCTCTTCTTTCGAGCTTCAGACCGTGTTGCAGTACCAGATCGATCGGGTCGAACACCAGATCGCCGACGACCGTTCCCAGACCGGCGTCTTTGTGATTGGCCCCCTTGAGCGGGGTCAGGCCATCACCCTCGGCAACTCCCTGCGCCGCGTGCTGATGGGAGCCCTCGAGGGCAGCGCCATCACGGCCGTGCGTATCGCCGGCGTGAACCACGAGTACGCCACCGTTCCTGGTGTGCGCGAAGACGTGCTCGACATCCTGCTGAACTGCAAGGACATCGCCGTCAGCAGCCGCACCCGTGAGCTGGAGATCGGTCGTCTGGTGGCCAATGGCCCCTGCACCGTCACCGCCTCCGACCTGCAGTTCTCCTCCCAGGTGAGCGTGATTGATGGTGATCGTCCGATTGCCACCGTGGCCGATGGCTACTGCCTTGAGCTGGAAGTGCATGTGGAGCGCGGCGTCGGCTATCGCCCCGTCGATCGCCGCACAGAAGACACCAGTGCCATCGATCTTCTCCAGATCGATGCCGTGTTCATGCCGGTGCGCCGCGTGAACTACAGCGTGGATGAAACCGCTGTGGGTGAAGGCGGCTCCGCTCGCGAGCGCCTGCGCCTCGAAATCGAAACCGATGGCTCCGTCACCCCCGACGATGCCATGGCTCAGGCGGCCAACCAGCTGATTGCACTGTTCCAGCCTCTGGCCAGCCTCACCATGGTGGATGAGCCGGGCCTGGAGCCCGAGCCCTCCGCTGAGGCTCAGATTCCCCTTGAGGAGCTGAACCTTTCGGTTCGCGCCTACAACTGCCTCAAGCGTGCCCAGGTCAACTCCGTGTCCGACCTGATGGGCTTCAGCTATGAAGATCTGCTGGAGATCAAGAACTTCGGTTCCAAGTCGGCTGATGAGGTGATCGAAGCGCTTGAGCGCATCGGCATCTCCCTGCCCCAGAGCCGCACCAGCGCCTGATTGAGCGCGCGTCGTTCCTTTTCTGTTAACGCTTACCCACCGCATCCGTCATGCGCCACCAGTGCCGAGTTCCCAAGCTGGGACGCCCCGCCGACCAACGCAAAGCGATGCTGCGCGCCCTCACCACGCAGCTGATCCGCGAAGGTCGCCTCACCACCACCAAGGCCCGTGCCAAGGCTCTGCGCGATGAGGCCGAGCGCATGATCAGCCTGGCTAAGGACGGCAGCCTCGCGGCTCGCCGCCGCGCCATCGGCTACATCTACGACAAGCAGCTGGTGCACGCCCTGTTTGACAAGGCCCAGGAACGCTACGGCGATCGCAATGGCGGTTACACCCGCATCATTCGCACCGTGCCTCGCCGCGGCGACAACGCCGAGATGGCGATCATCGAGCTGGTCTGATTCAGACTTGGCCGTTCAACCAGCCGCGCGTGGTCTTGTGACCCGCGCGGCTTTGTTGTGTCCGGCTGCGTTGTGTTGGCTCCAGGTGTGTCTGCTGCTGTGGAACGGTTGGCTGAACCCATGAGTGCCCCAGCCCGGCGCATCGCGCTCTGTCTGCAATACGACGGAGCGCCCTACTGCGGTTGGCAGCGTCAACCGCGTGATCCCAGCGTGCAGGAAACCCTCGAGGCGGCCATCGCGGCTCTTGATCCCCGCCGGCCCGTGAGCGTGCAGGCTGCTGGCCGCACCGACACGGGTGTGCATGCCGCCGCTCAGGTGGTGCATGTGGATGTGGAAGGTCCGATCCCAGCCCAGCGCTGGCCTGCCGCCTTGAATGGCCGGCTGCCCGCCAGCATCCGCGTGCGCGCTGGCGCGGAGGTGCCGCCCGATTGGCACGCCTGCTTCAGCGCCAGCTTCCGGCGTTACCGCTACACCCTCTACAACGCGCGGCTGCCCAACCTCTTCCTCGCCCCCTGGAGCTGGCACCGCTACCAGCAGCGCCTCGATGAGCAGCTGATGCGCCAGGCCTTGGAGGGCATGCTCGGCGAACACGATTTCGCGGCGTTTGAACGAGCCGGCAGCGCCCGCTCCCATTCGCGCACCACCCTGCAGGAGGTGCAGCTGGTGCGGCGCGGCGATCTGATTGAGGTGGAGCTGCAGGCCTCAGGCTTCCTCTACGGCATGGTGCGCCTGGTGATGGGCCAGCTGGTGGCGGTGGGGGAGCAGCGCCTCAGCCTTGCGGCCTTCGAGCAGCGCTGGCGCTCCGGTGCCCGCCACGAGGTGAAGGAGGCGGCCCCACCGCACGGGCTGTGTCTCCTGCGGGTGGGCTATCCCACGCCGGTGTTCCCTGAGGCTGCCTGGTATGATTGCCAACCGCGGTATTTGCTGGAGTGTTCCGACTCTCCGCCCCGCGCCTGAGCAGGCTCTCCGCGAAGGGGGCGTGACAGGCGGCGAGGTAGGGTCGCTCCACGAGCTTCAGACGTCCGAGTGATCGGATGCCCTGCCGTCCCAGTCCAGACCTTCCGTCCAGACGCCCTGTCCCGCCCCTCTGCTTCTTTTGAGCAGTGGAGCTCTTACCGATCCGGCCCGCCGGTGCGATGAACAAGACTCTCGTTCCCCCTCAGGATCCCTCCAGTCGCCAGTGGTATCTGGTGGATGCTGAGAACCAGACCCTCGGCCGTCTCGCCAGCGAAGTGGCATCGGTGCTCCGGGGCAAGAACAACCCCAACTTCGCCCCTCACCTTGACGCCGGCGATTTCGTCGTGGTGATCAACGCTGAG
>NZ_JBIPMN010000169.1:0-5790 GCF_044369115.1 Vulcanococcus sp. | reverse complement strand
ACATCTTTGTGGGCGTACAAACCAGCGGCAGCCGCGATGAACAAGATCTCATCCACGATCTCAATGCAGCAGGCTTCCCCTGCCTCGATCTCTCCAACGACGAGCTCTCCAAGCTGCACCTGCGCCACATGGTGGGAGGACGCATGCCGGCCGCAGCGGCTGAAGCGTGCAGCCACAGCCGCGAGCTGCTCTATCGCTTTGAGTTTCCAGAGCGGCCGGGCGCGCTGATGCGCTTCCTCACGAGCCTGCATCCCAACTGGAATATCAGCATCTTTCACTACCGCAACCACGGCGCAGATGTGGGCCGGATCGTGGTGGGCGTACAGGTACCACCGGAGGAATCCGCCGATTGGCAAACCTTCCTCGACGGCCTCGGTTACCGGTACGTGGACGAAACCAACAACCCCGCCTACCGCCTGTTCCTGGGTGAAGTGGCCGGCACCGTTGGGGTGGGATAACTTGCGAACACCACTGGGGGCGTGATGGACGACACAACCCAGGACACCCACAGTGCCGACCTGTCGTTACCGGCGCGTATCGAGGCCATCCTGTATCTGAAGGGCCGCTCGATGAGCCTCGCTGAGCTGGCGGAGATCAGCGGCGTCGGTCGCGATGCGGTGGAGTTGGGGTTGATCACGCTGATGGCGGATTACGCCCATCGCGACACCGCTCTGGAGATCCGCCAAGAGGGGCAGCGCTACAGCCTGCAGCTGCGCGACGGACTGGGTGAACTGGTGCAGAACCTGTTGCCCGTGGACCTCTCCACCGCAGCGCTGCGCACCCTGGCCACGATCGCGCTGAAAAAACGGATCCTGCAATCGGATCTGGTGGAACTGCGCGGCTCTGGCGCCTACGACCACATCAAAGAGTTGCTGGCTCAGAACTTCATCGAGCGCAAGCGCCAGAGCGAAGGCCGCTCCTACTGGCTCACCCTCAGTGAAAAGTTCCACCGCACCTTTGCCATCAAAACCGACGAGCTCAAGCCCAAGCGTGCCGAGCCAACGCCCGTTGATCCCGAGCCACAGGCGGCTTAAACGGCGCCACCGAAGGCCCAGCTCCATCCATTCGCGGGCCATACTCCTGAAACAGGTCCGTGAATGTCCATGTCTGCTCTGGTCGGCGATCTGATCGGCGTTCTTGCCCAGACCATCTCGATCTACACGCTGGTCCTGCTGGTGCGGGTGCTGCTGAGCTGGTTCCCCAACCTGGATTGGGGCAACCCGGTGCTCTCCACCGTGAGCGCCGTCACCGACCCCTACCTCAATGCCTTTCGCGGCTTGATTCCGCCGCTCGGCGGCCTGGATCTCTCGGCGATCCTGGCCTTCCTGGCGCTGCAACTGATCCAGACACTGCTGGAGCAGAGCCGCGGCTTCTTCTATCCCAGCTTCTACTGAGCGTCAGCCACGGCCTGCTCCAGAGGCAGCAGGTCGTCGAATTCACCGGCACGGGTGCGCACCGGAGAGGCAAATCCGCGCGCTTTCACATTCGAAAAAGTGAAGGGCCCGGGGGTACCGGCAGGGATCGCCAGCCGCAGGGCGAAGTTCGAATCACCGGGGGGCACATCCCCGATCGAGCCCACGCGTGAGCGGTTCTGCAAGACCGGCTCGCCACTGGCATCGAGGATCTGGGCGAACACATCGGTATCCACCACAGGCTTGCGGCCCGGGTTGCTCACCGTGCCCCTGAGCACGTAGCAACTGGCACCACTGGGGCGACGCAACTGCGGCTGGGCTCCGATATCGGCGCTGGGGCAGGGCTCAAGACTCACCTCCGCCACGCTCAGATTGGCGGCCAAGGCCGGTTCAACCCACGCGCCAGCCAGCACGAGCCAAACAACAGCAACGGCACCGAGCAAGGAACGGAGCGGCCGGAAATGCACAAGAACCACGCGTAACAACCGGCAAGCCACCACGCGATCAGCGATGGTCGCCACTACCTCCGATCACGTTACGGGCGGCGCGACTGGCCAGCTTGTTGAGGTTGGCCTCCGCCACCTCGTTCAGCTCGAAGCCCAGCTCACTAGCCAGCTGAGCCACGTACCAGAGCACGTCGCCGAGCTCGAGCTTGAGCGCTTCACGCACCTCCGGCGTGAAGTTGCCCCCCTGATCGCGCAGCACCTTCTTCACCTTGTCGGCCACCTCACCGGACTCACCGCAGAGGCCGAGGGTGGGGTAGATGGGGTTGGCGCCCACATCGGGATAGCGGGCCGTGCTGCGAGCACCCTGCTGATAGGCATTCAGATCCATTGGCAGAACAGGGCTGGCGGCCGTCGATGATAGGGTCGCTGGCATCTTTGGCTCTGCCGAATGGCCCTGCCCGATCTCACGCGTCGCACCAAGATCGTGGCCACCATCGGCCCTGCCACCGAGTCTCCGGAACAGCTGCGGCGGTTGATCGAAGCCGGCGCCACCACCTTCCGGCTCAATTTTTCCCACGGCGATCACAGCGAGCACGCCGCCCGCATCCGCACCATCCGCCAGGTGGCGGAGGAGATGCGCGTGCACATCGGCATCCTGCAAGACCTGCAGGGCCCGAAGATCCGCCTCGGTCGGTTCAAGGAAGGTCCGATCACCGTGGCGAAGGGTGATGCCTTCACCCTCACTTCCCGCGATGTGGCCTGCACCCAGGACATCGCCACCGTCACCTACGACAAGCTGGCGGACGAGGTGGTGAGCGGTAGCCGCATCCTCTTGGATGACGGCCGTGTGGAAATGGTGGTTGATCGGGTCGATCAGAGCGATCAAACCCTGTATTGCACCGTCACCGTGGGGGGGGTGCTCTCCAACAACAAAGGGGTGAATTTCCCCGATGTGCAGCTCTCGATCCGCGCCCTCACCGACAAAGACCGCACCGATCTGGCCTTCGGCCTCGAGCACGGGGTCGACTGGGTGGCCCTCAGCTTCGTGCGCAACCCCTCCGACATGGAGGAGATCAAGGCCCTGATCGCTTCCCACGGTCACAACACGCCGGTGGTGGCCAAGATTGAGAAATTCGAGGCGATCGATCAGATCGACGCAATCCTGCCGCTCTGCGATGGCGTGATGGTGGCGCGCGGCGACCTGGGTGTGGAGATGCCGGCCGAAGAGGTGCCGCTGCTGCAGAAGGAACTGATCCGCAAGTGCAACGGCCTCGGCATTCCGGTGATCACCGCCACCCAGATGCTCGATTCGATGGTGAGCTGCCCCCGCCCCACCCGGGCCGAAGTGAGCGATGTGGCCAACGCGATCCTCGATGGCACCGATGCGGTGATGCTCTCCAACGAGAGCGCCGTGGGTGATTTCCCCGTGGAAGCAGTGGCCACGATGAGCCAGATCGCCCGCCGCATCGAGCGCGACTACCCCCGCCGCGAGAACGACGGACAGCTGGCCTCAACGATTCCGAATGCGATCAGCCATGCCGTGAGCGCCATCGCCCGGCAGCTGGAAGCGGCGGCGATCCTGCCCCTCACCAAAAGCGGTGCCACCGCTCGCAACGTGAGCAAGTTCCGCCCCAGCACGCCGATCCTGGCCATCACCAGCGAGAAGAAGGTGGCTTCCCAGCTCCAGCTTGTGTGGGGTGTACACCCGCTTCTGGTCGACGACGCCAAGAACGCCACCGCCAGCTTCAATCGCGCCATGGAAATGGCCACAGAAGAGGCCCTGCTACGTGATGGCGATCTGGTCATTCAGACCGCCGGTACCGTGGCCGATGTCAGTGGCTCCACCGACCTGGTGAAGGTGAGCATCGTGGGCAAAGGCACCGTGCTCGACCCCACAATCATGTGAGCTGAGCTTCAGGATGGTGGTCTTGCACCGACCGCCGATCATCCCGGCAACCAACAGCATGGCCGCCAAACTGGCGATGGGGGAAACCGTGGGCATGGCTCTGGCCACGCTCAAGTCCAACCGCCTCCGCTCCCTGCTCACGATGCTTGGCATCGTGATCGGCAACGCCTCAGTGATCACCCTGGTGGGGGTGGGTCGCGGCGCTCAAAACCTGGCTGAAGGGCAGCTCAACACGCTGGGCGCCAACGTGCTGTTTGTGGTGCCCGGCAACAACGACAGCCGACGCCAGGGCATCGACTTCCCCAAGACGCTCGTGCTCGAAGACGCGGAGGCCATCGCCGAGCAGGTGCCCTCGGTGAAACGGGTGGTGCCCCAGATCACCCTGAGTGCGGTGCTGCAGGCCGGCTCCAAAAGTTCCACCGCCACGGTGTCGGGCATCACGCCCGACTTCCTCACGGTGCGCCGCTTTGAAGTGGCACAGGGCCGCTTCATCGACCAGCGCGATCTGGACGGCGCTCGCAACGTGGTGGTGATCGGTCCGGATCTACGCGACAAGCTTCTGCCGACAGGATCCGCCATCGGCAAGCAATTGCGCATCCGCGACCAGAGCTTTGAGGTGATCGGTGTGATGGCGCCCAAGGGAGCCGTGTTCGGACAAAACCAAGACGAAGCTGCCTACATCCCGCTCTCCACGATGGTGAGCAAACTGTCGGGGAGGGATCCCACCTACGGCGTGAGCCTCAACTTCATCAGTGTGGAAGCGCGCGATGAAGCGAGCACCAGCGCCGCCAAATTCCAGATCACCAACCTGCTGCGCCAGCGGCACAACATCCTGCGGGAAGACGACTTCGCCGTGCGCTCCCAGAAGGATGCGCTCTCGATCGTGGGAACGATCACCGGTGGCCTCACCTTGATGCTCGGTGCCATCGGAGCGATCTCGCTGCTGGTGGGCGGGATCGGGATCATGAACATCATGTTGGTATCCGTGAGTGAGCGCACCTCCGAGATCGGCCTGCGCAAAGCAATCGGAGCCCGCAGCAGCGATGTGCTGGCTCAGTTCCTGGTGGAGGCCTTGGTGCTTTCCAGCCTGGGGGGCGTGATCGGGAGTGCGCTGGGTCTTTCAGCGGTGGCGGCCGTGGCGGCCCTCACGCCGCTGCCCGCTGCCATCGGAGGAACGAGCGTGTTGATCACCGTGGGCCTCTCCGGCTCCATCGGCCTGGTGTTTGGCGTGTTGCCGGCACGCCGCGCCGCACGCCTGGATCCAATCACCGCCTTACGCAGCCTTTGAAGCCGCTGCAGCACATCGGCCCCAGCACTGCCGCGCAGAAGACAAAGAAATCCGAAAGAAGGGCATCTGTGGGCCAAACGGTTTCAACTGCGACCAACTCCGCCGCTGGCGGATGGCTTGATATGGGTCCCTTTCAGCAAACCTTCCCTTGGCGCAGCTCACCTGTGGCTACCGCAACAGCAGCGATCGCATGGTGATCGTTCGCTGCATCGGCCCGGATGAGTTTTTCCTGGAACGGGTGGTGTTCCCGTTCGAGTTGCTCAGTTTTCTGGCTCCACCGGAATCGGTGGTGCAGATCTGGACCCACAGCCTCGGCGGAGCTGAGCTGCGCGAAAGCCTCGCCGTTGAAGACCTCTGCGTTGATCTCTCGGGCCTGGAAACAGCAGCAGCCGGGCTCGCAGAAACCGATGCGGTAGCACCGCCCATCGCTGAACCCTCGGCGATGCCGATGGAATGGCAGAAAGCCTCCTGAATGAGAGCCATTTCGGCCTGAGAATCCCGATCCAGGCAGGAGCCGCTTTACACTTGTAAACATCTCCACCTGCTTCTGAGGCGGCCATGAATCAGCGCTGGCGCACGATTGCCCTCTGGGTGCTGCCGATTGGGGTGGCCCTGTTCCTCGGTTGGCAGGTGCTCGGTAACAGCGCCAGCCGCCTCAGCACTCCCAACGGCCCCACCGTGGCTCCGAGCAATGCCGCTGTGGCGCGCATGAGCTACGGCCGCTTCCTCGACTACGTG
>NZ_JBIPMN010000110.1:0-8822 GCF_044369115.1 Vulcanococcus sp. | reverse complement strand
GAAGGTGAAACTGCGGTCTTCGAAAACCGAGATTTCAACCGGGATCACATAGCCGGCCTTGTCCTGCGTCCGAGCGTTGTACTCCTTGCAGAACGCCATGATGTTGACGCCGTGCTGACCGAGGGCAGGGCCCACCGGCGGCGCGGGGTTGGCTTTGCCGGCCTGGAGGGCCAGCTTGATCACAGCTACAACTTTTTTTGCCATCGTCCTGGCGGCTTGAGCAATCTGCGGATCCGCGACCCTAAGGCAGCGACTGCGGCAGGCTCCGGGAACCGGAACCCAGCCTGAGGCCGCCCTCCGCAGGGAGACGGCCGCAGCGGATCAGCTCTGTTTGCTGATCTGGGAGAACTCGAGTTCCACCGGGGTTTCCCGGCCGAAGATCGAGAGCAGGGCCTTGAGCTTGTTGCGCTCGCCCGACACCTCGATCACCTCGCCCTGGAAGTCCTTGAACGGACCAGCCGTGACCAGAATCTGATCGCCCTCGGTGAGGTCGACCTTCACCACAGGCTTCTTCTCGGCGGCGCGCTTGAAGATGCGGTCCACCTCCGAGCGGCTGAGAGGGCGGGGTTTGATGTGGCCGCGGGCCTTACCGGTGGCGCGACGATCCTCAGCGCCCACGAAATTGATCACGTTCGGGGTGCTGCGCACCGCCATCATCGTGTCTTCATCGAGCACCATGCGCACGAGCACATAGCCGGGGAACACCTTCTCTTCGGTGCTGGTGCGGCTGCCGTCTTTCTTGAGCTTCACCGCCGGGGTCTGGGGGATCTCGATCTCAAGGATGCGGTTGTCCACGCCCAGGGTCACCGCGCGCTGCTCGAGCGTGGCTTTCACCTTCTTCTCGCAGCTGGAGGCCACCTGCACGGCGTACCAGCGGGCGATCGGCGCACGGCCTTCGGCCGCGGGCACGCTGAGGATTTCCAGACCTTCAGCCGCTTCGGCACCAGCCAGGCCTTCAGCGCCCAGCTCTTCAGGGCTCAGATCAACGTCGGACACGGGCAACGGCAAAGGGGGAAGGAGAAATCAGCGGAACACCTGGGCGTTCACCCAGCTGTAGAAGCGGTCGATGGCGGCGATGGCAAAGGCCGAGAGGGTCACCATCAAGATCACGGCCACCGATTCAGCAAACAGCTGCTGGCGGCTGGGCCACACCACCTTGCGCAGCTCGGCCACGGTGCTGCCCACGAAGCCCTCGGAGGCCGGGGGAGTGGCTGGCTGATCGGGTTGTGGCTCAGTCGGGGTTTCCACCACAGGGTCCAGAAGGTGTTCGCGGAGCGAGGGCGCGCGCAGTTGCGCAAACAGCCACCCTACCGGACGTGATCAAACCGCCCCGCCGATCGGAGTGAAGCGCAGCACCCCTTCCGCCTCCAGCAGGCTCACCTGCACAGCGGACGCCCCAAGGAAACGCTCCTCGAGCAGCTCGGTGGCCAGGGGATTTTCGATGCGGCGCCGCAACAGCCGGCGCAGCGGCCGCGCCCCGTATTCCGGTTCGTAGCCCTCTTGGGCGAGCCAGGGCACCACCGCTGCATCCACCTGCAGCTCCAGCCCCTGCTCCCGCAGCAGAGCGGCCAACTCCGCCAGCTGCAAGTGCACGATGCGCTGCAGCTGCTCAGGGCCGAGGGGCTGGAAGCGGATCACCTCATCGATGCGGTTGAGGAACTCCGGCCGGAACTGGCTGGCCAGGGCCTGCTCCACCTGCTGCTCGAGCTGGGCCGGATCAGCGCCGCTGCGAGCGTTGTCGAGGATGGCGCGGCTGGCCAGGTTGCTGGTCATCACCACCACGGTGTGGCGGAAATCCACGGTGCGGCCCTGGGAATCGGTGAGGCGCCCGTCGTCGAGCACCTGCAGCAGCACGTTGAACACATCGGGGTGGGCTTTCTCCACCTCATCGAGCAGCAGCACCGCATAGGGCCGGCGCCGCACCGCCTCGGTGAGCTGGCCGCCCTCCTCATAGCCCACATAGCCAGGGGGAGCCCCCAGCAGACGCGCCACGGCGTTGCGCTCCATGAATTCGCTCATATCGAGCCGCACCAGCGCCTCCTCCTCATCGAACAGGGCCGCCGCCAGGGCCTTGGCCAGCTCGGTTTTGCCCACACCGGTGGGGCCCAGGAACAGGAACGAACCCACAGGCCGGCGCGGATCCTTCATGCCGGCCCGGGCGCGGCGGATCGCCGCGGCCACCGCCACCACCGGCTCTCGCTGGCCGATCACCCGCTCCCCCAGCCGCTGCTCCAGCTCCAGCAGCTTCTGGCGTTCACCCGCCATGAGCCGTTGCACCGGAATCCCGGTCCAGCGCGCCACCACATCGGCGATGTCGCCCTCTTCCACCTGCTCGCGCAGCAGCGACTGCCCGGCTCGTTGCTGCTCCTGCAATTGCGCCTCCAGCTCGGTGCGGCGCTGTTGCACGCCATGCAACTGGTCGTACTGCAGGCGGGCAGCTTCCTCCAGATCGCCGTCGCGCTCGGCTTCAGCAATCTGCAGCCGCAAGCTCTCGTCGTCGGCGAGCAACTGCCGCAGCTCAGCCAGCTCCTCGCGCTCGCCCTGCCAACGCTGCTGCAATTCCTGCAAAGCACTGCTGGCCTGACGGCGTTGCTCCTGGAGGGCCACACGTTCCGGTTCAGGCGCGCTTTCCGCCGAGAGCAGCGCCAGCTCCACACGCCGCAGCTCGCTTTCCGCCTCTTCCACGAGGCGCGGTTTGGAGGTCACCTCCATGCGCAACTGGGCCGCGGCCTCATCGATCAGATCGATGGCCGAATCCGGCAAGCAGCGATCGGCGATATAGCGATCCGCCAGCCGTGCCGCGGCCACCACCGCACCATCGGTGATCGCCACGCCGTGGTGCAGCTCGTAGCGCTCCTTGAGCCCCCGCAGGATCAGGGTGCTCTCCTCGAGCCCCGGCTCCTTGATCAGCACCTGCTGGAAGCGGCGGTTGAGGGCGGGGTCTTTCTGCACCGTGCGGCTGAACTCCTCGGGCGTGGTGGCACCGATACAGCGCAGATCCCCCCGGGCCAGGGCCGGTTTGAGGATGCTGCCCGCATCGCTGCTGGAGCGCTCGGGCCCCACCACCGTGTGCAGTTCATCAATGAACAGAATCACGCCGGCACCTTCGCCCTCGGCCTCGCGCACCTCCTTGAGCACGCTGCGCAGGCGCTCCTCAAACTGCCCGCGGAATTTGGCGCCGGCGATCAGGGCGCCGAGATCCAGATTGATCAACCGCTGCCCCTTCAGCGCATCGGGCACCTCCCCAGCCACGATCCGCTGGGCCAAGAGCTCGGCGATGGCGGTTTTACCCACGCCTGGCTCGCCAATCAACACCGGATTGTTCTTGCCCCGGCGCGAGAGCACCTGCATCAAGCGGCGGATCTCCGTGTCGCGCCCGATCACCGGATCCAGCTCACCGGCACGCGCCGCAGCGGTGAGATCGCGGCCGAACTGATCGAGGGCGCTGGGTTCCTGCTCGAGGCGGAGTTCCGAATCGGCGACATCTGCCGCAGGCGGACGGGGCGCTGCAGGAGCGGGCGGGGCCGAGACGGCTGGAGCACCCCGATCGATCCAGCTGTCGCTGGGCTGCTGGGCCGCCCTGGGCTCCGGTTCGCGACGCACCGGCTCGGGCGCTGGGGGCGACGGCCGTTCGGAGCGTTGCTGGCGGCGCAACAGGTCTTCGCTGAGGCCCTGATCCGCCAACAGGCGCCGCCCCAAGCGGGGTTCATCCAGCAGGGCCAGCAGGATCTGGGGGATATCGATCAGGCGAGCGCCCGCCGCCTGGCGGCAGCGCTCCGCCGCATCCAATAGCTCTTCAAAGGCCTCCCCGATGTAAAGCTCACGGCTGGAACTGGTGGGCTGATCAGCGCAGACGTCGTCGAGCTGATCGAGCAACGCCTCTGGCTCGAGGGGCAGCGGATCGATCCAGCTGGCGTAGCGCGGATCGCTGAACAGCACCTGAAGCAGGTGCTCCACATCCATGTCGCTGTGGCGCCAGCGGCGAGCCTGCTCCTGGCTGGCCAGCAGCAGATCCCAGGCCGCATCGCTGAAGCGATCCGGCTCCGTGGTGAGGCTGGCGCCGGCGGCGGGGTTGGCGAAATCAGGCCGCATGGGCGCGGGAGCTCAGCTCGATCAGTTCCACCTTGTAGCCATCGGGATCTTCCACAAACGCAATCACCGTGCTGCCGTTCTTCATCGGGCCCGGCTCGCGCACCACGCGGCCGCCCTTGGCGCGGATCTGATCGCACACCCCCACGATGTCGTCCACACCGATGGCGATGTGGCCGTAGCCGCTGCCGATCTCGTAGCTCTCGGTGTCCCAGTTGTGGGTGAGCTCGAGCACGGTGGTGTCGCTCTCCTCGCCGTAGCCCACAAAGGCGAGGGTGAAACGGCCGCCGGGATAGTCCTTGCGGCGCAGCAGACGCATGCCGAGCACCTCTGTATAGAAGGTGATCGAACGCTCCAGGTCGCCGACCCGCAACATCGTGTGGAGCAAGCGCATGGAAGCCGCATCAGCCAGGCGCATTCTGACCAGAGCTCACGGTTCGGTGCCAACGGGCACAAGAGCAGCGGCAGGGGCGACCCATAGGATCCCCTCCAAGGACCACTGAGACACACCTAGGCCGCTGTGATCGACACCCTCGACCTCGTGATTGACACCATCGTGGCCCGGGAGGTGCTCGATTCCCGCGGCACGCCCACGGTGGAAGCCGAGGTGATGCTTGAGGGCGGCGCCAGCGGCCGCGCCATCGTTCCCAGCGGCGCCAGCACCGGCGCCCACGAAGCCTGTGAGCTGCGCGATGGCGGCAGCCGCTACTGCGGCAAGGGTGTGCTGCAAGCGGTGAGCAACATCGAAGAGAAGATCGCCCCGGCCCTCTGCGGCCTGAGTGCCCTCGATCAGGGCACCGTGGATGCCGCGATGATCGAGCTCGACGGGAGCGATAACAAAAGCGCCCTGGGCGCCAACGCGATCCTTGCCGTGAGCCTGGCCACCGCCCGCGCTGCCGCCAACGGTGTGGGCTTACCGCTCTACCGCTATCTGGGTGGCCCAATGGCCAACCTGCTGCCGGTGCCGCTGATGAATGTGATCAACGGCGGTGCCCACGCGGCCAACAGCCTGGATTTCCAGGAGTTCATGCTCGTGCCCCATGGCGCGCCCAGCTTCCGCGAGGCACTGCGGATGGGCACTGAGGTGTTTCACACTCTCAAGGGCCTGCTCAAGGACAAGGGCCTAAGTACCGCTGTGGGTGATGAAGGCGGCTTCGCCCCGGATCTCGGCAACATCGAAGCCGGCGACCTGCTGGTGCAGGCCATCGAGAAGGCCGGCTACCGCCCCGGCGATCAGATCTCCCTGGCCCTGGATGTGGCCAGCACCGAATTCTTCAAAGACGGTCGCTACGCCTTCGACGGTGGCAGCTACACCAGCGCCGAGATGGTGGATCAGCTGGCGCAGCTGGTGAACCGCTTCCCGATCACCTCGATCGAAGACGGTGTGGCGGAGGACGACTGGGACGGCTGGGGCCTACTCACCGAAAAGCTGGGCAAGACCGTGCAGCTGGTGGGCGACGACCTGTTCGTGACCAACAGCGCCCGCCTGCAACGCGGCATCGATCTGGGCGTAGCCAACTCGATCCTGATCAAGGTGAATCAGATCGGTTGCCTCACCGAAACCCTGCAGGCGATCGATCTGGCGGGCCGTGCCGGCTACACCAGCGTGATCTCACACCGCTCCGGCGAAACCGAAGACACCACCATCGCCGATCTGGCCGTAGCCACCCGCGCCGGCCAGATCAAGACCGGTTCGCTCAGCCGCAGCGAGCGCGTGGCCAAGTACAACCAGCTGCTGCGCATCGAAGACGAACTGGGCAGCCAAGCCGTGTATGCCGGAGCTGAAGATCGCGGCCCCCGCGGCAAGGCCTCCTGACCCTGTCGATCCCCACTGACATCCGAGGCGCAGCCGAAAGGCCACAGAAAAGAAAGATAAAGCTAAGCCTTCCTTAAGGGAGGCTTTCTTGCTGCCTTGAGCCAGTACTCCTAGATCATGTCCTCCACAGGCAGATGATCAAGCCAATGCAGTCTTTGGGAGGCGCGGGCGCAATTGCGCTGACAGTCCTCCTGATTAGCCCTGCAGCTTCAGCAGAGCAACGGAGGAACGATCAATCATCCGCCTCGACGATCAAGCGAGCACTGGCCGCGAATCCAAAGGCGATAGGCCTGACCACTGCCCAACTGCGCAACTACTCCAGCTTCAAAGCAGCGCTATCTCCTCTAATCATTGAGACCCACAAAGCACGCGTCAGAACCACAGACAGCGGCTTCATTGATGCCGTGCTCAAGCCTGTCTACAACAATCTGCTCATTCGCCGCGTCGAGCAAGATCAACGCTTTTCAAATCAGGCCAAATTAACGAGTGCGGTCGCGCGAGTTGGAACCCTCCCGAGCGGAGAGGTCCTTCTCTATCAGCAAGTCGAATTCACGCCGCGACGAGTTCTCAGTTGCGACGACCAAACACGATCTGGCAACCTGCTCTGCATCCAAGGCAAAAAACAATTCGCCTAACTCAATAGCGAATACCAAAAGAGTCCAGATCCAGCACTCGAAAAGAGCATCAAAACTTTCAAGTCAACCTATAAAAATAATGCCTCCTTAGCAGAAAGACTGACCGGCTGGGACATCCAGAGCATGGGGACCCTAGAGGCAGCCTATGCGGGACTTGCGGCGATGCCTCAAGCACGAGAACGAGGATCCAAGTTCCTACCTGCGGCCGTCTTTGCTTACGCCAAAACCAGCGATGGCGGAGGAACAACCAGTGGCAGCGAAGGCCCGACCATCAACAACCCGTCGCCAGGAGGAGTGCCCACACCTGGAACCACAACTCCCGGAAATGTATCGCCCGGAAGGGGCAATGTGCGATCGGCCATCCCGAATCCAGGAACAAACTTTCAAGCATTTGAGACAAGCAAGCTGGGATCAACAAAACCTGCCCTACTAGCCAATCAGGGAGACACCACTGGACTACTCGCCTCAAACGAGGAGCTGGCCTGGGCGACCAGCAATCAAGGCAGGAATACAAGCTATGAGCTGCTGAATGGCTTCACCAACAACCATCGCGCCACCGTTGGCGAACGCTGGAATATTGTCTGCATCGATTACAGCTCATGGTGGCCCGGATGCACCCAATACTGGTTTGGCTTTGAGCTGGGATATGGCTATTTGTACGGCATACGTGCGGGCTTCAACGCCAATACAACCGCAACATTGAACAATCCGAATACACGCTCAGGCTCCATGTCAATCGCCATGGATACTGGCAACAAAAATGCCGAGGTGTTTCGTGGCAGCGGACTGCGCAACCAAGACATCTTCGACGGCAAGGAAGTCCTGGCGAGGCTGTGCCAACAAAACAGCTGCTTTGTAGCACTCCTAGGAGACCTCCCGGGTCCAGACCCACTGTCAACAAGATTTACGCGCTGGACCCTGCCTGAAGTTGATTTCCTCAAGAAGCTTCCAACTTGTGCCCAGGTTCAACAGCGCTACGGAACGGGCCTCCAATGCTCTGCATTGGATAACTTACGCAACGGAGAGTACACATGGCCAAATGTTGGCAGTCGCGTCAATCTGGCTCGCTGGGTCGCCCCCGTCGATCTGTTTGGGAATCAGTTGGATTACGGAGTCGCCAGCGTCGAAGCCAATCCCTACGTCGCCCTGAACACCGATGGAAAGAGCTATCGACAAACTTGGAGAATTGAGAACGGCAGAGAAAACCCAATCAGTTCCCGGACGAGCAGGCTGAACTTTGACTTCAATCGTGCTAGCAACAGATCAAATCCCATCGCGACAGGAGTCAACAATGAATACGACTTCGATTTCTCGATCACTCCTGGTGTTGCCCTGAAAGGCAGCGCGGCGGGTTATGGACTAGGTCCCTGGTACATCGATATCGATGCCCTTGCCATCGAATCACCAACCTTCACGCTATACAGACATGACCGCACCTGGAACGGTGCCTGGACCGGCGTTCCTGCGCGGTAATCAGGAGGCCAGCTTGTCGACGCGGGCGTCGCGCTTGAGCCGCGCCTGCAACTTCACCCAGCTCAGCCCCACCGGCAGGCACAACACAATCGGGATGGCGGTCAGAGCAGGCCGGGCACTGGCCGCCAACATGGCGGCCGCCACGGTGAGGGCACCCAGCAGGACCGACTGACCAACACTCTGCTGACTGAGGGCGAGACGCCGCAGCAGGCGGTCGGTCTCTCCGGCGCGGATCTGCACCTGCAGATCTCCCTGCTCAATGCGCGAGAGGCTGTCTTCCAGGCGCTGAGGCAAGCCAAGGGCACGGCTGCCCACCTCCACCGCCTGGCGACCCAGCTGATTGAACAAATCGTTGGGGCCGTTGCCGGAGGCGCTCATCAGGGGCAGCAGGTAGGGGCGGGCAATCGCCACGAGGCTAAAGCTGGGATCAAGGCTGCGGCCAACCCCCTCAAAGGTGGAGAGGGCACGCATCACAAAGATCAGCTCCGGAGGCAGGCGGAACGGCTGGCCGTACACCAGCTCGTAAAGATCCCCTGAGAGCTTGTCGATCACATTGGGTGAAAAGGGAGGCGTGAGGGCCTCGGTGAGCATCACCCGCACCAAACGGCGCACGGGGCCTGGATCGATATCAGGCGCAATCACCCCAGCGGCCTGAAGCTCATTCACCAGGCCGGCCGCATCGCGGGCGGCGGCGGCCGTCACCATCCGGCCCAGGCGACTGCGCAAACGCTGCGACAGGCTTCCCACCATGCCGAAGTCGTAATAGATCAGAGCCCCATCGCGGGCCACGGCGAGATTGCCGGGATGGG
>NZ_JBIPMN010000085.1:0-10769 GCF_044369115.1 Vulcanococcus sp. | reverse complement strand
ACGCACCAGTTGCTGCAGGTAGCTGGCAGCACCCTTCTCCGCCACCGCAGCGGGATCGATGCCCGCTTCGAGGATCGCCGTTCGGTCGGTGATCTTGATACCGGGCACGTAATCCAGGCAGAGCACGCGGCGGGTGGTGAGCTCCCACACCACCGCCGGAATGCGAATGCCGGGGTCATCGAGAAATTGCTGACGAAAGCGGGCGGCATGCTCTGCCTCCAGGCGGAAATCAAGCTCCCGCAGCAGCACCCGCCGGCACTCCTGAGCGATCGACACCCAATCGCGCCCCACGCCCCAGGTGGGATGGCGCTGCAGCACAGCCGCCACCTGCTGCATCACCTCCAGATCGAGGCGGAACAGACGCTCCAGGCCCGGACGCTGAATTTTGAGCACCACCTGGCGGCCGCTGCGCAGGCTGGCGCGATGCACCTGGGCGAGGCTCGCGGCCCCGAGGGGCTCGGGATCGAGATCAATGATTTCGGCGCAGCGCTCACCCAGCTCCTGCTCCAGCAGCGCCTGGGCCGTCTGGAACGAGAAGGCCGGAACGCTGTCCTGCAGGCGCGACAACTCCTCCACCCAGCTGGCGGGGAGCACATCGGGGCGAGCCGAGAGCAACTGGCCCAGCTTGATGAAGGCCGAGCCGAGGCTGAGCAACTCGGCGGTGAGCCAGCGAGCCCGGCGCCGCTGCCGGGTAGCGCGGCGCTCGGCGGTAGCCCCACCGAGATAGCTCCAGTCGCGAGCATCGAGCCAGAGCCCGAACAGTAGCTGCACCACAGCCGCCCAGATACGCAGCACGCGTGTGGCGCTGCGCACAGCCTGCATCACGGCAGGCATCAGGGCTGCTCCTCAAGCCGACGGGCCACCCGCGCCACCTGAGCACGCAGCTGATCGATCTGGTGCTGAGGATCGGCAGGCACCGGATCTGAGGTTGAGGCGTCAGAAGATGCCACAGGCTCGCCGCGCTCCAGGCGCTGGGCCTCAAGCTCCACCTCTTCGCGGAACAGATCCCATTCCTGCCGGAACCGTTCCGGCGCATCCTGAGCCAACACCGCCAGGCCAGCTGCCGCATCGGCCAAGCCACTGCCCAGGCGGGCCGATAACCGGTTCAGTGCTGCCTGCACAAGGGTCTGGGGAGTGCTCATGGCGGCCGTCCGGGCCGAGGCCAGGCGTGATCTGCTGAAACTGTGGCAGATCAGAGCTGGGGAGCGGGAGGCTGTGGCGGTGTGGACGGGGGCGGAGTCACCGGTTCTGCCACAGGAGCTGAAGGCGCAGCCGGAAGCTCAGGCTCACTCGGCGGTTCGATCTCGGTGGCGCGCTCTAGCTCTGCTTCGGCCTGCTTGGCCGCTGCAGCGCGCTGCCTGGCCTCCAGCTCCTGCTGACGCTCCAGCTCCTGAAGCTCTAAATCGCCGCGGATTTCCCCCTGGGCATCGCCAAAGCGCAGCTTCAGGCTCTCCAGGCTCGTGCCGGGGAACACCTGCACATCAAAACCTGGGCCGAAGCGAATCAACTCGCTCACGTTGAAGCTGAGCAACCGCTGGGCGACGCCATAGGCCAGGCCAAAACACACCCCAGCAATGAGGGGGCCTTTCCAGATCTGCTGCGGCCGAGGCTGGGTCGGCTCCGACACCCGTGCCATCCGCGGCCCGCATCAGGGGACCAACTCTAAGCAACGCCGGCCTGTGTGGATGCGGTGAATGACAGAGGGCAGCGCCGTGCTGACGGCTTAATTTCGGCAGCGCGTCTTGGGGAGGCAGTTGTGATCTCACTCGACTGCCTCGCCGCGCTCGATCACCTCATCTGGCTACGCACAGGCCAACGGGCTGCGGACGCTCTGGCCTGCGCGCAGCCCACCGTGAGCCGCAACAGCCGCCGCTGCCTGGAGGTGTTCGGCCTAGAGCTAGCCCGCAGCCGCGGCGAATGGCGGCTGATCGGCGACACCGAGCTGCTCAACCTGGAGCGCTCCGTGCATCAGCGATGGCGCTGGAGCCGGCGCTGCACCCTGAGGCTGGAAGCCCAGCATTGGTCGGCACCAGGCCTGGAGGGGCTGGAGCTCAGCAACTGGCAACGCGGCAATTTCAACCAGCTCGATTACGAACAACCCCTCGCACTGCTGGAAGAAGGGGTGATCGATGCCTGGATCTGCTCAGCGCCGGATGCACCCGTGCGTGACGGGCTCACTGCCCTGCAGCTCACCACCATGCCCATGCATCTGATGGTGCCTGTGGGCCACCCACTGGCGGATCGGCGCAATCCGATCGCCTGGGATGAACTCTTGCCTTACCCCGTGCTGCCTCTGCCCAAGGGCAGCTTCCCGATCTTTGAAAGCATGCTGCGCCAATGCTGCCTGCTGCCCAGCGCAGAGCGGGAACAGGCCATGAAACAAGCCTCCTGGTTTGGCCAGGAGCCGGTGGAATCGATGCTGATCGGCTACTCCTCCCCGCTCACGCTGCATCTCTTCGGCGAGGAGTGGGTCAGGCTTCCGCAGCGCCTACCCATCGAAGTTGGCGATGTGCTGATGGTGCGTGATGCCTACCGCGATCACCCGCGCACTCAAGAACTGTTCAACCTGCTGAGTGATCACCTCAGCCAGTTGGCCGCCCCGCATCCCGAGGTGACCGTGCACCGCAGCCCTGTGGCTTACGTCGTGTAGTCGGTGATCTGCTTGGATCCGGCTAGCAACGTCACCCCGAGGAACAGGGCCACTCGCGTTATCGGCGCTGAGCATCCTGCATCCAGATCCGCTCCAAGGCCTGCCGGACTTGATCGGTGCTGGAGGCCGCGCTCAGAGAGCGCCTACGGAAGTCCGAGGTGATCGTCCAGAACTTGAGCCCAGCGGCAATGGCAAAGACCGCCCAGGGCACCAGGGTCCACAAAGGATGAGCAATCACCGCTTGCCACCTGCCTGGGTGCTGGTGTCTTGGTGCTTGTGGTCTGCATCGTGGTGAGCCCTGGCGCTGGTTGCGCTCAGGAGCGTCACAGCGGTCAGTGCAGCGAGCAACAGGCGCTTCATCACGTTTTGAGCAATGGGCTCACGGTATGGGGTCAGTGGTTCGATTGCCTGGTGTCTTGCTGGTTCGCCAGGTTGCTCAGTGCGTCACATCAGGTCAGCATTAGCACCACTCCCAGTGCCAGACCGGCGATATGGACCGTCACCGTCTCGCTGTAGTGGGGTGGGTAGGCCAACAGGGGGCTGACGGAATGCGGTTCGCTCCTGGTAGCCCAGATCAGCACCGAGAGCAGCAAGAAGCATCCGAGCACCTGAAGCGAATGCCCCAAGACCTCAGCAGATGCGAAAGGCCTGATGCTTGCAAGGTGAGCTGCAAGGTGAGCTGCAAGGTGCTGAATCTTTACGGGGAGCACGGTGCTGACGGCAAAGATGCCGCCCATGCAGAGCGCCTTACGAAGGTCCGTTGAGATGTTCGTCCTGCTTCTCACTGGATGCCTGCAGATCCGCTGCGATCACCGGGCCCGATTTACGTCGTGTAATCGGCGTTGATGCGCACATATTGATCCGACAGGTCGCATCCCCAGGCGCGGCCTGAGCCCTGACCTGCACCCACGTGGATGCGGATCAGCACCGTGTCGTCCTGGAGGTAGGCACCGGCCGCGCGATCGCGCATGTAGGCCGAGGCCGCCGGGCGATCAAAGGCCAGGGGCTGACCGGCCGCCATCAATTGATGCTCTCCCAGCCAGAGGACCACGGCATCGGGATCCATGGACACGCCGGCGCGGCCGGCAGCAGCCACGATCCGGCCCCAGTTGGGGTCGCGGCCATGCACGGCGCACTTCACCAGCGAGGAGCCGCAGATGGTGCGGGCAATGGCACGGGCGGCCGCATTGTCGCTGGCGCCCTCCACCTGCACCTCCAGCAGACAGGTGGCGCCCTCGCCATCGCGGGCGATCGCCTTGGCCAGATGTTGCGACACCGCCGTTAGGCCGGCCTCTAGCGCCTCAAAGTGCTCGCGGCTCAGGGGTTCACCGGCTGCAAACGCCAGGTACGTGTCGTTGGTGCTGGTGTCGCCGTCCACCGTGATCGCATTGAAGGAGCGATCCACCGCCCGCTGCACCATCGCCTGCCAGAGCTCCGCTGGCACGCCGGCATCACAGGTCAGGTAGCCCAGCATCGTGGCCATGTTCGGGTGGATCATTCCCGAGCCCTTGGCCATGCCGCCGATGCGCACGGTGCGGCCGCCGAGGTCCGCTTCCAGGGCGATCTGCTTGTCGATCAAGTCCGTGGTCAGGATCGCGGTCGCGGCTGCCGCGCCGCCTTCGCGGCTCAGGGCCGCCGCCAGGGGGTCCAGACCCGCCAGCAAGGTCTCCATCGGAATCGGCACACCAATCACGCCCGTGGAGCAGATCAGCACCTCCTCCGCCGTTAGCCCCAGGCGATCCGCCATGGCCTGGGTCGCCCGCTGGCTATCGATCAGGCCGCGATCACCCGTGCAGGCATTGGCCTGGCCGGAATTGGTGAGCACCGCCCGTGCCCGGCCGCCGCTGGCCTGCAGCCGTTCGGCGCAGAGATCCACGCAAGCGGCCCGAACCAGCGACGTGGTGAAGGTGCCGGCGCACACGGCACCCTCCGCGGCGAGTAAAAGCGAGAGATCGGGCTTGCCGGAGGCCTTCAGGCCCGCAGTGATGCCGGCGGCCAGAAAGCCCTCAGGAGCCGTGACGCCTCCAGGAATGGTGTACCAGGGGTGAGTCACGGCAGCCACTGCTTGCTCGATTGCTGCGATTCTGAGCGCTGATCGCCCAGTCACCAGGCCGTCGATGTCCTCCTCGCCCCGCTGGCGCGGTTCCCAACGCCGCATCGGCCTCACCGGGGGCATTGCCAGCGGCAAGAGCAGCGTGGCCCGCTGGTTGGCGGCCCAGCAGATCCCCGTGCTCGATGCGGACGTGTATGCGCGGGAGGCGCTGGCGCCGGGGAGCACCGGGGCGCTAGCTGTGCTGGAGCGCTACGGCCCCAGGCTGCAAGCCCAGGGCAGCCAACCCGATGCAGCAGCGATCGATCGCGCCGCCCTGGGGCAGATCGTGTTTACCGAGCCTGCGGAGCGGCAGTGGCTGGAACAGCTGGTGCATCCGCTTGTGCGGCAGCGCTTCAACTCCGCGCTGACCGCCCTGGCGGATCAGCCCATCGTGGTGCTGGTGATTCCACTGCTGTTTGAGGCGGGCCTCGAGAGGCTCTGCAGTGAGGTGTGGCTGGTGGACTGCTCCGCCGAGCAGCAACTGCAGCGGCTGATGGCGCGCGATGGGCTGAATCAAGCCGCGGCCCTGGCGCGGATCCATGCCCAATGGCCCCTGGAGCGCAAGCGAGCCCTGGCGGATCGACTGATCGATAACCACGGCGCACCCGCCGCGCTGCTGGAGAGCCTGCCGGCGCTCCTGAACGGGTGAGCCCGGCCATCGGTTGAACCCGTGAGCGCGGCGAGGGTGAGGTCATCAGGAGGACGTCGCTCCTTCCTCCACTCCTCACCCCTCAAACCCATGACCCGCTCCTTCGCTCAACAAGCCTTCACCGGTAGCGTGATCGGCAGCGCTTTGGGTGGCCTGATCGGCAATGCCATCCATGGCAACCACACCACCGAGATGCATCACCACCATCACGCTTAGCAGCAGGAGCAGCAGAGCGAAGCCATAGCCAACCGGGCCGACCCTTTCCGCCAGTTCCGCGTTCGCTGAAGCTCCGGCCTCGTGGCCTGCGACAACAGCCCCCCAGCCAATCGTGCTTGGGGGCTGTTCTTCAGCATGCAGGGATGAACCGCACTCAGCCCTTCAGCTGTTGGTTGAGGATCTGGTTCGCCAGTTTCGGATCGGCTTTGCCGCCGGTTTGTTTCATCAGCTGACCCACGAAGAAGCCCTGCAGCTTGGTCTTGCCACCGCGGAAGGCTTCCACCTCCTCTGGGTGGGCCGCGAGCAGCTCCGCCACGATCGCTTCAATCGCCGCAGGGTCGCTGATCATGCCCAGCCCCTTCGCCTCAACGATCGCGGCGGGTGAGCCGCCCTTGTCGAGCAGCTCGGGCAGGATCTCCTTGGCAATCTTGCCGCTGATCTTGCCGCCATCGATCAGCTTCACCATCTCGGCAACCTGCTCAGGCCGAAATGGCAGTTCGCTGTAGCTCAGGCGATTGGCATTCACGTAGGCCGCGATGTCACCCGTGATCCAGTTGGCCACACCCTTGGCATCGGCACCAGCGGCCACGGCCGCTTCAAAGAACTCCGCCATGGGCCTCTCATCGGTCAACACCCGGGCGTCGTACTGCGAGAGGCCTAGGTCCTCCGCATAGCGATGACGCTTGGCCGCAGGCAGCTCAGGCAGCTCGGCTCTCCAGCCCTCACGCAGCTCCGCACTCACCTCGATCGGGCCAAGATCGGGATCCGGGAAATAGCGGTAATCACTGGCCCCTTCCTTCCCACGCATGCTCTTGGTGAGTTGCTTGCCCTCATCCCAGAGGCGTGTTTCCTGCACCACCGGCTCACCGGCCTCGTAGGCCTTGATCTGGCGCTGGATCTCGTACTCGCACGCCTTCTGGATGGCCGAGAAGGAGTTCATGTTCTTGATCTCTACCTTCGTGCCGAAGGGGGCGTCGGGGCCGCGACGCACGGAGATGTTCACGTCGCAGCGGAGGGAGCCCTCCTGCATGTTGCCGTCGCTCACACCCAGATAGCGCATGATCCGGCGGATCTCAGAGGCATATTCAGCCGCCTCACGGCCGGTGCGCAGATCGGGCTTGCTCACGATCTCGGCGAGGGCCACGCCGGCGCGGTTGTAATCCACCAGCGAGTGGGTGGAGCCCGCCAGTCGGTCGCTACCGGCGTGAACCAGCTTGCCGGCGTCCTCCTCCATATGGAGACGCTCGATACCGATGCGCTTGAGATAGGTGTCTTTGCCCTTTTCAGCCACCTCCACTTCGATCCAGCCGTCTTCGGCGATCGGTTCGTCGTATTGGGAGATCTGGTAGTTCTTCGGCAGATCGGGATAGAAATATTGCTTGCGATCGAACTTGCTGTGCTCAGCGATGTTGAGGTTGAGCGCCATCGCCGCCTTCACCGCAAACTCGAGCACCTTCTGGTTGAGCACGGGCAACGTGCCCGGCAAACCACAAACCACCGGATCGATGTGGGTATTGGGGTCATCACCAAAAGCGGTGGAGGCGCTGGTGAAGATCTTGCTGTTGGTCCCCAGCTGAACGTGGGTTTCCAGGCCGATCACGGCTTCCCAGGCGGCCTCAGCAGCCATGTGTGTTCTCCATGCGTGGGCCGATCCTATGGAAGGGCGCCGGTGGCCATCGGCAGGGCTGGACTGAAACACTGAAGGACCGCCGCCGCCCACCCTGGAGCCATGGCCGCCACAGCAGCCTCCAGCACTGATGCCCCGTTGCTGATCCTCGGCGGGGGCCTGATGGGGTTGGCGGTTGCCCATCAGCTGGCCCGCAGCGGCCAGCCAGTGGAGGTGCTCAGCCGCCGACGCAGTGAAGCAGCCGGCTTCGTGGCGGCCGGCATGCTCGCCCCCCACGCCGAAGGGCTGAGCGGTGCCCTGCTGGAACTCGGCCAGCGCAGCCTCGAGCGCATCCCCACCTGGGTGGCCCAGATCGAAGCAGACAGCGGCCTGAGCTGCGGCTTGCGCCCCTGCGGCATCGTGGTGCCCTTCGCCACGGCAGCGGAGCGGGACGTGTATCCCACAGCAGCCTGGGGGGAGCCCCTCGACCGGCAGGGCCTGGAACGTGAACTGCCGGGCATCGGCCCCGGCTGGCAGGCGGGGCTGCTGTTCCGCCAGGACGGTCAGATCGATAACCGCCGCCAGCTGATGCGCGCCCTGGAGCGGGCCTGCGTCGAGCAGGGCGTGCGCTTCCAGGAGGGTGTGGAGGTGCTGGAGCTCCTCCGGGAGGACGGCCGACTGTGCGGCGTGCGGGTGCGCGATGCCGCGGCTGACGTTCGCATCCTCCAAGCCGACACGGCGGTGCTCTGCAGCGGCGCCTGGAGTGCCCAGCTGATGCCTGAGCTGCCGATCGTCCCGGTGAAAGGGCAGATGGTGTCGTTGCAGGGGCCACGCGAGGCCCTGCAACGGGTGATTTTTGGCCCTGGCACCTATCTGGTGCCGCGGGAAGACGGGCTGTTGGTGGTGGGGGCCACCAGCGAGCGGGAAGCCGGCTTCACCGAGGGCCTGACGCCCTTCGGCCAGCGGCAGCTGCAGGCCGGCGTGGAAGCACTGCTACCCGCCGCCAGCCAGTGGCCACCGATGGAGCGCTGGTGGGGATTCCGGCCCTGTACCCCTGATGAAGGGCCACTGCTGGGGCCCAGCGCCATGCCGGGGCTGTGGCTCGCGGCAGGGCACCACCGCAACGGAGTGCTGCTGGCGGCCATCACGGCCGAGTTGTTGGCGGCGTGCCTGAGCAGCGCTGGATGCACGGTGGAGCAACAGGGTCTGCTGGAAGCGTTCCGCTGGGATCGCTTCCAGGCATTCATCGCTCAAGCCTGAATCAGCCCTCGACGCGCCAGGTCTGATCAGCGGGGGTCCAGTCGCTCAGCTCCGAGGGCTGGAACCACAGGCCGATTTCGAACTGGGCGGTTTCCGGGGCATCGGATCCATGGATCACGTTGCGGCCGATGTTGACCGCCAGGTCGCCGCGGATGGTTCCGGGCTCAGCCTCGAGGGGCTTGGTGGCGCCGATCAGCTTGCGGGCGCTGGCGATCACGCCGTCGCCTTCCCACACCATGGCCACCACGGGGCCGGAAGTGATGAAGTCGACCAGTCCAGCAAAGAAAGGACGCTCGCGGTGCACGCCGTAGTGGCTCTCGGCCAACTCACGGCTGGGGGTGAGCTGCTTGAGGCCCACCAGCTTGAAACCCTTGCGCTCGAAACGACCGAGGATTTCGCCCACCAGGCCGCGCTGCACGCCATCGGGCTTGATGGCAACAAAAGTGCGTTCGGCCATGGAAGAAGAAGCGTCAGATCCGGCCCATCGTCCGCGGCGGGGCTGCCCGTTGGCAAGCACAGCGGCCAACCCCCAGAGACCAGCAAGCAAGGAAGCCAGTAAGCTGGGCCTATGAAGACCACCATCGATCTACCCGATGTGTTGGTGCAGCAGGCGCGTCAACGAGCCCTGCACCTCGGGCGCCCGTTCAAAGACCTCGTGGCCGAGTACATCCGCCAAGGGCTGAGCGACCTACCCGCCACTGCACAACGATCAGCCTCGGGCGCTCTGGAGATCGATGCCGATGGCCTACCTCTG
Source organism: Vulcanococcus sp. (assembly GCF_044369115.1). Lineage (GTDB taxonomy): Bacteria > Cyanobacteriota > Cyanobacteriia > PCC-6307 > Cyanobiaceae > Vulcanococcus. The sequence continues at coordinate 1,542 of NZ_JBIPMN010000085.1, read as the reverse complement.
TTCCGCCGCGATTACCCCAGTTCCGGCGTGACGCCCTCGCTGGAGCAACTCCTGGAGCTGGAGCAAAGCACCCTCACCGAGGAGGACCGTGTTCGTGCCGGCCTGCCTGATTGACACCTGCATCTGGCTGGCCGTGAGCTTTGAAGCTCATCCATGCCATCTCCAGAGCCGCAGAGCCCTGCTGGAAGCAACGCCGGATCGTCCTTGGCTCTGGTGCCGCTCCACCCAACAGAGCTTTCTCCGCCTGGCCTCCACGCCAACCCTGACCAGCGCCTACGGAGCTGAGAAAGCCACCAATCTCGACGCTTTCAACGCTCTTCAGGCTCTATCGGGTCTTCCACAGGTTGCTTTCGCTGAGGAACCACCCAACCTGATGGCCAACTGGACCAGATTCGCTTGCCTGGATCAACCAGCCCCGAAGCGTTGGATGGACGCCTATCTGGCTGCCTTCGCTGCAGGAGGGAACTGGCGTCTGATCACCCTTGACCAAGATTTTCTGAAGTTCCAGAACCAGGGACTGGATCTCCAGCTTCTGCGTCCTGACAACCACGAAAGCAAAGGGGCGCGGGCAGCTACATCGCCCAGGCCCGCGACCTGAACATCCCACTGGTGACGGCAGACTCCAAAATCAGGGCCTACCCGCACGTCCGCAGTCTGTGGTGATCGCCGCCTCCGCCAGCGCAGACCAGCAGCAGGGCTGGACGCCCGCTGCTAGCGCCGAGCTCTACGGCCTCAGCCGCTGGGGAGAGCCCTACTTCTCTGTGAATGCCCGCGGGCACATCAGCGTCCAGCCGCAGGGCGAGCGAGGCGGCAGTCTCGATCTGATGAAGCTGGTGCAAGGGCTGGAGGGACGCAACCTCGGACTGCCCCTGCTGATCCGCTTCGACGACATCCTCGAAGACCGGCTGGAGCGGCTGCACGCGGCCTTTGAACGCGCCTTCGTCCAATACAGCTACCCCGGCCGCTATCAGGGCGTGTTTCCTGTGAAGTGCAACCAGCAGCGCCACGTGGTGGAGGAGCTGGTGAGCTGCGGCCGCCGCTGGCATTTCGGCCTGGAGGCCGGCAGCAAAGCCGAACTCTTGATCGCCCTCTCGTTGATCGACGACCCCGAAGCGCTGTTGATCTGCAACGGCTACAAGGATCAGCGGTACATCGAAACCGCGATCCTGGCCCGCCGCCTTGGCCGCCAGCCGGTGGTGGTGATCGAGCAGGCCGATGAGGTGGAGCGGATCATCAGCGCCAGCCGCGCCCTCGGAGCCGCGCCCTTCATTGGCGTTCGCGCCAAGCTCTCCAGCCGCAGCACCGGCCGCTGGGGCAGCTCCGTGGGCGACAAGGCCAAGTTCGGCCTCTCGATCCCCGATCTACTCGCCACCGTGGAGGCGCTGCGCCAGGCCGATCTGCTGGCGGATCTGCGCCTGCTCCACTTCCACGTGGGCAGCCAGATCAACGACATCGCCGTGCTCAAAGACGCCCTGCAGGAAGCAGGCCAGATCTATGTGGAGCTCACCAAACAGGGAGCGCCGATGGGCTATCTCGATGTGG
>NZ_JBIPMN010000080.1:0-11997 GCF_044369115.1 Vulcanococcus sp. | reverse complement strand
AACGGAGCTGGGGCATTTCGCCGACCTCACCTGCGATTCCGACGGCAAGCTCGCCCGCTTCATCGGCGATGGTCAGGCCAAGCCGCTGCTGGAGCTACATGCCCTGAACCCCGGCGAGCCATACCTGATCGGACTGTTCCTCGGCGGCGCTTACCAGGAGGTGATGGGCAACCTGCACAACCTGTTCGGCAGCACCAATGCGGTGCACATCCGCCTGGCCCCTGGCGGCGGCTATCAGCTGGATCACGTGGTGCGCGGAGACACCAACGCCGAGGTGCTGCAGGCAATGGAGCACAATCCCGAGCTGCTCCTTGAGCGGCTCAGAGTGGCCAGCGAAGTAGCGATTCAACGCGGCGACCTGAAGATCAGCGATGCCCGCCGCCTGATGGATCACCTGGAGACCAGCCTGCGGCAAACGACATATTTACAAAACTGAATCTGCACACATCACTCGCTGCTAAACACTGCAGAAGCCAAGACGCCAGGCAACGTGGAGTTGCAATGAAAAGACTGGCAAACGATTAGCATCAATACCATAGAGACCAACCAACTTAAACATAAAGCGAATAAGCGAGTCGCACTAACTGGAGCAAGAATCGCATTTTGCTATGTCAATTTAATCAGGACTGAGCAACAACGTTCTGGGCACGTCAATAGCTATGACGGCGACAAAATATCAGACACTCTGACGGTCTAGGACGAAGAGAGCCCGCAGCCTTCAGCTCCAAATCACTTTGAGAAGGCCTGCTGCAACATTCCCGACAGAGCCTGCATCAGCAGGCAAACAAATTGCTCGCCAAAGTTGCTGGCATTACAGGCAGCCGAAACTGGTGGCGACATATCTTCGGGAATCATCTGATCAGGATCCTCGTATGAATCCAGACCGGCCATACCGCTGGATCCATCATCTTCAGATACACCCACGTCTCCAGAGCCGTCTTCATCAAAACCAGCCTCATCGAAACCTCCATCCAAGCCCGGATCAGCGAACTCATCCAATGCAGGCCCCTCGCCATTAGCACTAGAGCCATCAGGATTTGATAGATCAGAGCCACTATCCTGCCCAGACCCACTGGAGGAATCCGTAGAAGGAGATCGAGAGCCACCCTGAATCTTGGACACCTCATCAAAGAGGAGGCGGCACAGGGTCACTTCCCGATCACGTCCTATAAAGGCGGTTTCGCACTGCACCAGATCCTGCACGGATCCCGACTCCAACTCGACACAGAAGGATTGCGGATAGAAGGAGCTCTGCACCCTGCAATAGGCCGAAGGCACCACTTGCGCAATCTGCACTGCAGCGGCAGAAGATGCAGCAAACGACGACAACAGCCGATCAGCCACAGGATCCATGCGCCGTGACTCGGCCAGCGCAGGGGAGGAAGGGAGCGTGAACAGCGATGAAGCGGCTGGGAGAGCAGCTACCGCTACCCCTGGACCCTGACGCCCCATCAAAAAGCCATCAAACAAACGAAGCCGAGACGAGGAGGAGCTGCCAGAATTAACCTTCTTGAGCCGCCTGAAATCGATGAGCCTCTGCAGAGAGGGCTTGGCGGCATCAGCAAGTACCTGCTGCACGCCTTGAGAGAGAGGCAACAAACGCAGTGAAACACCTGCCGGCTCCAGTTTGAATGATTGCTGATTTCTGGCATCAATAAATAACACCAAGGCATTATTCACCGTGATCCGCGTGACGATCTGACGACCCGACTGCGTCCGCAGGGATGGCTGCGAGGCAATCAGGCCAAAGCGGGCGGCTCGACCACCATTGGCAGACAGAAACTGCTGATAAGACCCATAAATCGGCATCCGATAGGAATCCGCTTTGCGAATCAGCGCCGTTGGCAGCTGACCGTTCAGGCGAGATGCCGTGAGCGACGGGCTGAGATAACCCGAATACACGCAGCGCGACAGGCTACCGCCCTGCTGCTGATAGGACCGCAGCTGCTGCGAGAGTCGGCTGGCCAAGGCATTCGCATCAGTACCTGTCAAAACAGCACGGAAACCAACAACCTTTTGCTGTGTTGCAAGATTGGTAAAAGTGCGGCAAAAGAGAGAAGGCTTCAATAACGCTGCTCCACCCTTCTTGCCTTTTGCCTTCGGAGATTGCCCTGGCTCCGCTGGGGCTGGGGCTGGGGTAGCCGTGCTGCCACTCGGTGGCACTGCCGGCTTTGGCTTCGGCATCAAGCCTGGCGGAATTGGATTCACCCAAGGGCTTGCCGTGCTACTCGGCGGCTTTGGCTTCGGGCTTGGAGTGCCTGTACTGCCGCTTGGTGGAGCTGGATTCCACAGCCCCTGGGCATAGCTTGAGTTCTGAAGGAGGGGCTGGATCGGTCAGCAGATCGCCAGCAGTGCAAGTAAGCGTGCCGGTGTCTTGAACTCAGAATCCAGATTCATCAGAACAATTAGCCAGACACACACCTCCTAGCAAGAAGACCTGTCATCGACCACAGGTTGAAACAGCTGATCCGAGCAATCCGCACATCTAAACGCAGCAGCTCGGATGCTCGATCAGCGCGTTGGCCACATCGCGCGGGGCATCCAGAGGCTCCAGCCAGGTGGAGCAATGCAGTGGTTCGCCATCTGGCTCGGCCGAGTCGCAACAACCCTCCAGCCGCAGGCGGCTGCCGAGCAACACCAGCTGGAAGGTCCAGTGATGGCGGGCGTGAATGGCAAAGCTGCTGGAGGCCATGGCATGCAGCTCCTCAAGCGATCGATACCCGAAGGATTCCTCCGCTGTTTCAGCGCGCCACTGACCAAGATCAGTTCGCCATCCGGTTGGTGCTCCTGCGCAGCGGCTGGTGCTCAGCCCAGTGCCGCCGTGAGCTCTGTGCGGGCCTGCTCCAGCGCCCCATCCAGCGCGGCTCCATCGCGACCACCGGCCTGAGCCAGATTGGGCCGACCGCCGCCGCCGCCGCCACAGGCTTTGGCGATGCCGCCGATGAACTTGCCCGCCTGCTGCCCCTTGGCGATCACGGCCTTTCCGAAGGCGGCCACCAGGATCACCTTGCCCAGATCGGCGGAATCCGGCAGCCCACCGATCACCACGGCCGCGCCGTCGCCGAGCTGATCCACCAAGCCTTGAGCGGCACTCTGCAGACCGCCGCCCTCCACTCCATCCAGGCGGGCCACCAGCAGCTGGTGCTCACCAACGGCCACTGCCTGAGCCACCAGCGCCGCTGATTTCGCCAGCGCCAGCTCCTCCCGCGCCGCGGTCAGGGCCTTCTGGCTGGCCTTGAGCTCATCAGCCAGCTGCACCACCCGCTCCACGATCTCGCCTGGCTGAGCCTTGAAGCGCTCACCCAGCTGCTTCACAACCCCATCGCGCTCGTTGAGATAGGCGAGCACCGCCGGGCCAGCCACCGCCTCGATGCGGCGAATGCCGGCAGCCACACCGCTCTCGCTCACGATCTTGAACAGGCCGATCTCGGCGGTGTTGGTCACATGGGTGCCGCCGCAGAGCTCCATCGACACGCCGGGCACATCCACCACACGCACCACATCGGCGTACTTCTCGCCGAACATCGCCACAGCGCCGGCGGCCTTGGCCTTCTCGATCGCCATCTCCTGCACCTCGAGGCTGTGGGCCTCGCTGATCCAGCCGTTGATCAGGCTCTCGATCTGCTCGAGCTCAGCGGGGGTTACGGCTCGGGGGCAGTGGAAATCAAAACGCAGGCGATCGAAATCCACCAGGGAGCCGGCCTGCCCGATACCCGGATCCACCACCTGCTTGAGCGCCGCCTGCAGGAGGTGCGTGGCGGTGTGGTTCGCCTGGGCGCGGCGGCGGCAGGCGCGGTCCACCTGGCCGTGCACCACATCGCCAACGCTGAGCGTGCCGCGCTCGATGCGGCCGCTGTGCACGAACACACTGCGGTTCCGGCTCACCGCGTCGATCGCCACGATCAGGCCGTTGCCGTCGGGGCCGTCGCCGCTGAGCACGCCACGATCCCCCACCTGGCCGCCGCCCTCGCCATAGAACGGCGTGGTGTCGAGCACCACCTGCACGCTGTCGCCAGCCACGGCACGCTCAGCCGGTTCGCCGTTCACCACCAGCGCCTGCACGGAGCTGCTGTGCTCGAGCAACTCGTAACCGCGGAAGGCGGTGGCCTCCAGACCACCCGCCACCTGGTCAATGGCCTCCTGCAGGGTGAGATCGATGCTCACCGCCGCCGCCTTGGCCCGCTGGCGCTGGGCCTCCATCGCTGCTTCGAAGCCTTCGAGATCCACCGTGAGCCCATGCTCCTCCGCGATCTCTTCGGTGAGCTCCAGCGGGAAGCCGTAGGTGTCGTAGAGCTCAAAGGCCTGTTCGCCGGAGATCTGCTTCGGCTTGGCAGCCAGCACATCGGCCAGCAGCTTCTCGCCCCGCTCCAGGGTTTCCAGGAAGCGGGCCTCCTCGCGAGCCAGCTCGGCCAAGATCACCTCACGCCGCTCAAGTAGCTGCGGATAAGCGCTCTGCATCAGCGTGATCGACGCCTCACCCATCGCAATGAGGAAGGGCTTGTCGATGCCGAGGAGACGTCCGTGGCGCACCACGCGGCGCAGTAAGCGGCGCAGGATGTAGCCGCGGCCCAGGTTGCTGGCGGTCACACCGTCGCAGATTAGCTGGGTGATAGCGCGGGAGTGATCGCCGATCACCTTGAGCGATGTTTTGGCCTTCTCATCGAGGGCCTTGTACTCCACACCCGCCAGAGATGCCGCCGTTTCAATCAGCGGATAGATCAGGTCGGTTTCGTAGTTGTTGGGCACCGCCTGCAGGATCTGAGCCATCCGCTCAAGGCCCATGCCGGTGTCGATGTTGCGGTTGGCCAGCGGCGTGAGGGTGCCCTCGGCGTCGCGGTTGTACTGCATGAACACCAAGTTGTAGAACTCGATGAAGCGCGAATCGTCCTCGAGATCGATGCCGTCGTCGCCGAGTTCGGGCTTGAAGTCGTAGTAGATCTCCGAGCAGGGGCCGCAGGGGCCGGTGGGGCCGGATGCCCAGAAGTTGTCGGCTTCATCCATGCGGATGATGCGCTTGGGGTTCACCCCCACCCCATCACGCCAGATCGCCTCGGCCTCGTCGTCGTCGCGGAACACGCTCACCACGAGGTTCTTCGGGCTGAGGCCGAACACACCAGTGCTCAGCTCCCAGGCCCACTGGATCGCCTGTTCCTTGAAGTAATCGCCAAAGGAGAAGTTGCCGAGCATCTCGAAAAACGTGTGATGCCGCGCCGTGCGGCCCACGTTTTCGATGTCGTTGGTGCGGATGCACTTCTGGGAGCTGGTGGCCCGGGGTGCCGGCCGCTGTTGCTGCCCCAGAAACACCGGCTTAAACGGGAGCATGCCCGCGATGGTGAGCAGCACCGTGGGGTCTTCCGGCACCAGCGAGGCGCTTGCCATCGGCTTGTGGCCGCGCTGCTCGTAGAAATCGAGAAACGCCGCACGGATCTCAGCACCAGTGCGAGGGGCGGCGGCAGCCATGGCGAAGCAAGAAAAGCCTGAACCGGGCATGATCGCGCAGCATGAGCGCCCCCTCCGCCGCCACCAGCAGCCGCGAAGCCACCGCAACGGCGAGCCCATCGCGCTCGCAGCTGCGGTGGCAGTCGATCGCCTGGGCGCTGGGGGCCGGGCTGAGCGCCCTGCTGCTGGGGCTGCCCTTTGGTGTGCCCGCGGCGCTGCGGGCCGGAGGGTGCGGCTTCTTCTACGGCCTGCTGGCCTTTCATCTGCAGCGGGCTGACCCCGACGACAGCCACCTGCAGGCGGGCCTCGTGGGTGCCGTCTGCGGCATCCACAGCCTGGCGCTACCGCCCCTGAGCCCCTGGCCGCTGCCCCAACCCTGGCTGCCGGCCTTGGCGCAGGTCGCGCCAACTGTGATGATGGAACTCGTTCGTGCCTGGCTGCCGCTGATCGGCGCCGCACTGGTGCTGCACGGATCGCAGGTTCTGCCACGAGTTCTCGCGGCAGGGCACACCGCGATCCGGCGCCCCTGACTCCCCAGGCCCCGCCTCCATGAGCCTGCTGCATGCCACCTGGCTGCCCGTCGTTCCTCGGGGCAGCTTCGCCAAGGGCAAGGCCCCCAGCGCGGGCCTGTTCATCTGGGCGGATACCTGGCGTGTCGCTGAGCCGGTGAGCCCCAGCGGCGAAGCACCGTTCCACCCCCTCAGCCTCAACCTCGACGACCTGGCCACCTGGCTCGACGACAACCACTTCTGGTCGGAAGACCTGCGCCAGGCCACCGTGACTCTCACGCTGCCCAGCCGGCAGCAGCTCAGCCGCGGCCAGAAGAGCGAGAGCGCCGGCGCCTGGAGCGGGCTGCCGTTGCAGGCCGGCGAACCACTCCCCAAAGACCTCACCTGGTGGCCCTGGCAGCTGGAGGGCTGGTTCCTCAAGCCCGGCCCCGCCGCCGAATGGCTCAACCAGCTACCCCTCTCCGGCACGGCTGAAGCGGGGCTGGGCGACGACCTGCTCTGGTGGTGCCATCTGCAGCGCTGGTGCCTGAGCCTGATCGCCCGCGGCCGCTGGCTGCCCGATGCCGCCGAGGGCAAAGCCAGCTGGCTGCCGCTGCTCAACCGCGAAGACGACCGCCGCCGCCTCGAAGACCTGGCCATCCGCATGCCCCAGGTGGTGGCCGCCTCCAGCGCCGAACCGCATCTGGCCTGCGGCCGGCCCCGCTCCAACCGCCTGTTGGTGGCGAGCATCGTGGAAAAGCTGGTAGACGGACAGCTGCGCCACGCCTTTGCCCCCGGCGGCGAGGGGCTCGATCCGCTGCTGGCGGCCTGGGAAGAGGGCCTGGCCAGCCACGATGGCCGCATCCAGATCGAAGAAGAAGACCAGGAACGCCTGGCGATCGCCAGCCACCACTGGCGCGAAACCGTGGCCGGCAAGGTGGAACCCGCCCGCGCCTGCCTGGAGCTGTTCACCCCGCCGGACGGGGAAGATCTGTGGGAGCTGCGCTTTGGGCTGCAGGCCGAAGCCGACCCCACCCTGCGAGTGCCCGCCGGGATCGTGTGGGGTGCCGGCGACGGCAGCCTTGCCCTGGGCGAAATTCAACTGGAGCAGCCCGGCGCCCTGCTGTTGGAGGGCCTGGGCCGGGCCCTGCTGGCGTTTGAGCCGATCGAGCGGGGCCTCGATGCCGCCACCCCGGAAGCGATGCAGCTCACGCCGGCAGAGGCCTTCGTGCTGGTGCGCACCGCCGCCAGCCGGCTGCGGGATGTGGGTGTGGGCGTGGTGCTGCCTGCCAGCCTCTCGGGCGGCCTGGCCTCGCGCCTGGGCCTAGCCATCACGGCGGAGCTCCCCGAGAAATCGCGCGGCTTCACCCTCGGCGAAACGCTCGAGTGGCGCTGGGAATTCATGATCGGCGGCGTCACCCTCAACCTGAAGGATCTCGAGAAGCTGGCGGCCAAGCGCAGCCCGCTGGTGCAGCACAAGGGCGCCTGGATCGAGCTGCGCCCCCTCGATCTCAAGAACGCCGAGAAGTTCTGCGCTGCCGAGCCCCCCTTCAGCCTCGACGACGCCCTGCGCATCACCGGCAATGAAGGCGAAACGCTGCAGCGCCTGCCGGTGCACGCCTTCACCGCCGGGCCGCGCCTGCAGGCGGTGCTCGAGCAGTACCACCAGCAGAAAGCCCCCGATCCCCTGCCCGCCCCGCCCGGCTTCGCCGGCCAACTGCGGCCTTATCAAGAACGCGGCCTGGGCTGGCTGGCCTTCCTGCATCGCTTTGATCAGGGCGCCTGCCTGGCCGACGACATGGGCCTGGGCAAAACCATCCAGCTGCTCGCCTTCATCCAACACCTCAAGGCCGAGGAGGAACTGAAGCGCCCGGTGCTGCTGGTGGCACCCACCTCGGTGCTCACCAACTGGAAGCGGGAGGCGGCGGCCTTCACCCCCGACATGGTGGTGAACGAGCACTACGGCCCGCGCCGCCCCAATAGCCCCGAGGCGATCAAGAAGGCCCTCAAGGGCGTGGATCTGGTGCTCACCACCTACGGCCTGCTCCAACGCGACAGCGAACTGCTGGAGGCGATCGACTGGCAGGGCGTGGTGATCGATGAAGCCCAGGCGATCAAAAACCACAACGCCAAACAGTCGATGGCGGCGCGGGATCTGGGCCGCCCCGGCCGGGGCAGCAAATGCGGCCCGCGCTTCCGCATCGCCCTCACCGGCACACCGGTGGAAAACCGCGTCAGCGAACTGTGGGCGCTGATGGATTTCCTCAATCCCAAGGTGCTCGGCGATGAACCCTTCTTCCGCCAGCGCTATCGCCTACCGATCGAACGCTATGGCGATATGTCGTCGCTACGGGATCTCAAGAGCCGGGTGAGCCCCTTCATCCTGCGGCGCCTCAAAACCGACAAATCGATCATTTCCGACCTACCCGAGAAGGTGGAGCTGAGCGAATGGGTGGGGCTCGCCCCCGAGCAGAAGAAGCTCTACAACCAAACCGTGGAGGAGAGCCTCGATGCGATCGCCCGCGCGCCGCTGGGGCAGAAGCACGGCCAGGTATTGGCCCTGCTCACCAAGCTCAAGCAGATCTGCAACCACCCGGCCCTGGCCCTCAAGCAGGATCCCGACCCGAGCGATGTGGGCTTCTTCAAGGAGTTCGCCGCCCGCAGCGCCAAGGTGCAACGCCTCGAAGAGATCCTCGAGGAGGTGATCGAAGCGGGCGATCGCGCCTTGCTGTTCACCCAGTTCGCCGAATGGGGCCACCTGCTCAAGGCCCACCTGGAGCAGAGGTGGAAGCAACCGGTGCCCTTCCTTTACGGCAACACCAGCAAGGCCGAACGCCAGGCGATGGTGGATCGCTTCCAGGAAGATCCCCGCGGCCCGCAGCTATTCCTGCTGTCGCTCAAGGCCGGCGGTGTGGGCCTCAACCTCACCCGCGCCAGCCACGTGTTCCACATCGATCGCTGGTGGAACCCCGCCGTGGAAAACCAGGCCACCGACCGTGCCTACCGGATCGGCCAGCAAAACCGCGTACTGGTGCACAAATTCATCACCAGCGGTTCGGTGGAGGAGCGCATCGACCGGATGATCAAGGAGAAGTCGAAACTCGCCGAAGACATCGTGGGCTCCGGTGAAGACTGGCTCGGCGGCATGGACGTGAGCCAGCTCAAGGACCTGGTGACCCTCAGCGAGGACTGACGCGATGACCATCACCCCCAACGGCATCACCACCCAACTGGGCGATCAGGGCCTGGGCCAGCAGCCCTGGTGGGTGGAGCAGTGGATGGAGCTGATCAACGGCTACCGCTTCAAGAAACGACTTGAGCGCGCCTGGGAATACGCCCGCAGCGGCAACGTGCTCTCGATCCGCTTTGAAGGCCGCCGCGTCCACGCCCGCGTGCAGGGCAGCGGCGAAGACCCCTACAAGGTGAAGCTTTGGCTCGATGTGCTCAGCGACGACGACTGGGGCTACGTGCTCGAGGCCCTCGGCCAAAAAGCACGCTGGTCGGCCCAGCTGCTGGCGGGCGTGATGCCGCAAGACATCGAACGCGCCTTCGCCGCCAGCGGCCGGCGCCTGTTCCCGTTCAAGTTGCAGGAGGTGCGCAGCGAATGCACCTGCCCCGACAAGATCAACCCCTGCAAACACGTGAGCGCCGTCTATTACCTGATGGGCGAGCGCTTCAGCGAAGACCCCTTCGTGCTCTTCCAGCTGCGGGGCCGCACCCGCGCCCAGCTGCTGAGCGATCTGGCGGTGCAGAGGCGGGCGTTGCTGGCGAAAAAGGCCAAAGAGGCGAAAGAGGCGGCTCCAGCCGATGCACCCCCGCAGCCAGCCGCCGAGGGCTCCCTCAATCCCGCCCCCGCAGCCATTCGCGATCCCAACCGCTGGTGGGGCTACGGCGCGGCCCTCGATCCGGGCCTCGTGGTGATCACCCCGGCGATGGAAGGCGATACGGGCCTCGATGAAGCCGGCCCGCTGCCCCTGGCGGAAGACGGCCGCTTCCCCGATGCCGCCAAGCACTTCGTGGACCACCTCAAAGCCCAAGGCGCCACCTGCAGCACCAGCGCCATGGCCACCGCCATGTCCGCCGGCAGCAACAACAGCAACGGCGACGGAAGCGCCCCCATCAGCGCCGACAACTGAACGCGATGGCGAAACCCCGTCGCAGGCGCCTGCGCCGTCTCGCCGTCGCTCAGGCAGCCGCCCCCTGGCTCACGCCGGGCAAACAACACCTGGCCCGCTGCATCCTGAACTCGTTTGAGCGGGCCTTCGGCCGGCCGCTCCTCGCCGGCGGCGATGGCGCCGGAAGCCCACATGCCCCCCAGGAGCTATTCGCGGCCGACACGGTGGTGCTCGCCCACGACGGCGGCGCCGATCCGGCGCTGATCTATGCCAACGCCGCCGCCCTGCAGCTTTGGGAACGCCCCTGGGCCGAACTGATCAGCATGCCCTCTCGGCTCACCGCCGAACCGCAGGAGCGCGCCGATCGGGCCCGCATGCTCGCCACAGCACTGCGACAACACGCCAGCGAGGGCTACACCGGCGTGCGCATCAGCAAAAGCGGCCGCCGCTTCCAGATCCACAACGCCCGCCTCTGGACCCTCTGGGGCCCCGGCGATCAGCCCTGCGGCCAGGCGGCCGCCTTCAGCAGCTGGTGGTGGCTGTGAGCGTGTGTTCGGCTCTCCCGAAAACGCTGGCGTAGCAGCCGAACCGAGGGTGTGAGCACCGCACCGGGAGGGTCGGTTCTCGCCCTCCTCACAATCAATCAGGCCGAGCACATTGGCGTTGCGGGTGAACACCCCGCACCCGCACATCCTGGAGGAACAGCCATGCTGACCCTGCGCCAATCCGCTTTTGATCGCTCTGCTTTCGATCGCCTAGAAACCGATCTGTTCAAGCGCCTCGAGCAGCAACTGCACACCGCCGAGCGCGTGCCCGCCGCTGAGGTGCACGAAACCGAAACCGCCTACAGCATCTGCCTGGAGCTGCCCGGCGTCGAGCGCGACTCGATCGATGTGAAAGCCACCGATCGCAACCTGGTGATCAGCGCCGAACGCCGCGCCCCCCAACCTGAGGGCAGTGAAGCCAGCCCCGCCGCCCTGCTGAGCGAAATCCGCTACGGCACTTGGAGCCGCAGCTTCCGCTTCCCCTCCGGCATCGATCGCGAAGCCGTGCAAGCCGTCTACCGCGACGGTCTGCTCACGGTGGAGGTGCCCAAGGCCCAGACCCTCACCAGCGTGAACGTGAAGGTGGAGGGCTGAACGAGGCACCGCGGCACCCAGCCGCCATCGCGACCACACCAAACGAGACGGGACCCAGCCTCGGCCTCAGCGCCGGGGCTTTTTTTGCTGAGCCTTGTGCCCTGACCCTTCCTCCATGTGCCCTACTTACAGTTGCGCCAAACGCGCGCGGAACCATGGCTGAGACGGCTGTTGCCAGCACACCCCGCCTGAGCCTGCAGTGCGAGGCGATCGGAGCCGACACCACCACAATCCGCTCGCTCGACTGGGATCGCAGCCGCTTCGACATTGAGTTCGGTCTGCGCAACGGCACCACCTACAACAGCTTCCTGGTGCGGGGTGAGCGCACCGCCCTGATCGACAGCAGCCACCTCAAATTCGAGAGCACCTGGCTGCCGCTGCTGCAGGAGCAGATCGATCCGAAGGCGATTGATCACCTGATCGTGAGCCACACCGAGCCCGACCACTCCGGCTTGATCGGCCATCTGATCGATCTCAATCCCGAGATCGAAATCGTGGCCTCGAAGGTGGCAATCCAGTTCCTGGAAAACCAGGTGCACCGCCCCTTCAAAAGCCGGGCGGTGAAGAGCGGTGAGGAACTGGATCTGGGCACCAACCCCGAGAGCGGGGTGCAACACCGCTTTGAGTTTCTGAGCGCGCCCAACCTGCACTGGCCCGACACGATCTTCTCCTTCGATCACGGCACCGGCATCCTCTACACCTGCGACGCCTTTGGCCTGCACTACTGCTCCGACGACGTGTTTGATGTGGATCCCGGCGCCATCGCGCCGGACTTCCGCTTCTATTACGACTGCCTGATGGGCCCCAACGCCCGCA
>NZ_JBIPMN010000071.1:0-12292 GCF_044369115.1 Vulcanococcus sp. | reverse complement strand
GGACGCGCTGCCGGCGATCAACACCATTGCCGTGGGCCATGGACCGCTGCTGCGCGAGCACCTCAGCCTCTGGCTTTCCGACTACCGCGAATGGAGCGAGGGCCGCAGCAAGGGCGAGGCCTATGCCGCCGTTTGCTATGTGAGCCAATACGGCTTCTGTGATCGCCTCAGCCAGGCGATCGCCCGCGGCATCGGCAAGGCTGAGGCCCAGGTGCAGCTGGTAGACCTGCGCGCCACCGACGCCCAGGAACTGAGCGCCCTGATCGGCGAGGCCAGCGCCGTGGTGGTGCCAACCTGGCCCGCCAACCCCGATGCCGAACTACAGGCCTCGATCGGCACCCTGCTCGCCGCCCTGCAACCCAAGCAATGGGTGGCCACCTACGACGCCTACGGCGGCAACGACGAGCCGATCGACACGGTGGCCAGCCAGCTGCGCAGCCTCGGCCAGAAGGAGGCCTTCGAGCCGTTGCGCATCCGGCAAGTACCGGATGGGAATGATTACCAGCGCTGCGAAGAGGCGGGCACCGACCTCGGCCAGCTGCTCACCCGCGCCAAAACGATCGCGGCCATGAAAGCCCTCGATGGTGACCTCGACAAAGCGCTAGGGCGCCTCTCCGGCGGCCTGTATGTGGTGACAGCCCGCCAGGAAGAGCGGGCCTCCGCGATGGTGGCCAGCTGGGTGAGCCAAGCCAGCTTTGATCCGCCCGGCATCACCGTGGCTGTGGCCAAAGACCGCGCCATCGAAGCGCTGATGCAGGTGGGCGATCGCTTCGTGCTCAACATCCTGCGGGAAGACAACCACCAGCCGCTGCTGCGCCATTTCCTCAAGCGCTTCCCGCCCGGCGCCGATCGCTTCGCCGGAGTGGCCACCCTCGATGGCGTGGCGGCAGGCGGCCCCGTGCTCGGGGATGCACTGGCCTTCCTCGGCTGCCGCGTGCAGCAACGCATGGAAGGGCCCGACCACTGGATCATCTACGCCGAAGTGGAGCAGGGCAACGTGGCCGACACGGAAGCCCACACGGCTGTGCACCACCGCAAAGTGGGGAACCACTACTGATGAGCAGCACCGCCAACGACCGCCGGGTCATTCAGCTCGAGATCGAGCCCGGCTTGGTGTGCCTGCGGGGCCTCAGCCCCAAACGCCTGCGCTTCGAAGTGGAATACGGGCTCGAGCGCGGCACCACGGCCAACAGCTTCCTGTTCCTGCCGAGTGGCGACGACCCAGCCCTGCTTGTGCATCCACCGGGCAACACGTTTGCCGAGCCCTATTTCGAGGCCTTGGCCAGCCTGGTGCCCACCAGCGCCCTGCTGCAGGTGGTGGTGGGCCACACCAACCCCAACCGGGTGCAGCTGCTGCGCCAGCTGGCGCAGCGCTGGCCTCAGCTGGAACTGATCAGCTCCAACCCGGGCGCACAGCTGCTTAAGGAGCTGTGGGATCAGTGCAAACCCGCCCCGCCTGGAGCAGCGGCCACGGAGGAACCGGAAGCACGTCCACCCCTGCCACCCCTGCAGGTGGTGCGCGGGGAGCTGGAGCTGCAGCGGGCCGATGGGCACTGCCTCCAGCTGCTGCCCACCCCCACGCCCCGCTGGCCCGGTGGCCTGATGGCTTTCGAGGAGAGCAGTGGCCTGCTGATGAGCGGCAAGTTCTTCGCGGCTCACCTCTGCACCGAAGCCTGGGCGGAAGCCAACCGCAGCAACACCGAAGAAGACCGCCGCTACTTCTACGACTGCCTGATGGCACCGATGGTGCGCCAGGTGGAAACCGTGCTCGATCGAATCGATGAGCTGCCGATCCGCACGATCGCCCCAGGCCATGGCCCGGCCATTGCTGAAAGCTGGCGCAGCCTGGTGGTGGACTACCGCCGCTGGGGCGAAACCCAGGAGCGCGCCAAGCTTTCAGTGGCCCTGCTCTACGCCAGCGCCTACGGCAACACCGCCGCCATCGCCGATGGCCTGGCCCAGGGGGTCTCCCGCACCGGCGTGCGGGTGGAGAGCATCAACTGCGAATTCACACCCACCGAGAAACTGCTCGAGGCCATTCGCAATTGCGATGCCGTGCTGATTGGCTCACCCACCCTGGGAGGGCACGCCCCCACACCGATCGTGTCGGCCCTGGGAACGCTGCTTGCCGAGGGCGATCGCGCCAAGCCGGTGGGGGTGTTCGGCAGCTTCGGCTGGAGCGGAGAAGCCCTCGATCTGTTGGAGAGCAAGTTGCGCGATGGCGGCTTCCGCTTTGCCTTCGAGCCCATCAAGGTGAAGTTCAGCCCTGATGCCGCCACGCTCAAAACCATCGAGGAAACCGGCACCGCCCTCGGCCGTCAGCTGCAGAGCGAGCAGCGCAAGGCCCAGCGCCGCGCCAGTGGCGGTGGGCTGAGTGAGAGCCGCAGCAATCCGGCCGTACTGGCCCTGGGCCGCGTGGTGGGCTCACTGTGTGTTCTCACCACCGTGAAAGGCAGCGGCGAGAGCCAACTCAGTGGCGCCATGGTGGCCAGCTGGGTGAGCCAGGCCAGCTTCTCCCCCCCAGGCCTCACGGTGGCCGTGGCCAAGGATCGGGCCGTGGAAGCTCTGTTGCACGTGGGCGACGCCTTTGCCATCAACGTGCTGGCCTCGGGCCGTGAAACCGGGCCGATGAAGCAGTTCCTGCAACCCTTCGCCCCGGGCGCTGACCGCTTTGCCGGGCTCGAGCTGGAGCACAGCCCCGGCGGCCTGCCGGTGCTGCCAGAGGCGCTGGCCTGGCTGGAGTGCACGGTGAAGCAGCGAATGGAATGTGGCGACCACTGGCTGCTCTATGCCGAAGCGAAGGCCGGTTCGGTGCTCGATGCTTCGGCCACCACGGCCGTACACCAGCGGCGCAGCGGCGCCAATTACTAGGAGCCCACCTCTACAGCCAAAGCACAAATCACGCCCCGAGGCTGTAGCGCAGCAAACAAACGAGCCCTCTTGCGACCAACAGCGCTCATTCGGCCAAAGCCAGTGAGAGCAATGGATCTGGCCCCTAATTGTCTACGCCTGTAAGACCTATTCATCTCAGCCTAAAGAAAAAGCAAACTCCGGCAGGAAGTGGGCAGGACTCGCTCAAATGATGAGGTCAGCAAGCGAGATCAATGCAGGCGGCTCTCGATCCCAACCCCGCTCACCAGCGCTGGGTGGTGCGTTACCGCGGCTTTGTGTTGATTCCCCAGAGTGACCTCAGCTGGCTAGTGCGTCCGGAACGAAGCCCGATGAGCCTGCTGCCATTCCGCACGCCCGCCAGCTCTGTCGACGACGTGAAGGCCTTGATCGACTGGCGCCTGAATCAGGCCGCCTGAGGCGGAGGCGGGGTCGAGCCACCCGCCACAAACGGCAGCACCACAGTGGCCCAACGCTCCGGGCGTGCCGGGCGGCTGCGGCGCGAACGGCGCACGCCGAAGGGAACCCTCACCACATTGGTTCCTTCCACGCGCAGGGTTTCTCCGCTGGCCAGGGTGGGCAGTGAGAGATCGGCATGACCTCTGCCCTCCGCCGTGAGCGACGTGTTGATCAGCGTGGTTCCGTGGTCGTCAGCGCTCATGGTTGCTCCCCGATACCGGTGTCACCCGATCCGCAGTGATCCCTGCAGTTGCAGCAGATCCTGCAGGAAAAGCAAGGGTGGTTGCGAAAAGAAATTCCGCATTTTTCGTTCCGGCGAAATCTAAACGCAAACACGCCACAATCAAGCCCTGCTCAAACTTGGTGTCGCCAGTTCATCCACTGATGGGCAGGTGCACACCAAATTGCGATCGCCGAAGGCGTTATCAATGCGCGCCACCGCCGGCCAGAGCTTGCTGGCGAGCTGGTGTTCACCAGCCGGATAACCAGCCTGCGCGCGGCTGTAGGGGCGATCCCAGTGGTCGGCCGTTACCGCCGCGAGGGTGTGGGGCGCCCGTTTGAGGGGGTTGTCGGCTGGATCGCTCTCACCGGCCTCGATCGCCGCAGCCTCGGCGCGAATCGCCGTCATCGCCTGAACGAAACGCTCCAGCTCCGCAAGCCCTTCGCTCTCGGTGGGCTCCACCATCACCGTGCCGGCCACCGGCCAGCTCACGGTAGGGGCATGGAAGCCGTAATCCATCAGGCGCTTAGCCAGATCATCCACCTCCAGGCCGGCGCTGCGCTTCAGGGGCCGCAGATCGAGGATGCATTCGTGGGCCACCCGGCCGCCGGCACCGCGATAGAGCACCGGGAAGTGGGGCTCCAACCGCTCCGCCAACCAGTTGGCGGCGAGCAAGGCCACCGCTGAGGCCTGGCGCAATCCTGCGCCACCCATCAAGCGGATGTACATCCAGCTGATCGGCAGGATGCTGGCGCTGCCCCAGGGGGCAGCACTCACCGGCCCGATTGGCTGCGCGCCGCCGCAGTGTTCGGCCAGGGGGTGACCGGGCAGGAACGGCAGCAGATGCTCCGCCACGGCGATCGGGCCCACCCCTGGGCCGCCACCGCCATGGGGGATGCAGAAGGTTTTGTGCAGGTTGAGATGGCACACATCGGCGCCGTAGAGGCCCGGCTTGGCCAGACCCACCTGGGCATTGAGATTGGCGCCATCGAGATACACCTGGCCGCCATGGGCATGAACAAGGGCGCAGATCTCCTGAATCCCCTGCTCAAACACCCCATGGGTGGAGGGGTAGGTGACCATCAACGCCGCCAGCCGATCGCTGTGCTGCTCGGCTTTGGCCTGGAGATCGGCGCGATCGATGTTGCCCTGCCCGTCGCAGGCCACAGGCACCACCTGCATGCCTGCCATCACGGCGCTGGCGGGATTGGTGCCGTGGGCGCTGGTGGGGATCAGGCACACGTTGCGCTGCTGCTGGCCGCGGCTGCGCTGCCAGGCGCGGATCACGAGCAAACCGGCGTATTCCCCCTGGGAACCGGCATTGGGCTGCAACGACACCCCCGCAAAGCCGGTGATTGCCGCCAGCCAGCGCTCCAGGTCGGCCACCAGGCGGCGGTAGCCGGCGCTCTGGGCCGCAGGGGCAAACGGATGGAGCCCTGCAAAGGCCGGCCAGCTCACCGGCTGCAGCTCAGCGGCAGCGTTGAGCTTCATCGTGCAGCTGCCGAGCGGGATCATCCCGTGCACCAGCGAGAAATCGCGGGCCGCCAGGCGCTGGATGTAGCGCAGCAGTTCGGTTTCGCTGCGGTAGTGGTGGAACACCTCCTGCTGCAGCCAGGGGCGCTCACGGCGGGGCACAGCATCAGCCCAGACAACCTGTTCGGGCGCCTCGCTGGCGCCGGCAGCCGCCAGCTCCTGCTGGAGCTGCGCCTCCAGATCCACCAGCTGAAGCGCCGGGTTGGGCCCAGCCACAGGCGCCAATGCCTCGAGTAGCTGCTGCAGTTCTGCGAGGCTGCTGCGCTCATCGAGGCTGATGGCAAGACCGCCCGACTCAGGGCGCAGGTTGAAACCAGCGGCTTCCGCCGCGGCCAACAGCTCGGCCGCCGCAGGGGTGCACAGCCGCAAGGTGTCAAAGCCGGAGCCCAATTCGCTGTGAAGCCCCAGCTCAGACAGGCCACGGCGCAACAGCTCCCGCAACACCAACACTCGGCGGGCGATCGCAGCGAGGCCCTCGGGCCCGTGGTGCACGGCGTAAAACCCGGCGAGAACAGCCAGCAGCACCTGGGCCGTGCAGATGTTGCTGGTGGCCTTGTCGCGGCGGATGTGCTGCTCACGGGTCTGCAGAGCCAGGCGCAGGGCCGAACGACCCTCCGCATCCACCGACTGGCCCACCAAGCGGCCCGGAATGCGGCGCTGGTGGGCGGTGGTGGTGGCGAAAAAGGCGGCGTGGGGTCCGCCGAACCCGAGAGGGATGCCAAAACGCTGGCTGCTGCCGATGGCGATCTCAGCCCCCAGCTCCCCCACAGGCTTCAGCAACACCTGGGCGAGCGGATCCACCGCAGCGGTAACCAGCACACCCGCCGCGCGGGCAGCGGCGATCAGATCGGTGGGATCCCAAAGCCCACCTCCTGCCCCGGGTAGCTGCAGCAGCATTCCAAACGCCCCCGCGAAGGGGGCTTCAGCGCTGGCCGCAGCCGCCTGCAGCAGCTGCGGATCAACGCGCACGAGCTCAATGCCCAGCGGTTCAGCGCGGGTTAGGAGCACAGCCCAGGTCTGCGGCAGCACCTCGGCGTCCACCAGAAATCGCCTGGCGTCGGCGTCGCCACAAACGCCATAGCTCAGGCTCATCGCCTCGGCGGCGGCGGTGGCCTCATCGAGCAGGGAAGCATTGGCGATCGGCAGCCCGGTGAGCTCGCTGATCAGGGTTTGGAAGTTGAGCAACGCCTCGAGGCGTCCCTGGCTGATTTCAGCCTGATACGGCGTGTAGGCCGTGTACCAGGCCGGATTTTCAAACACGTGGCGCTGCAGCAGCGCCGGCGTAATGCAGTCGTGGTAGCCGAGCCCGATCAGGCTGCGACGCACCTGATTGGTGGCAGCGATCTGCTGCAGTTCCGCCAGGGCTTGCGCCTCATCGCAGCCGGCTGGCAAGCCCTCCGCAGCGGCGGCGGCATCGAGGCGAATCGCCTCCGGCACCACCTCGGCAATCAACTCTTCCAGGGAGCCGAGCCCCAGATCGGCCAGCATCGTGGCCTGCTCGGCGGCGGTGGGGCCGATGTGGCGGGCAACAAAGGGGCTGAGCCCCGCGCCGTGATCAGTGGCCATCCACCTTGGCGCTGTAGGTGGCCGCATCCATCAGACCCTGCAGCTGCGCAGGATCGCTGGGCCGCACCAGCAGCAACCAGCCCTCGCCGTAGGGATCGTTCTGCAGCTCCTCCGGGCTGGCGAGCACCGCCTCATTGCGGGCCTCGATCGAGCCACTGATCGGTGCGATCACCTCTTCCACGGCTTTCACCGATTCCACGCTGCCGAAGCTGCTGCCCTGGCTGAGGGCCGCCCCTACCTCGGGCAACTCCACAAACACGATGTCGCCCAGCTGATCGACAGCGAAGGCACTGATGCCGATGCGCACAAGTTCACCCTCCGCCCGGGCGTATTCGTGGCTATCGGCGTAACGGCAGTCGTTGGGGTAGCTGAGGGCCATGGGGCCGCCTGGGCGGATCGCTGTGCAGCAGTTTGTCGGAAATCGGCGGAGGCGGGCTGAGAAGCCTTCAGCAGACCAACTCCCGCAACACTGTTCAGGCTTCTGTACAGACCGCACGGAATCAGCAAGCATCCGGCGGCGCAAGCGCCAGTAGCGCCCGCTCCAGGGCCAGTTCGGCGTGGGCCTGGGTGGTGCCGCCCTGGGCGTAAAGTACATAAGGCTCGCGCAGCGGACCATCGGCGGAGAACTCGCTGGTGCTGCCATCAATGAAGGTGCCCCCGGCCATCACCAGCTCACTGGCGTAGCCGGGCATCGGTGCCGGCACCGGATCGAGATAACTGCCCACCGGCGAGCAGGCCTGGAAGGCACGGCACACCGCCTTCAGCGGCTCGGGCGAACCGAAGCGCACTGCCTGGATCACATCGCTGCGCACCCCACCCACCAGCGGCTTCACCGCATAGCCGAGCCCCTCGAACACAGCGGCGGTGAGTTCGGCGCAGAGCAGGGCTTCGCTCACCATCTGCGGCGCCAGGAACAACCCCTGAAACAGCAGGCGGTGCAGGTCGAAGCCGGTGCCGCCCTCGCTGCCGATGCCTGGCGCCGTGAGCCGGCAGCAGGCCTGCTCCACCAGCTCGGCGCGGCCCGCCACATAGCCGCCGGTGGGAGCGATGGTGCCGCCGAGGTTTTTGATCAGGGAGCCCGCCATCAGATCCGCCCCCACGGCGGTGGGCTCCTGCAGCTCCACCAGCTCGCCGTAGCAGTTGTCCACAAACACCAGGCAACCGGGCTGGATCGCTTGCACCCGCTCCACCAGCCGGCCGATCTGCTCCACCGTGAGCGAAGGGCGCCAGCTGTAGCCGCAGCTGCGCTGGATCAGCACCATGCGGGTGGGCAGCGCCAGGGCCTCGGCGATGCCCGCCTCGTTCACCGTGCCATCGGGCAGCAGATCGAGCTCGTCGTAGGCGATGCCGAACTCCGCCAGGGAGCCCTGGCCACAGCCGCGAATGCCGATCACCTCCTCGAGGGTGTCGTAAGGGCGGCCGGTGAGGGCAAGCAAGCGATCACCGGGGCGCAGCACGCCGTAGAGCGCCGCAGCAATGGCGTGGGTGCCGCTCACGAATTGCAGGCGCACGGCGGCGGCCTCGGCCTGGAGCACCCGGGCGAACACGCGATCGAGCACCTCACGGCCCAGATCACCGTGCCCATACCCGCTCACGGAGGCGAAGTGGTGCACCCCCAGCCGCTCCGCCGCAAATGCCGCCAGCACCCGTTCCAGCCGCGGCTTCACACCAGCTCGGCGCTCGCGGGCCAGAGGAGCTGTGCGCTCCAGGGCTGCACCCAGCTGATTGGCCGCCCAGGCCTGGAGGGAGGCGGTCATGGCAAGTCGCAACGGATCCCCATGCTGCCGGGCGCGTGACGGTGCACCATCCGTCTAGATTTTTTCGGATTGGTGTTTTGGCTACAGCCTCTGGTTGCTGCCAGCGCCCCAGGCCAGTGGTGCGTTGGTCCCCAGGGACCCACAAGCGAACCGGAGCCTGCGCATCCTCTAGGAGTTCACTTTGGTCTTAGCCGCAGATGCCGCTTCCGCGGCACCCACCCAACGCGTCAGCGTTGACCTGGAGGGTGGGTCAGGCAGCTACAGCGATGCCCAGGAAGCCCGGATGCGGGCAGCGCTGGTGGTGCCCCGTGCGCCACTGCCCCGCAGCCAGCGCAAATACAAGCTCGGCACCACCGGCTTCATGCTGGCCATCCACGTGGGCGCCGTGTTCGCACTGCTGCCCCAGTACTGGAGCTGGCAGGGCCTGGCGGCGCTGGCGATTCTTTATTGGGCCACCGTGCTCGGCGTAACCCTGGGCCTGCACCGCCTGGTGGCTCACCGCAGCTTCGTGGCCCCGAAGTGGGTGGAGCGGGCGCTGGTGCTGATGGGCACCCTGGCCTGCCAGAGCGGACCGATCGAGTGGGTGGGCCTACATCGCCACCACCACAAGTTTTCCGACCAACCCAACGACCACCACGACGCCGCCCGCGGCCTGTGGTGGGCCCATAGCGAGTGGATGCTGCACGACATCCCCGCCATCAAGGAGCTCCATCGCTTCACCGGCGACCTGCTCCAAGATCCCTTCTACCGCTGGCTGGATCGCTGGTTCCTGCTGCTGCAGCTGCCTCTCGGCGCTGCCCTCTATTGGTATGGCAACGCGGCCCAGATTCACGGCGGCGGCCTGGGGCTGGTGCTCTGGGCGATCCCGCTACGCCTGGTGCTCGTGTATCACGTGACCTGGCTGGTGAATTCCGCCACCCACGCCTTCGGCTACCGCAACTTCGACTGCCCCGACCTCTCGCGCAACTGCTGGTGGGTGGCGATCCTCAGCTTTGGTGAAGGCTGGCATAACAACCACCACGCCCACCCCTCCAGCGCCCGCCACGGCCTGCGCTGGTTTGAGTTCGACATCACCTGGCAGCACATCAAACTGTTGCGCAGCCTGGGCTGGGCCAAACGCATTCGCGAGGCCCGCTACCCCGCCTGAAGCTGGCGACGGATCGCCTCCGCCAGATCCGGTTCCGCATCCCCCGAGCCCGGTTGCTGCTGCATCCGGGCTTTTTGGCGAAGTAGCTCCAGAAACTGATCAGCGCTGAGCTCTTCCTCCTGGGTGGCCCCAAGGGCCGCCAGGGTGCGGCGCAGGTCGTGGAGCTCCGCATCCAGCTCCTCAGCGCTGAAATCACGCTGACCAGCCATCACCTCCGCAAAGCGTTCCCGCCGCTGACGCTTCTCCGCGGGGTAGGCCGCCAGCACCTGCTCCCGGCAGATCCGCCAAGGCCGGCCGGCCGTGAACAACTCCGCCAGGGCCGCGCTCAACCCAGCCGCTTCCGCAGCCTGAATACGCAGATCGAAGCCGGCCGGCAACGACCTCAGCCCCACAAAGATCTCGAACAACTGAGCCGGCCCGAGGGCCGCGCCGTCATCCGCCAGCAGCGGCAATGCCGAGTCCTGCAGGGCCGTGAGCAATTCCGGCTGGTCGGCGAGCTGCTCTTCCAACGACGCCGCTGGGCCTCCAGCCCCCGCCTCGCGAGCCAACAGTTGGTTGATCCTCCCCAGGGCCACAAACAGCTCCGGCCCTGGGGAGGCGAGCTTGCGGTTGCGCAGGTTCGAGAGCTGGGAGTTGTGCACGCGGCCCAGATCCAGCCGCTCCGCCAGGGCCGGCAACACGCGCTGACTCCAGCCGTTGCGCTCATGCCAGGCCTTGATCAGATGCCCGAACGCATCACGACCCGCTTCGAGTTCTTTCCGGTAATCCATTCGATACGGATCCGTACTGCTACCATTTTATCGGAAACAAACGGAGGGCCCATGACGGCCACCATCACCAGCCCCGGCAGCGTGCAGCACCTGCACCGGCCGCGCGGCGCAAACCATGGCATCGCACCAGTAACCTCCGAACCCCAGGGGCGCGACTGGGCCGTGATCCTCTTCATGGGCGCCCTCCACGCGCTCGCCCTGGTGGCGTTGCTCCCCCAGTTCTGGAGCCTCACCGCCATCGGCACCCTGGCGGTTCTCTATTGGGTCACGGCGTGTCTGGGCGTAACCATCGGCTACCACCGCCTGCTCAGCCATCGCGCCTTCCGGGTGCCCCTCTGGCTCGAGCGCTTCTTTGCCACCTGCGGTGCCCTCAGCTGCCAGCACGGCCCGATCGACTGGGTGGGCCTGCACCGCCATCACCACAAGTTTTCCGATACGGAACCTGATCACCACAACAGCCATCGCGGTTTCTGGTGGAGCCACATGGGTTGGATGTTCCGCCCCATCCCCGCCAAAGGCGCCATCCCACGCCTCACGGGCGACCTGGCCGCCGATCCGTACTACCGCTGGCTGAACAACCATTTCCTGGCGCTTCAGCTGCCCCTGGCCGGCCTGCTGTTCTGGATCGGCACCGTGACCGGCGCCGGCGGCTGGGCCCTGGTGCTCTGGGGCATTCCGCTGCGCCTGGTGCTCGTGTATCACGCCACCTGGCTGGTGAACTCCGCCACCCACCGCTGGGGCTACGTGCTCCACGACAGCGGCGACGGCTCTCGCAACAACCCCTGGGTGGCCGCGCTCACCTTCGGCGAGGGCTGGCACAACACCCACCACGCCTATCCCCACTCCGCTCGCCACGGCTGGGGCCGCCGCGAGCCCGACCTCACCTGGCTGCACATCCGCGCCATGCAGCGCCTCGGCCTGGCCACCCAGGTGCGACTGCCAGCGCCGCTGACGAAAGGTGCTCAAGCACCTGTGGCGTAGGCTGACCCATCGCCCATCCGTTGATCGTTAGTTCGTAGATCCCATGGCCAAGCGCGTTTCCGTGGTCCTCAGCGAGGACGTCCTCAGCCTGGGTAAGGACGGCGATCTGGTGGAGGTAGCCCCCGGCTACGCCCGCAACTTCCTGCTACCCCAAGGCAAGGCTGTGCCCCTCACCCCCGCGGTGATGCGTCAGGTGGAGCACCGCCGCGCCAAGGAAGCCGAGCGCCAGGCCGCCCTGAAGGCTGAGGCCGTGGCCTTCCGCACCGCCCTCGACACCATCGGCCGCTTCACCGTGAAGAAGCAGACCGGCGGCGACGACGTGCTGTTCGGCACCGTGACCAACGGCGACGTGGCTGAAGCGATCGAGGCCGCCACCAAGAAAGAGGTGGATCGCCGCGACATCACCGTTCCCGAAATCCACCGCACCGGCACCTACAAGGTGCAGGTGAAGCTCCACAGCGAAGTGACCGCTGAAATCAACCTGGAAGTGGTGAGCCACTGATCCAGGCGATCTGCTCATCGGTCGCCATCCACGGGTTGCAGCTCGCGACCGTGACAGGAGAATGGTGATCCCCTTTGCCGTCAGGCCCTGCAGGGTCTGGCGGTTTTTTGTTCCCTACCACCCCTCTTCGGCGGCACCCCGGCCATGGTGAGCGTTCCCCTCAGCAACCTCGATCCCGAGGAGGGTCAGGGCCGCCGGCCGGGCTCACGGGGGCGGCCCCGCGACGAGGCCAGCTTCGAGGCGATGCCGGATGGCGTGCCGCCGCAAAACCTCGAAGCCGAGGAAGCGGTGCTGGGCGGCATCCTGCTGGATCCCGACGCCATCGGCCGGGTGGCGGATGTGCTGCAGCCCGAGGCCTTCTATCTCACGGCCCACCGCGAGATCTATCGCACCGCCCTGATGCTGCACGGCCAGGGCAAACCCACCGACCTCACCGCCATGACCGCCTGGCTGGCGGACACCGGCGCC
>NZ_JBIPMN010000167.1:0-5831 GCF_044369115.1 Vulcanococcus sp. | reverse complement strand
TGAGCTCGTCGGTCACTTCGGTGATCCGATCGAGGCAGGCGTTCAGCAGGGCGGCCGCTTCAAAGCGGGTCATCGCACGGCTGCCGCGGTAGGTGCCGTTGGGGTAGCCGGCCACACAGCCGTAGCGCTCGATCAGGTTGCTCAGAGCCTGATAAGCCCAGTCGGTGGGCTGCACGTCGGAGAACTGGGTGATCGAGGTCACCTGCTCGGCGCTGGCGCCGTATTGCTCAAAACCGGAGAAGCTCACGCTGCCGCGCTCAGCGGCAGAAACCCCGAGGTTGCAGCCCAGGGCAGCCGGAACGAGCAGGGCAGCGGCTGCGGAACGGCCAGATGCCAGGTAACACATCGGGAAGCAAGCGAAGAACGGTCCTGGCCATAGTCCCCCATATCTCTAGTAGATCTGCCCTAGGGGAGGGTTGATATTCTGGCTTCCTCACATGATGCGCGGCATCCCCGGCTCCGGTCAGTCAGCATTGATCGGATTGAGACCGCTACGAACCAGTAGGGCATCAAGGCCTGGCTCCACACCACAGCCGTTGTCACAAGCGCTTCATCGCTGATTGAGAGCGCTTCGCAACAGAATGAGTGGGGGGATTTTGCTTAGAGCCGTGCGAGGGATTGGCCGCTCTGGTCTGTGACTCGGGTCGGAGCTCTTCGACCTTGCTGAAACTGAGTGCACGCGCCAGTGCAAGAGCGGTCGTACTCGGGTGCTGGCCAACCCGGGTGGTGATCTGCGGCTGGGGATACCCCCCCGCGTTCGCCCGGCAGGACTGCGCCCTGCATGGCTGGCTGGTCGAGAGGACCTGAGCGAAGCTCGACTAATCGGAAAGGGGGCAAGCGCATGTGGATCAACCTGGCCATGCTCCTGGCTGGTGTACTCCTGTTGTTGGGCATTGCCTCCAGCAAGTTCTCCGCTCGGCTCGGTGTCCCAGTCCTCGTGCTCTTCCTTTCCCTTGGCATGGTGGCGGGTTCCGAGGGGCTTGGACGCATCCCCTTTGAGAACCATGAGCTGGCTAACAGCGTCGGCAGTGTCGCCCTCGCCTTGATTCTGTTTGATCGTGGCATGCGCACCTCCTTGGATGCTGTTCAAAGGGTTTGGCGGCCTGCACTAGCGCTCTCCACCCTCGGAGTGTTGCTGACGTCTTTGCTTACAGGTCTGGCGGCGGCATGGGTGCTGAAGTTGCAATGGCTGCAGGGGCTCTTGGTGGGCAGCATTGTCGGCTCAACCGATGCGGCGGCCATTTTTTAGGTTCTCCGCACCAGTGGACTGAAATTGCCGGAGCGTCTGACTTCGACCTTGGAGGCCGAAAGCGGATCCAATGATCCGATGGCGATCTTCCTGACCCTGGGGCTGATCGGTGTGAGCACCGGTGACGCTAATTCGGCTCAAGACCTCGCCCTGTTATTCGTCACACAGTTCGGTATCGGAATCCTGGCCGGCTTGGCTGTTGGGAGGTTGGCCACTGCCGCTATTCATCGCATCAACCTGGTTTACCCAGGCCTCTATCCCCTGCTGGCACTGGCTTTTGGCTTAGTTGCTTTTGGCTTGGCGGCGGTGTTTTGAGGCAGTGGATTCCTTGCTGTTTATATCGCAGGTATCGTTTTAGGCAGTAGCTCAATGGTTTTTCGGCGTGGCATCTCTTCCTTTCACGATGCAATCGCCTGGTTAGAACAAATCGTCCTATTCGTGATGTTAGGACTGCTGAGCTTCCCAACCCGCCTCCTCGCTGTGGCGTGGGAGGGCCTGATGATTGCCATTGTGCTGATCCTCCTCGCTAAGCCGCTTGCTGTGTGGACCTCTGCCTGGCCCTTTGGCTTTCGCCGCCGAGAGCTGACCTTTCTGTCCTGGGTTGGACTCAAAGGTGCCGTGCCGATCACGCTTGCCACCTTCCCGTTGATGGCCGGGGTGCCACAGAGTCAGCTGATCTTCAACGCGCTGTTCTTTGTGGTGCTGGTTTCAGCGATCACGCAGGGTTGGTCGCTTCCCCTTGTAGTCCGTTGGCTCAAAATCGGTCGGCCTGCAGATCCAAACCCAGCCCTGTCCGTTGAGATCAACGCCTTAAGGCAGGTGGATGGGGAAATCCTTGATTACACGGTGAAGCCTCGAACTTACGTGTCGGGTCAGAGAATGCGGGATCTAGCCCTGCCGGATGGCGTTGTGGTCTCGCTGATCGTGCGGGATCGCAATGTGATCATGCCTCGGGGCACAACGCTGTTGATGACCGGTGATCATGTCTTTGTGGCGATGCGCATGAGCCTTGAACTCTTGATCAATCGCTTGTTTGACCCCGATCCGGAACCACTCTGTCTCCCACACGCTCTCCAGTTCAGCTTCCATGTAAACACCACTCTGGAGCAGTTGTGTAGGTTCTTATAGTTGGAACTACCGGATTGGATCGCAACGGACGCTCAAGAACCTTTGGGGTCTCTGTTGGCTATGTACCCATCGAACAGAGATCTGCGACTCGGCCCAGTCGTGATAAAGGCTGGGGTGGATCGCGAACATATCTTGGTGAGCTGCATTAACGAGCCTTCAATTGTTTAGACGTGCTGGGAAGCATCCCTTTACCGGCAGCGCATCTGAGCTCAGATCGAGATGGGGCAGGTCCATCGTGTGCAAGCTGAAACGCAACCGAAATCGATGCTTGCCAATACGCCGCAAGATCATTTGGCAGAACTCTATTGGTTGCGCTTCATCTTCGACTTGGCTGGCCTGCTTGACGAAGAAACGTGTGTTGAACGTAACCTCGCACAGCTCAGCCACGGTTGGCATCCTGAGAGACCCAGGGCTTCCCCTCCGATGCGCTGGTCAGTGCTGGAGTATGAGGTGGATGAGGTGGAGGCCGATTTCGCCCTGCAGCGTGCCTGGCAGGAGCAGCAGCGCGAGCACGTGCGTCAGGCCCATGGATGCCATCAGAGCGCTTCACGGTCTCTGGGACAGCGTTGATGTCCAGAGCTGCCCGGCTGATACGCATCCAGCGCAGCGGCACCGCGCTTCTTCTGCTGTGCGCCTCTTCCTCAAGCCCTAGTAACACTGCGCAAAGGCGCATGAACGCTGAGCTGACGCAATGGATCTGGTGACGAGCAAAGCCTATGCCCACATCTGCTCGGATGTCTTGCGGACTCTGGGCAGCGACGCAGCCAGAGGCCTTGATGATTCCGAAGCGCAGCGACGCTTACTGCGCGATGGCCCCAACCAGCTGCAAGAGAAGGGTGGTACGCCACCGTTGCTGCGGTTGCTCAGTCAGTTCAACAATCCACTGTTGATCAGCCTGCTTGTTGTTGGCGGTGTGAAAGCGGTGTTTGGCCATCACCGTGACGCCTTGGTGATCATCAGCGTCACGGTGATCAATGCTGTCATTGGGTTTGTGCAGGAAAGCAAAGCCGAAGGTGCCATTGCAGCATTGGCCAGAGCTGTACGCACCGAAGTGGATGTAGTGCGCAGTGGTATTCCCCAACGCCTTCCATCGGAGCAACTGGTTCAGGGGGATCTGGTGCGATTGGAACCCGGGGTGAAGGTACCAGCTGATCTGCGATTGATAACAGCACGCCAGCTGCAAACCGATGAATCAGCGCTCACCGGCGAATCAATGCCCGTCGTGAAAGGCACGTTGGCTGTGGGTGCCGATGCCCCACTAGCTGAGCGGGTCGGCATGGCCTATGCGGGCACCTATGTCACTGGAGGTCAGGCCGATGGTGTTGTTGTGGCCACGGCCGATGCCACAGAAGTGGGCCGCATTTCGCGATCACTGCAGGAACAGGTCAGCCTCAGCACACCACTCACACGTCAGTTCGCGCGCTTCAGTCGCACGCTGTTAAAGGTGATCGTGGTGATGGCAGCGCTCAACTTCGTGGTGGGTCTGGCGCGGGGCCGCGGTGCCGACGAGATGTTCGATGGTGCCGTGGCCCTGGCTGTAGGAGCCATCCCTGAAGAATTACCTGCCATCGTGACGATCACCTTGGCAATCGGCGTGAAGCGCATGGCGCGACGCCAAGCGATCATCCGCAAGCTGCCGGCTGTGGAGGCCCTGGGCAGTACCACGGTGATTTGCTCCGATAAAACAGGCACGCTCACCCAGAACCGGATGACGGTGCGCCACCTCTACGCCGGTGGCGAGCTCCTTGCTCTCGAGGAGCTCTGGCCGGGGAATGGTGAGCCTGCGGCATCGGGCCGTGGGTTTGATCACCTCAACCTGGCGATGGAAGAAACGCTCCTGGCAGGTTTGCTGTGTAATGACGCCCGCCCGAGTGAGCGCGATGTCTGGATGGGCGATCCAACGGAAACAGCGCTGCTGGCTGCCGCCCATTCCGTGGGTATGGATCATGGCCAGGCTCACGCCCTTCATCCGCGCCGCGATTCGATTCCGTTTGAATCCGAGCAGCAGTTCATGGCAACTCTGCATGGCAGTGAGCGAATTCTTTTGAAGGGCTCTGTGGAAGCTGTGTTGGAGCGCTGCAGCTCACAACTCGATAGCGCCGGCCACCCTCATCCCTTGGATACCCCCTTGATCGAGGCGGCCATCACCACCATGGCCTCAGAAGGTGAACGGGTGTTGGCCTTTGCGATTGGTCAGGCCCAACCAGAACAGGAGCAACTGGAGCATGGCCACGTGTGCACCGGTTTGTGTTTCATCGGGTTGCAGGGGATGCAGGATCCACCGCGTCCGGAGGTCATCAGGTCTGTGGCTGTCTGCCAGGCCGCCGGCATTGCGGTGAAGATGATCACAGGGGATCATTTACAAACAGCGCTGAGCATTGCCCGACAGATCGGCATCGGCGATGGAGCACTGGGTATCGATGGGCGGCAGCTAGCTCAACTCAGCCCCGATGCTTTGGTAGAGCAGGTGCAACAGGTGAGTGTGTTTGCGCGGGTGGCGCCTGCTCAGAAGCTCGAGCTGGTGCGTGCGCTTCAGGCCAATGGTGAGGTTGTGGCGATGACCGGCGACGGGGTGAATGATGCACCGGCGCTGAAACAGGCAGACATCGGCATCGCGATGGGTAGGGGCGGTACGGAGGTGGCGCGTCAGGCCGCCGACATGCTGCTCACAGACGACAACTTCGCCACGATCGAAGCCGCCGTGGAGGAAGGCCGCACGGTATATCTCAACCTGCGCAAAACCTTGGCCTTTGTGTTGCCGGTGAACGGCGGGGCCTCGATGACGATCCTGCTCAGCGCGATCATCGCCACACCTCTACCGGTGACTGCCTTGCAGGTGCTGTGGCTCAACATGATTTGTTCGCTCACGATGTCGCTGGCACTGGCCTTTGAGCCGTCCGCCACCGCCTTGATGCAGCAACCACCACGCCCTCCACAGCAGCCCTTGCTAACCCCTGCCTTGATCCGCCGTGTGATGGTGGTGTCGCTCTTCAACTGGGCTGTGATTTTTGGGCTGTTTCTCTGGGCGGAAACAACCACAGACGATCTCGCTCTGGCACGCACCATGGCGGTGCAGGGGCTGGTGTGCGCTCATTTGGTTTACCTGCTGAGCATTAGCCACTGGCATGCTCGCCTGCCGCTGTTGCATCGCTTGGGATGGCGGGCGATCGGCGATGCACCGGCCGTGCCGCTTGGCATCACAGCCACCTTGATTGTTCAGACGGTCTTTAGCCAAAGCGCTTGGATGAATACCTTTTTCGGCACACATCCCCTCAAGCTGATGCAGCTGATCGTCTGCCTCCTTCCCAGCGCCTTGATGCTGCCTGTTGCACACCTGGCCCATCGGGTGGATCCGGAGGTTCAGGTGGTGTGATGAGTGATATCACACGCAACTTGCTTGTTCTGCAGACCTTCATCGCTCCGAGTTCCCGAGGCTTGACCAAAGCCAAGCACC
>NZ_JBIPMN010000023.1:0-18753 GCF_044369115.1 Vulcanococcus sp. | reverse complement strand
CACCTCTTTCAGGGCGCCATCCACGTTGGTTTCGCTGATCGAGCCCTGGCCGCGCAGGTTCTTGACCGCGTCTTCAAACCGCTGGGAAAGCTCGTCGAACATCAGGTGCGCAGGCGGCTGGGGGCGGGCGGCGTGAGCCGCTGGTGGCGCGATCGTAAAAAGCCGCCGCCCTTAGCCCGGCTTGAAGGCCGCCAGTAGCCAGCGTTCACCATCGCGGGCAAACACATACGTATTGGTGAGGCTGGTGGAGGGGGTCTGGCTGAGCACGGCGCCGCTGCTGCTGCGGCGCTCGTCGCTGTAGCGCAGCGTCACCTGAGCGGCGATGCGGTTGGGGCCGCGCTCGCTCACGCTGAAGCTCTCCACGCTGGCTTTCACCGTTTCGGTGGCGCCAGCGCTGCGGTTGGCTTGCTCTTGGCGTTGGAGTAGCGCCAGCTGGGAGCTGCGGGCGAGATCGCTGAGGGGCAGCGGTGCATTGCCCCCAGCCAGCACAGCGGCCTTAGCCTCCAGCCACGCCTCGAGCAATTCCTGCAGCTGAGTTTCGCTCGGATCGGCGGCAGTGAGGGGGAAGCTCGGAGCCACGGGTGCCGGCGGGGTTGGTGGCGCTGCGGGCGGTTGGACTTGTTCGGCCGGCTCCACCGGCAAGGGCCGCGCGGGTTCGGTGCGGGGCCGCAGCAGCAGCCAACCGCCCAGGGCGATCACCAGCACAGCCCCCCCGGCGGCGGGCAGGGTCCAGCGGGGAAGGTCCGCCAGGGCGGGCATGGCCGGGAGCTGCAGGTTCGGCAGGCGCCACTGGGGGCCATCCCAGAGGTCGTCGTCCTCGTCGGTGACCGCCGCAGCGGTGTCAGGGTCTGCGGCCGGGGGCTCGAGGCTGAACTCAGGCCAGGCGGGCAGCTCCTGCGGTGTGTCGGCGGCGGCTGGCGCGGGCTCGGGCACGGACGCGGTGGCAACGCTGCTGCTGAGTCGGCCGCGGATGCGGTCTTGTTGCTCTACGTAGGCCTGCACATCGCGATCGGCGAACCAGGCCTCGAGGTCGGCATCGGCATCAATGTCGCGGAAGCCGGGCAGCACCTCACGACTCAGCCAGTCGCGGCAGTAGGCGCAGAGCCGGGCTAGGGGATCCTCGCTTTGCTCATGGGCCCATTGGCGCAGGGCCTCATCGGCGCCGGCATCGAACAGGGTCTGGGCTTGCTCCACCTGGCCGAGCAGCAGCTGCTGGCAGGCCAGAAACACCTCCATGCCGGGCTGGCCGCCGGATTGCAGGCGCTGGAAGCCAGCTTGGATGCGCTCGGGTTTGCGCTGCACAAAGCCAGCGGCGGTGAGGGCGAAGCTGGCCAGGAAATCAGCGGTGGCGGATCCGGCCTCCGCCCAGCAGCTGAACAGATCCACCTGCTCCTGCACCGTGAGGAACTGGCGGATTTGTTTGAAAAACGGCTGGAATTCGGCCTGGGGGAAGTCGGGGTCGAGCTCGCCTTCGAGGCCGCCGCGTTGCAGCACCAGATGTTCCAGCAGCTGGATCCCTTCCTGGCGCGCGGTGAGCGCCGAGAGATCGCGGCTGATCAGATCGA
Organism: Vulcanococcus sp.; assembly: GCF_044369115.1. Taxonomy (GTDB): domain Bacteria; phylum Cyanobacteriota; class Cyanobacteriia; order PCC-6307; family Cyanobiaceae; genus Vulcanococcus. Next base: position 17,188 of record NZ_JBIPMN010000023.1, on the reverse strand, counting down.
GCACCCGGTAGGGCAGCAGCAGCTTCAGCTCGCGCTCGAGTTGGCGGCGTTGCTCGGGCAGCTGCCCCATGCGCTGCAGCAGCTGAAGGCCTTGCTGCAGGGTGCGGGCCGCGGCTTCGTAGCGGCGTTGGTTGCGGAAATCAGCGGCGGCGGCCTGGCAGGCCAAACCCGCGAGCAGGGTGAGATCGGCTTCGCGGCTGCTGCCTAGGGCCGGGGCCTGGGGTGGTTGTAGGCCCCGGCTGGCGGCTTCAAAGGCTTCCTGGGCCTGACCGGCTTCCATCAGCAGCAGCAGGCCGCCCACCTCGCGGGAGGGTGGAATTTCAAGAGCGGCAATGGAGCCTTCACCGGTGTCGGCGATGGCGGTGAGCTCGCGCTCGTAGTTCTGGCGGCGGTCCTCATCGCTGAGCAGTTCAGCGCTTGCCTGCAGCAGTTCGGCCCGCCCCTGCAGCGTGTCGATGGTGAAGCCCTGATCCGGCGCGCGATCCAAGCGTTGCTGCAGGGTGCGCAGCACCGTTTCACTGTCGGTGGTGGCGCTCACCCCGAGCAGCCGGAAATGGTCGATCGGCAGTTCCAATCCGCCCGGTGCGCTTGGGCGTGACTGTAGTCAGGGTCTGAGGTTTTGGCCTCATCCCGCACACCGTTCGGTGATGGACCCCGTACAGTCGCCCCAGCATCAGTAGTGGCCGGACAGCCGGAAACCGCGCATGACACAGGCAGATCTTGGCCAGAGCGTCGCCAGCAACGGAGCTCCGGCCTGCTCCGCTGATGTGAATGCGGTGGGCCTGCACGCCGAGCGTTTGCTCAATCTCTATCCCTCCACACCTGCGGTGGTGAGCCGGGATGAGGGCCTGATGCTCTACCGCGATATGACCCTGGGTCGGCGCTTTGAAGACAAGTGCGCCGAGATGTATTACCGGGGCAAGATGTTTGGCTTCGTGCACCTTTACAACGGCCAGGAGGCCGTGAGCACGGGTGTGATCAAGGCGATGAAGATGCAGCACGACTGGTTCTGCAGCACCTATCGCGATCACGTGCATGCCCTCAGCTGCGGCGTGCCCGCCCGGGAGGTGATGAGCGAGCTGTTCGGTAAAGAAACTGGATGCAGCAAGGGCCGCGGCGGTTCCATGCACCTGTTCTCCAAGGAGCACCACCTGCTCGGTGGCTACGCCTTCATCGGTGAGGGCATCCCGGTGGCTCTCGGGGCTGCGTTCACCAGCCGCTACAAGCGCGATGCCCTGGGCGATGCCAGCAGCGATGCCGTGACCGCCGCCTTCTTCGGCGATGGCACCTGCAACATCGGGCAGTTCTATGAGTGCCTCAACATGGCGGCGCTCTGGAAGTTGCCGATCATCTTCGTGGTGGAGAACAACAAGTGGGCCATCGGCATGGACCACAACCGTGCCACCAGCGACCCAGAGATCTGGCGGAAAGCCGCTGCCTTCGGCATGGCCGGTGAAGAGGTGGATGGCATGGATGTGCTTGCCGTGCGCGGTGCCGCCCAACGCGCCATTGAGCGCGCCCGCGCCGGTGAAGGCCCCACGCTGCTGGAGTGCCTCACCTATCGCTTCCGGGGCCACTCCCTCGCCGATCCCGACGAGCTGCGCGCCGAGGCGGAGAAGGAGTTCTGGGCCCAGCGCGATCCGATCAAGCGCCTCGCTGCTCATCTAATCGAGCACAACCTGGCCAACGCCGAGGAACTCAAGGGCATCGACAAAGAGATTGATGCGGTGGTGGCCGACTGCGTGGAGTTCGCCCTGGCGGCCCCCGAGCCCAAGCCCGAAGAGCTCACCCGTTACATCTGGGCAGAAGACTGAGCCTGGCTCTCAGAGCGCGTGCAACCGGGCCTGCTCTGCGGCAGACCGGAACACCAGAGCGTGCCGTTCCACCAGTGGTTTGAGATCGTCGTAGCCACCGCCGATCACCGTGGCGACTGGAATGGAGCGCCGCAAGCAGGCATCGAGCACCAGCCGATCCCGGTTGAGCAACCCCCCATTGCTGAGGTTGAGCCGACCTAATCGGTCGTGGCGATGTGGATCCACGCCGGCGTTGTAGAGCACCAGATCGGGCTTCACCTGATCCAGCAGGTTGGGAATCAGATCGCCAATGGCAACGAGGTAGTCGTCGTCTTCCAGGCCATCGTCGAGCGGTAGGTCGACATCGCTGCTCTGTTTGCGCAGCGGGAAGTTGCTCTGGCAGTGGGCGGAGAAGGTGAATACCCGTGGCTCCTCCGCAAAGATCGCAGCCGTGGCATCGCCCTGGTGCACGTCGAGATCGATCACCATCAGTTGCTGCACCAGCCCTTCCGCCAGCAGCACCCGAGCTGCCACGGCGCAGTCGTTGAAGATGCAGAAGCCGCTGCCGTGGTCGGGGTAGGCGTGATGGGTGCCGCCGGCTAAGTGGCAGGCCAGTCCGTGCTGGAGTGCAAGCCGCGCCGTGAGCACGGTGCCCCCCACTGCCAGCCAGGTGCGCTGCACCAGCGGTGTGGTGGCTGGTAGGCCGATGCGCCGCTGCTCGGAAGCGGTGAGCTCGCCGCGAGCAAAGGCGTGGTGGTAGCTCCGCTCATGCACCAGCTCCAGCCAGCGGCGCGGCGCCGGCAGGGGTTCCACAAACTGATCAGCCCTCGCTAGCCCTTGCTCTCGCAACAACTGATGGAGCAGGCGAAACTTCGCCATCGGGAAGCGATGGCTACTGGGCAGCGGCGCCGAATAGGCCGGGTGATAGATGAAAGGGGGATGCAACCTGCAGCTGAGCCTCAGCCTGAGTGATCCTTGCTCAGCGCCCGCCCGTGAAGGCCAGGTGGCTGAATCCCCACCACGTCACAACAAACACCCCTACCAGAGAAGCCAGGGCGGCAAGGGTTTGCAGGGCGTTGGTGTCACCTTCCAGCCAGCGCCGATAGGCGCGACTTGCGGCGGGAACCAACAGCCACGAGGTGGCCGCTACGCACAGTGCGTTGCTCACCAGCATCAAGGTGGCGCCGGAGGCTTTTGGAAAGAGCCCATGCAGGATCGGGGTGAGCAACATTGCTGTTGGATACAGCGTGACCAGCACCATCAGATTCACCTTCCAGGTCGGCACTGGCCGGCGAATTCGGCTGGAGAGCCAGCGGCCGTAGCCGATCCAGTTGGCTCTGCCTTTGAATCGAAAACCGGTTTCTTCCTCTTCCTGCAGCAGCAACCGCCGGCGTTCTGGGTCGTCGAGCCAGCTCATGCACTGCTGGGGATGGTTGAACCGCATCGTGGTGCGGAACACACACTGATCAGGGTGCTGTTCAATCAGTTGGCGCTCAAGACTGACAAAGCCTTCGCGCTGGCTTGCCATCTGCTTCATCCGATCGCTGAAGCGGTAGTAGCGATCGAGATATTTCGGGTCGATGTGTTGTTCGAAATGATATTCGAACACGCCTGACTCATCCTTCATGGTGCGATCGGCTCGGTGAGGTTGAGCAGGTCGCGTCGCACCATGGCATGCACGCCCTTGTTCTGATTGACGAGTTGGGTGATGCGGATGTCGCAGGCGAGGCTGGAGAAGATGTAGGCCTGTTCGCGGCTCCAGCCAGTGAGTGCAGTGAGCCAATCCAGCATGCGATGGGAGGCCTGACGAGCCGCCTCATCCAAGTCGGCATCGAAGCCCATGGTGATCAGATGGGTGGGCGTGAGGGCGCGGGGTGCATCCAGAGTGCGTCCTGGGTGAAGGATCAGTTGGAAGCAGCCATCCATGCATGTTTCCAGCGCGGTGACATCCATCTCCCCATCCCCTTGCACGGCATGGCCATCGCCGGCTGAGAACAGCGCCCCTTCGGTGAACACCGGTAGAAACAGGGAGGAGCCGGCAATCAACTCCTTGTTGTCGATGTTGCCGCCGAATTCGCGAGGCGGAACGGATGAAACCCGCCCCCACTCAGCTGGTGGTGCTGTGGCCAGCACGCCGAAGAACGGTCGCAGGGGCACATCGATCCCCCATGGCAAGTGGGTGATGCAGCGATCGCGATCGATCGGACAGGTGTTTTGGCGCGGTTGGTGAAACTCGTTGGGAAGGGTTCCCCGGCCTGGTCGGATCAGGTTGTAACCCCAGTCCGCACCTAGGCGGATGTCTTCAATGCGCACTTCCAGGCAATCGCCGGGTTGAGCCCCTTCAACGGCGATCGGCCCCGTCAGGATGTGGGGCCCATCCATCGGCATCACGCTTTCGATGATGTGGCGATGGGCTGGGGCGACAATCGAGAGGTCGCCGCCCAAGTCGGCGCGGCCACCCGAGAAGGTTTCGATCTCCACGTGATCTCCGGATTGCACCGTGAGGCGTGGCTCGAGCGCGGCGTGCAGGTGGCCCCAGTGAACAGTGGCCGGAGTTGCCCGGAGACTGTGTTTCACAGGCTGCTGGGCATTCTGCGGGTGAGGTGCCGCAGCTTGCGTAGGGCTTTGAGTTCCACCTGGCGCACCCGCTCGCGCGAGACGTCGAGCATGCGGCCGATTTCGGCGAGGGTGTGCCGTTCTTCGCCCTCGAGGCCGAAACGCAGCTCGAGCACCTGACGCTCCTGCTCGGTGAGGTGGCTGAGCCAGCGGCCCAGCTGCTCGTGGTGCATGCCCCGTTCCACTTGATCGAGCGGTTCGGCGTGGCTGTTGTCAGCGATCAGATCGCCCAGGAAGCTGCGGCCTTCTTCGCCGTTCACCGGGGCGTCGAGGCTGGAAGTGGTGAGGGCCTGGCGCAGGAGCGAATCGAGTTCATCGATGGGCATCTCCATCTCCTCGGCGATTTCCTTGCGGCTGGGCATGGCGCCGAGTTTGTGGGCCAGATCCAGGCTCACCTTGCGGATGGCGGTAAGGCGCTCGGAGAGGTGCACCGGCAGGCGAATCGTGCGCGATTGGCAGGCAATGGCGCGCGTCATGCTCTGGCGGATCCACCAGAAGGCATAGGTGGAGAACTTGTAGCCGCGGGTGGGGTCGAACTTCTCCACGGCCCGTTCCAGGCCGAGGGAGCCTTCCTGGATCAGATCGAGCAGTTCTAGACCTTTGCCCTGATATTTCTTGGCAACGCTCACCACCAGGCGCAGGTTGGCTTTCATCATCCGTTCTTTAGAACGGCGGCCGACGCGGATGGTCTTTTTCTGCTGATCGGTATAACCGTTCTCGGGTTCCTCTTCGGTGAGGCGCATCATTGCCTGCACCTGATTGCCGAGCTCAATTTCCTCTGCTGGAGTTAAGAGGGGAACGCGGCCGATGGTGGAGAGATACCAACTGATCGGGTCACTACCGCGGCGGCGACTGGCGCCCCCCGGGGAAAGTCCGGATGCCGTCATGAACCCAGTCCTGTAAGTGGGCGCAAATCTCCTATGGGTTTTGCGAAAACCAATGTGATTTCAGATGCCCTTCAGCTTTCAGCAGCAAAACCACACACTTGTGTTGAGACTCACGTGTTGATCCGCTGTTGTTAATCCTTTTACGCGGTTTCGTTTGTGTTGGGCTCCTGGCTTTGCAGCTGCTGGGAAACACCCATCGGCTCGGCGCCGCCCCGGCCCCGGATCCGTTCTGCTGCCAGCCCTGCCTGCGCGTGGGCCAGGGCGCTGGTGGCGAGCAGGGCGGCATTGCTGCCCCCTCTGGCTCCAAGGCCTCCGGCATAGCCCGCCAGCACATCCCCGAGGCCCGCTCGGGCTGCAGCTCTGCAGGCCTCGCCCAGCTGCCAGCGCCGGCCATCGGCGGCGGCGATCACGGTGCGGGCGCCTTTAAGCAGCACGCTGCAGGGCTGCTGATCGCTGCAGGCCTGGGCGGCGGCTGAGGCTGCCAGCAGGGGTGGTTGGTGAGCCAGTTCCGGGAACAGGCGCGCAAATTCACCGGCGTGTGGGGTGATCCAGGTGGGTCCGTGGCGGCCCTGCAGCCAGGGCTGCGCACCCAGGTGGGCCAGGCGATTCAGCCCATCGGCATCGAGCAGCAACAGGCCCGCGAACCGTTGAAGCAGCTTCCAGATGGATGCTTCCGCTGCTGCCTCTGTGGCTGAAGTGCCACCCAGGCCGGGACCGAGCACCACCGCATCCAGCCGCTCCAGGGCGCTCTCGTTCAGCCCCGCCAGCTGCAGGCTGCCGCTGGGGTGGGCCTGCAGAGCGGCGCTCACCACCACGTGGGGCTGCACGCTCCAGAGCTGCTCGGCCACGGGTTGCGGCAATGCCGCCCGCAGGCTGCCTACCCCACTGGCACTGGCCCCCTGCAGACAGAGCTGGCTGGCGCCGCGATAGGCCTCACTGCCGGCGATCACCAGCAGCCGACCGCGCTCGTATTTTGAGGCGGCTGCGGATGGCTGCGGCCAGGGGGCACCCGCCAAATCGCGGCCCCAGAGAGCCACGGGTTGATTCGGCTCAAACGCCTGCAGCAGCGCGGCCGGTAGCCCCAGCTCGATGCGCTCCAGCCGGCCCACCCAGGCCAGCGCCTGATCCTGCAGGAAGCCTTGCTTGATCAGGCCGATGCTCAGGCTCAGGGCGGCGCAGGCGGCCACGCGGCCGAGCCGCTGCCCGCTGTCGGCACACAGCCCAGTGGGGCCATCGATGGCGATCAGCCGGTCTGGCTGCTGTTGCTGCCGCTGGTGCAAGAGCGTTTCCAGGGCGTCGCCGGGTGGGCGGCTTTGGCCAATGCCGAACAGCGCATCGATCCACACGGCTGGATCGGCGGCGTTGGGCGGGGCTTCCAGCTCCGGGATGCCGAGCCAGCGGGCATGGCGCAGGTGGGCGGCGGTGAGGGGTTTGTGGCGCTCAAACGGGCTCCAGATCCGCACGGCGACCCCGGCCTGGTGCAGCTCACGCGCCACTACCAGTCCATCGCCGCCGTTGTGGCCGGGCCCCACCAGCACCAGGGCGCCGCGCTGCTGCAGCTGGGGCCACCAATCGGGCTCCTGCAGGCGCCGGGCCACCGCCAGCGCCGCCTTTTCCATCAGGGCCTCCACCGGCAGCCCACTGGCGAACAGCTGGTTCTCCAGATCGGCCATCTGGCTGCCGCTCACCAGCAGGTGCTCGGCATCGCGATCGGGCCAGGGCCAGGCGGGCTGAGACAAAACAGACCGGGGGGTGGCAGTTCCATGATGGAGAGATTCCGCTGATCGGGCTGTAGGGCCTGGTCGTTTTGTTGGTTTGGCCCGTTTTTCTGCAATTCCCGCTGCCGCGGATCCCTCGGTGGCGGCCACCCCGGCCGGTGCCTTAGCCCTGGAGCGGCTTCAGGCTTGGCCCGGCGAGCACCGCGTGGCGGTGGGCCTTTCGGGTGGTGTGGATAGCTCCCTCACCGCAGCGCTGTTGGTGGAAGCGGGCTGGCAGGTGGAGGGGCTCACCCTGTGGCTGATGAGCGGCAAGGGCGCTTGCTGCGCTGAAGGCTTAGTGGATGCAGCGGGGATCTGTGAGCAGCTCGGCGTGGAGCACCACGTGGTGGATTTCCGAGAGCACTTCAAGGAGCAGATCGTTGATTTCCTGGTGCAGGGCTATGGCGATGGCATCACGCCGTTGCCGTGTTCGCGCTGCAACCGCGAGGTGAAATTCGGCCCGATGCTGCGCTGGGCCGAGGAGGAGCGCGGCATCGCGCGCATCGCCACCGGCCATTACGCCCGGGTGTGCCACAGCGAGCAGAGCGACAACGGCCGCCACCAGCTCTTGCGCGGCCTTGATCGCCAGAAGGATCAGAGCTACTTCCTCTACGACTTGCCCCAGGAGGCCTTAGGCCGCTTGGTGTTCCCCCTGGGCGAACTCACCAAGGCCGACACCCGCCTCGAAGCGGCGCGCCATGGCCTGCGCACGGCCGACAAGCCGGAAAGTCAAGACCTTTGCTTGGCCGATCACCACGGCTCGATGCGCGCCTTTCTCGACACCTACCTGCCGCCGCGCCAGGGCGAGATCGTGCTTGATGACGGCCGCGTGGTGGGCCAGCACGACGGCATCCAGCACTTCACGATCGGCCAGCGCAAGGGGCTCGGCGTGGCCTGGAGTGAGCCGCTGCACGTGGTGCGCCTCGATGGCGCCATGAACCGCGTGGTGGTGGCACCCCGCCGCGATGCTGCCCGTAGTGAAGCGGTGGTGGGAGCCGTGAACTGGGTGTCGATCGCGCCGCCCGAGGAGCCGATCGAGGTGGAGGTGCAGGTTCGCTACCGCAGCGGAGCCGTTGAAGCCCGGTTGTCTCCTCTGGAGGCGACCGATTCCGATGCGGCGGCGGGCCGGCCCCATCGCTGCCGGCTGGAGTTTGCTGAGGAGCAGTTCTCGATCACCCCCGGGCAGGCGGCGGTGTTTTTCGCGGGAGAGCGGGTGCTGGGGGGTGGCCTGATTCAGCGCTGATACGGGTCGCGGTGTGTGTGCAGCGCAGCACTGTCCAACTCCGGATATCCATGGATATCCGGAGTTGGACACCGCGCCGAAGTGAAGTGCCCCTTCCCGCGTCTTCACTTTGGCTCCACAATTGCCGTGCTGCTCGGCCTGTCGCTGCCCGTGGTCCTCGCTGAGGCGCTGCTGTGAACAGGGCTGCAGGTCGCCTGAATTCAGGACTCCTGCGGCAAAGCCTGCGCATCTCGGTGGTGATGTTTGTGACCGCAGCGATTGCGCTCTGGTGTGATCGAACGGCTTATCTGTGGTATCCGCTCAATGCTGCATTGATCGTTGTTGATGACAACGATGAGCTCACCCTCCCGGCGGCTCGCGGCCGGATCATGGGCACGATCCTTGGGGGCCTACTCACCTTTGTGGTGCACACCATTGCCTCCGGTTGGATGGCGGTGTTGCTCACCTGTCTGCTGTGCTTCCCGTTGCTGCGCTTGTTCAGATGGCAGGGGGGGATTGTCCACCGCGGTGAACATCGTGGTGATGTTTCTGATGATCCCCAAGCCCACACAGCTGAACTTGGATTTTGTATTCAACCGTAGCCTCGATAGTTTGATTGGCATTCTGGTAGCCGTGGTGGTTGCCTATCTGTTCTGGCCGCGCAATCGCCTGGCCGAACTCGATCGCTTGGATTTGGCACTTGATCAGCAGATCCGTTCTGGCGAGCCAGGATCTGCAGCAGAGCTCACAGCGGGGTATTTGAGGCTGGCTCGTTTGGTGGAGGTGGCGTTGCGGAGTCAACAGGCGGCGCTGGTGCGTCGTCAGCGTTGGCGGCAGCGATTGCTGATCTGGGAAACCTTGCTGCATCACGCGCTCGAATTAGAGCGGCATCGATCCCTCGAACAATCCGGTTTGCGTTCGCCCTTGTTGGCTGCAGCAATGGCCGACGAACAGCAACGGGTGCATAAGGCGCTGCAAAGCATGCAGTTGTGTCGCGAGGCCTGTCGATGATGCAGCGCGACGACCTGCGATTGGCCGTTTGCGTGGGTCTTGCGGCCGGCTTCGGTAGCATCAGCACCGTTCCGGACGGCTACTACCTGCCGCTCACCGTGGCGGCGGTGATGGTGGGCAGCTACGGCAGCTCCTATGCCTTGGGATTGCAGCGGGTGATCTGCACCTTGCTGGGAGGTTTGCTGTTGTTGATTGCCCAGCCGGCGTTCACCGGCTTGCCCTTCCCGATTGGGCTGGCGCTGATGTTGGGTCTGATTCGCTTTCTAGGCGGCTGCCTGGGCTTGGAGGCCGGCTACAAGATCACCGGGATGGTGGTGGTGATGGGCTGGTTGATGCAGTCCACCGCTGTGGATGGTTGGTTGGGCCTCAAGCTGAGCTGGACGGCGCTCGGCGTTGTGCTGGCGTTATTGGCATTGCATTTGTTCTGGCCAAACACCGCCATTCGCGAACATCAACAGGCCTATGGGGCCTTGTTGGAACTCCAGCGAGAAGCGCTGCTGGAACAGCAGCGGCTGTTGCTTCAGTCTGCCGGCGCGCCTCTCTCCCCGACTCGCCGAAAGCAACGCCATCGCGAGTTGATGCCCACCCTGATTCAGTCGCGTGCCACGCGTTCGGCTGCGGAGCTTGAGCTGGGTGCCAATCCCTACGCCCAGCCGCAAGCGCATCTATGGACCGACCTGGAGCGTTGTTGTGCCGCCATTGCTGGTTGCATCACCGCTTTGCGCGCTTTGCGTGCACCGTTGGTTGCGGTTCCAGCTTTCCGTGCGTTGCATCAGGCGGAAGCTCAGCTTCTGGCTGATGCCGTTGCTCTGCTTGGTCTGTGGCAGGACGCTCTAAAACGCAACCGACCAGCTTTATCCGCTGACAGCACGTCTGAGGATCTCCAGGCTTCGATGGAGTGTCTGCGCGCTGTGGAGCGGGATCTGCTGGCGCAACACCACCTGCCGCAGGTTCTCGATCCATTCAAGCAGCGCCAAGTGGCACGCCGCTTGCTGCTTTGCTATCAGATCGGAGCTGTGGTGCAGCGCATGCAGCTGCGCTGGCAGGAGTTGATGGTTACCAATAAGGATCCGTCGCCAGCTCCACCGTGAGCTCCCCGCTCTTGCTCGCCGGAACGGTGGCGATGCAGGCGCGCACGGTGGCGCCGTTCACGTCGAGCTCGCAGGCGCCGCAGCTGCCGCCCAGGCAGCCCGTGGGGATCGAGAAGCCGGCTTCGCGCGCCGCTTGCAGCCAATCCATGCCGGGCCTGCAGCGAGTGGTGTGCCCGGAGGGCCAGTGGATTAACACCTCGTTCATGGCTGCAGGAGGGGCTCCAAATTCACGTGCTGTTCGAAGGCATCGGCGAGGCGATCGAGCAGAGCCTCGCGCTGACGGCTGTGGTGCGGTTGCTGTTCGCTCAGAGGCGGCAGTCCCTTGCGTGCCCGCAACTGATTGAGCCAACGCCTCCGCCAGGGGCCGCTTTCGAACACGCCGTGCAGATAGGTGCCTGCCACTGAGCCGTGCACCCAGCCCAGCTCCGCTTCGGCGCAGAGCGGTTGGCAGGCGTCCAGGGCGATGGTGTTGCCGCGGTGCAGCTCAAAGCCTTCGATCGGGAGCGTGTTGCTGTCGCCCATCACCGGCCAGAGCGCTGTGCTGCTGCACTGGCGCAGCGCTTTGCTGCCACCAAACACGGTGCGCAGCGGCAGCAGGTTGAGCCCTGGCACTGGCATGCGTCCGTTGCTTCCGCCCTCCAGCCCATCTGGATCGCAGAGCTCTCGGCCCAGTAGTTGCATGCCGCCGCAGATCCCGAACACCACCCCACCTGTTGCAGCGAACCGCAGCAGTCCGCCGCATAGTGCTGCACTCTGCTGCAGTGCTTCCAGGTCGCGCAGGGTCTGCTTGCTGCCAGGCACCACCACGGCATCGGGATTGCCCAGCTCCTCGCCGGGGGCCACCCAGCGCAAGTGCACGCTCGGTTCTGCCTCGAGGGGGTCGAGATCGGAGAAGTTGCTGAGCGAGGGCAGCTTGAGCACGGCGATCTCCAGCTCGGCGCTGCGTTTGCGGCCCCGACGCTCCAGCAGATCCAGCGAATCCTCCGGAGGGAACAGCTCATCGAGCCAGGGCATCACGCCCAGCACCGGAATGCTGGTGTTGGCCTCCAGCCAGCGGCGCCCTTCATCAAAGAGTTCGCGCCGGCCTCGGAAGCGATTGATCAGCAGGCCCCGGATCAGCGGACGCTCCACCGGCCGCAGCAGCGCCAGGGTGCCGACCAGCTGGGCAAAGACTCCGCCCCGCTCGATGTCGGCCACCAGGATGCAGCGGGCCCGCAGGTATTGAGCCAGGCGCAGGTTGGTGAGGTCGCGCGGTTGCAGGTTCACCTCCACAGGGCTGCCCGCACCCTCCAGCACAAGCCGCCCATCGGGGTATGCAGCCTGCAGCTCGCCCAGGCCTTGGCGGATCGCGGCCCATCCCGGACGGAACCAGTCGCGGTAGTAGTGCTCGGCGCGGCAGCTGCCCACCGACTGGCCCAGGTGGATCACTTCGCTCGTGCTGTCGCCCTGGGGCTTGAGCAGCACCGGATTCATGGCGCACTGTGGCTCGAGCCCCGCGGCCCAGGCCTGCAGTGCCTGGGAGTAAGCCATCTCGCCGCCTGCCTGATCCACCCAGGCGTTATTGCTCATGTTCTGCCCCTTGAAGGGCAGCGGCGTTTCACCGCGGCGCCGCAACACCCGGCAGAGCGCGGCCGTCATCAACGACTTTCCGGCACCGCTGCTGGTGCCGAGCACCATCAAGGGGGTGGGGGTATTCACGTTGGGCAGGTGCTGTTGGCTTCAAACCAGGCCTCAAGATCAGCCCATGGCAGTTCGGCGGCAGCCAGGCGGCAGATCATCACAACCATGTCTTCATTGGAGGCGTGGAAGCGGAAACCGTTGAGACCCAAAAACACAACGGCTACAAGAAAGCCGCTGCGCTTGTTGCCATCGACAAAGGGATGGGCTCGGATGAGTGCTTCTGCATAGACTGCCGCCAACTGTGGAATGGTGCTGAGTTCCGCGTAATTCCAGCGTTGTCTGGGGCCGGCCAGTGCTGCCTCCAGCCCCGTTGAACTGCGAATGCCTTGCAATCCGCCGTGTTCGAGGATCTGCTCGTGATGAATGGCACGCACGGCTATCGCTGGAACCCAGCACGGCTCAGGGCCTGTGCTCATTGGGCGAGCTCGCGCAGGGCTGGCTGAAATTGTTTTGCAGCTTCTGCCGCCAAGGCGAGAGCCTGCTGAACCGTGGAGTCAAACGGTGTCAAGAGGATGCCGTCTTCGGTTTCGATGGCCTGGATACGGTCGCCTGGTTCCAGGTGGAATCTGCGTGCCAGTTCCTTAGGGATGGTGGCGCTCACAGAGCCACCGGATTGCCGCAGGGTGACTTCTGATGCCATAGCTCAATGGCAAAGGAGCACAGAAATGCTACTCGTGGATTGGACGGGGCCTCGTTGGGGCGGATCAGTGGCTTTCTGGGCTGCTGGCATTGCTCTCCTTGAGTTCTTCAAGCAGAAGGGCCAGGGTCTCGTTCAATTGGAGTCGGCTGATGGGGGTGTCGGATAGTTGGAATCGGATAAGCGCCAAACAGCGCAGCCAGAGCGGCAATGAAGAGAGATACTCCGATCTGCTCATCCAATGGAAGGTTTGAGATGTGGAGGAGTGCTCCATGGCCGAAGTTGGTGAAGAGGGAAATGGCACTTACCAGAGCCCCGGCAAGGAACGTAGCTGCTGCTTGACGATCGAGAGTTGAGCTTTTCATCAGGCTAACGGCGTCAATCAGCACAGTCTCTTGATGGTTAAACCCTCAGTCGCCGTGCTGCATCTGTGAAATCACGGCACTGCTCTCAAATCCGTGGCCAGTGTTGAACCAGCCAATGCAGCAGGCGCCTGGGAATGCTGGCTCGGGCGATTTCTCCATCCCATTGGCTCAGCACCTCGCGGCCCAGGGGGGTGAGGCGCACCCGTTCGGTGAGGCCCTGGCCGTCCACTTCGCGGCGCAGCACCCCGAGCTGGATCAGCCAGATCAGGTGGTCCTCGGTGTGGTTGGCTCTGAGGCGGCGCCGACTGATGCGGTGCCAGTCGGTTCGGGCGGCCAGTTGGCTGCTGCTGAGGGCGCCCTGCTCCAGCTCTTGGTAGAAGGCCAGCCGAAACGGTAGGCAGCGCACAGCCTGACGGGCGCGTTGGATGGCCTGCTGAGACTGGCTGGCGGTGGAGTGGGCGATCACGCTCGGGGCTCTTTGGCTGTCATTCTCCTGCTCAGGACTGCTGCGTGACTTCCGTGCTGCTGCTCGCTTCCGCTTCCCCAGCCCGCCGCCGTTTGCTGGAGCAGGCCGCTATTCCCCATCGCGTGCAAGTGAGCGGCGTGGATGAAGACGCCATCACCGACCCCAATCCAGCGCAGCTGGTGCAGTTGCTGGCACGGGCTAAGGCGCTGGCGGTAGCGAACGGCTGCACGGATCCCGAAATCACCGCGGTATTGGGCTGCGATTCGGTGCTCGCTTTTGAGGGGGAGGTGTTCGGCAAGCCGGCGAATGCCGATGAGGCCATCGGGCGCTGGCGGCGGATGGCGGGCGGCTGGGGGGAGTTGCACACCGGGCATTGCTTGCTGCCGGTGGTGGGTGTGGGGGAGTGTCCGCGGGCGGATATCCATGGATATCCCGACCTGGACGCGCTGCGAACCATTACCACCATCACCACCCGTGTGCAGTTCGCTCCGCTCAGCGAGGCTGAAATGGCCGCTTATGTGGCCACTGGTGAACCCCTCCAATGCGCCGGAGGTTTTGCCCTGGAAGGGCGTGGCGGCATGGTGGTGGAGCAGATCCAGGGCTGCTTTTCCAACGTGATTGGCCTCAGCTTGCCGCTGCTCAGGCGCTGGCTGGCCGGGGATTGTGCGGGGAGCTGACGACCTCACTTGCATCAGATTGACATGCCACTGTTGCCATCGCCTCGAGGCCATGGCTATGGCCTGGATAGGTCTTGCTCTGATGCCATGAAGCCCCTTGCGCTGTTCGCAGCTGGATGTCTCCTTGCTTGTAGTGGTGCGCGTGCGAATGCCTCCTCGCTGGAGCCGATCGAGCTCACGAAGCCTCAGCCCACGATGGAGCAACCGGTGGCGGCTGAGCAGCGCCATCTTCAGGCGGCTTCATCGCAGATGCGCAGCGCTGTAACGCCCGACGGCGATCTGCCCCTGGAATTCAAGAAGCCCACCGGGCCCCGTGGTCACAACCTGATCAACCTCAGCTTCTGATCATGCGCCAAGGCAGCTAGCTCATTGTCTTGGCTGGCTGCTTTTAGTTGAACAGATCCATCAGAAAGTTGTTCATCGCCCGCTGGAATTTGCTGGTGCCTCCCGATTCGGGGTTGTAGTTGCGCTGGGTTATATCCAGGCGGTAGTCAGCCCAGCGAAAGATGCCGCGGTTGCCGCGATCCTCGATGTTTACCGGCCAGCGGCCACCGGCTCCATCGGCGATCACAGTGCCACGGTTGCTTTGCTCGAACACGTAGGTGGGGCCTTGGCGCAGGTTTACCTCAAAACGCGGCTGGAAGCCCTGACGGATCTCACGCAAGGCGCAGCTGCCATTGAACAACTGTTGGTTGCCGCGCAGCAGGCGGCAGGTGCCGGTGTGGCTCACGGGGCCAGGACCGGGTTGTGGGTAGGGGGTTGGGCCTGGATAGGGCGTGGGATTCGGGAATGGAGATGGATTCGGGAACGGCGTGGGTGAGTTGCCATATAGCTGGTTGGTGATGTGACCAGCCGGACTGCGCTTGCCATTTTTCATCCTCCAGCAGCTCTGGCGATCGCTCTGGCAATACACCCCATTGCTCAGCTCAAAGCGACGCACCGGTAACCGTGAGCCGAAGTTTTGCTGTGCTGTCTGGCGGGCGTATTGGCCGAAATAGGTTCCCGTGAGCTGCAGGGAGAGGCCGTCGCGGTTGTAGCAGAGCTGATTGGTGCCATCACACACCACACCGGCCGCTGGCATCGTGATCGTGCTTTGCCCGGCGGGATTGGGGAGAGCCTTCGCCTGCTCGGCCGGCTGAAGTAGGGCCAGCCCAAGCAGCAGAGGGCTGATGGCTGCCAGCGCACCGTTTCTGTTCAGACGCCGCATCATCCGTGGAATGGCTAGATCCAGTCTGATCCAGCTTTTTGGATCAGTTTCGCCCCTGCTTTGGGGTGAAAGGTTTTCACAAAAAAAGCCCCCGCCGAAGCGAGGGCTGATGCAACCGAACTGATCGTTGAAGGATCAGTCGAGGTCGGGCATGGCCAGAGTGGGCTCGGCCTTGCGGTCGATGCCTTTCTCGAAACCAGCAGCGGCAGCGCGGGCGCGGCCGGCGTGCCAGAGGTGACCCACCAGGAAGAAGAAGGCAAGCACGAACTGAGTCGCGGCCAGCCACTGGCGGATGTTCACGAAGTTCACCGAGTTGGGCTCGGTGATGATGCCGCCCACCGAGTTCAGAGAAGCGTTGGGGGCGTGGGTCATGTATTCAGCTGCGCGGCGCACTTGCCAGGGCTGAATGTCGTTCTGGAGCTTGTCCAGGCTCAGGCCGTTGGGGCCGCGCAGGGGCTCCAGCCAGGGACCACGGAAGTCCCAGAAGCGCATGGTTTCACCACCGAAGATGATCTCGCCGGTGGGGGAGCGCATCAGGTATTTGCCCAGACCGGTGGGGCCCATGGCCGAACCGATGTTGGCGCCGAGGCGCTGGTCACGCACCAGGAAGGTGAAGCTCTGGGCCTGGGAGGACTCGGCGTTGGTGGGGCCGTAGAACTCGGAGGGATAGGCGGTGTTGTTGAACCAGATGTAGGCCGAGGCGATGAAGCTCATGAAGCTCAGAGCACCAAGGCTGTAGCTCAGGTATGCCTCACCGTTCCAGATGAAGGCGCGGCGCACCCAGCCGAAGGGCTTGGTCACCACGTGCCAGATGCCACCGAAGATCAGGGTCAGACCCAGCCAGATGTGGCCACCGATGATGTCCTCCATCGAGTTCACACCGATGATCCAGCCCTCGCCACCGAAGGGGGCACGGAACAGGTAACCGAACACCACGCCCGGATCGAGGGTGGGGTTGGTGATGAGGCGAACGTCGCCGCCACCGGGAGCCCAGGTGTCGTAAACGCCACCGAAGAACATGGCCTTGAACACCAGCAGCAGACAACCCACACCCAGAAGGATGAGGTGGTAGCCAATGATGTTGGTCATCTGGTTCTTATCGCGCCAATCCTGCGAGAAGAAGGCGGAATAGTTCTCCAGAATTTCGGGACCACGCAGGGCGTGATACAGGCCGCCAATGCCGAGCACGGCGGAGCTGATCAGGTGCAGAACACCGACCACGAAGAAGGGGTAAAGGTCGACGACCTCACCACCAGGGCCCACGCCGTAGCCGAGGGTGGCCACGTGGGGGAACAGGATCAGGCCCTGTTCGTACATGGGCTTATCGAAGGTGAAGTGGCTCACCTCGAACAGCATCATCGCGCCTGCCCAGAACACCATCAGACCGGCGTGGGCGACGTGGGCGCCCAGCAGGCGACCCGACAGGTTGATCAGACGGGCGTTACCCGACCACCAGGCATAGCCCGTGGAGT
The DNA here is from genome assembly GCF_044369115.1 of Vulcanococcus sp. GTDB lineage: Bacteria > Cyanobacteriota > Cyanobacteriia > PCC-6307 > Cyanobiaceae > Vulcanococcus. Next base: position 307 of record NZ_JBIPMN010000023.1, on the reverse strand, counting down.
CGAGGTCCTTCCCGCCGATCCCGGAGAGAGAAGGATTAGAGAGCGTTACCACGGGGCAGAACCTCTTCAGGGAAGACGAAGTTTTCGTGCGGCTGGTCAGCCGGTGCCATCCAGGCACGCAGACCTTCGTTCAGAAGGATGTTCTTCGTGTAGAAGGTCTCGAACTCGGGATCCTCAGCAGCGCGGATTTCCTGCGACACGAAGTCGTAGGCACGCAGGTTGAGGGCCAGGCCGATGATGCCGATGCTGCTGGTCCACAGACCCATCACCGGCACGAACAGCATGAAGAAGTGCAGCCAGCGCTTGT
>NZ_JBIPMN010000166.1:0-5898 GCF_044369115.1 Vulcanococcus sp. | reverse complement strand
TTGCGTCCCCAGCGACTTCTCCCATAAATGGCTGCTGCTACTGCCACCGGCACCAAAGGCATCATCCGGCAGGTGATCGGCCCGGTGATCGACGTTGAATTCCCGGCCGGCAAGCTGCCCAAGATCTATAACGCCCTCCGCGTGACGGGCAAAAACTCGGCCGGTCAAGACGTGGCTCTGACCGCCGAGGTGCAACAGCTCCTGGGCGACCACCGCGTGCGCGCCGTGGCCATGAGCAGCACCGATGGCCTGGTGCGCGGCATGGAAGCTGTCGACACCGGCGCTTCGATCTCCGTGCCCGTGGGTGAAGCCACCCTGGGTCGCATCTTCAATGTGCTCGGCGAGCCCGTTGACGAGCAGGGTCCTGTGAGCACCACCACCACGGCCCCCATTCACCGCGAAGCTCCCAAGCTCACCGATCTCGAAACCAAGCCCAAGGTGTTCGAGACCGGCATCAAGGTGATCGACCTCCTGGCTCCCTACCGCCAGGGCGGCAAGGTGGGTCTGTTCGGTGGTGCCGGTGTGGGCAAAACCGTGCTGATCCAGGAGCTGATCAACAACATCGCCAAAGAGCACGGCGGTGTGTCGGTGTTCGCCGGCGTGGGTGAGCGCACCCGTGAAGGCAACGACCTCTACGAAGAATTCAAGGAATCGGGTGTGATCAACCCCGACGACCTCTCCAAGTCGAAGGTGGCCCTCTGCTACGGCCAGATGAACGAGCCCCCCGGCGCCCGCATGCGCGTGGGTCTGTCGGCTCTCACCATGGCTGAGCACTTCCGCGACGTGAACAAGCAGGACGTGCTGCTGTTCGTGGACAACATTTTCCGTTTCGTGCAGGCAGGTTCGGAAGTGTCGGCTCTGCTGGGCCGCATGCCTTCCGCTGTGGGCTATCAGCCCACCCTCGGCACCGATGTGGGTGCTCTTCAAGAACGCATCACCTCCACCCTGGAAGGTTCGATCACCTCGATCCAGGCGGTGTACGTGCCTGCGGACGACCTGACTGACCCCGCCCCGGCCACCACCTTCGCCCACCTCGACGCCACCACCGTGCTGAGCCGCGGCCTGGCCTCCAAGGGCATCTACCCGGCTGTGGACCCCCTGGATTCCACCAGCACCATGCTCCAGCCCGCCGTTGTAGGTGACGAGCACTACCGCACCGCCCGCGCCGTGCAGTCCACCCTGCAGCGCTACAAGGAGCTCCAGGACATCATTGCGATTCTGGGTCTGGACGAACTGTCTGAAGACGACCGCCGCACCGTGGATCGCGCGCGCAAGATCGAGAAGTTCCTCTCCCAGCCCTTCTTCGTGGCTGAAATCTTCACCGGCATGCCCGGCAAGTACGTGAAGCTCGAGGACACCATCAAGGGCTTCAACATGATCCTGTCTGGTGAGCTGGACAACCTCCCCGAAGCTGCCTTCTACCTGGTGGGCAACATCGATGAAGTGAAGGCCAAGGCCGCCAAGATCCAGGCTGACGCCAAAGGCTGATCCGGAGTCTTAACTGATGTCTCTCACCCTCCGCGTTCTGGCACCTGACCAGAGCGTCTTCGACGGCACCGCCGACGAAGTGATCCTGCCCAGTACCACTGGTCAGCTCGGCATTCTTCCCGGGCACGTTTCCCTGCTCACCGCCCTCGATTTCGGTGTCCTGCGGGTGCGTGAAGGCAATGGCTGGAAAGCCATTGCCCTCCAGGGTGGTTTTGCCGAGGTGGATGCCGACGAAGTAACGGTGTTGGTGAACGCAGCCGAGCTCGGCAGCAGCATCAACGCCGACGCCGCCAGCAAAGAGCTGGACGCCGCAACCGCGGCCCTGGCCAAGTTCGAAGGCCAGCCCTCCAGCACCGACAAAATCAAGGCTCAACAGGAACTGGCCCGTGCCCGCGCCCGCGTGCAAGCCAGCAAAGCCTGATTAGCCCGACACTTCATGATCGACAGCGCCCCCTCTGGGGCGCTTTTTTGTTGTTGCCTGCGGAATGCGACCCATGGGTGTTGGCCACGACCTGGGCGAGCAACTGAATCGGTGGCTGGCGGCGGATCCCGCCGGCCTGAGCCAATCACGGGCGCTCACCAATCGGCTGATGGATGCGCTGGGGGCCAACGACGGCCTGCGTGGTCCCATCCGCGATTTGGCGAGCCAACCCCTGCTGCTTCAGGTGCTCCACAGCCGAGGCGCCGAGCAGCAATCGGCCCTGGCCAGCCTCACCGCCCAGCTGCGTGCCACCTATGCACCAGCGGTGCTGCAAGAGCTGCTGGACCTGCTGCACTCGGCCACTGGACAGAGGCCTGCGCCGGATCAAGCATCCGCAGATCGCCCTGCCGCGGCTCCAGCAACACTCCCTGAGCCCAGTCCGCCCCCACCGACGGGCGTTGCTCAACAGCCCATCCGCCAGCGGCTTCAGCTTGAACGCTTTGGACCCGGCTTCGCCCTCTCGGCTGCAGGCGCGCTGGTGTTCGCCTGGGTTGGGGCCGAACTGGATCGGGCGCTCTTTGAGGGCTGGGGCTGGAGCGGTGGGGTTGTGCTGGTGGTCGTGCTCGCCCTGCTGCAGGCCCTCAGCCTCGGACCGCTCAAAAGGCTCAAGCGGCAATGGCCGCTCACCAGCGCAGAGGCCGAGCAACCACGGCAAGCCTGGCAATGGCTGAGCCAGGCCTGGATTCATGCCAATGGCCTCGAAGCGATCCTCAATCTGATCGTGCTGCTGATCCTGCTGGGGGCTTCGCCATTGCAGCTGGGGTCGGTGGTGCTCCGCTACTGCCTGACGGCTCTGGCCTGTCTAGGGCTGGCCGCCCTGTGCGCCGCACGATGGCACATCACACGCCGCTGGAGTGGAGCTTCCGGCGCCATCAGTGCCTTGATTGCCCTGGCGGCTGGCCTGAGCCTGCTGCACTGGCGCGTCTTCCGTTTCAGCAGCGCCGGCCTGGAGATCCCCGCCTGGGTGTTGTTGCTGGTGTATGGAGCCCTGCAACTGGGTTGGCAGCTGCCACGCCAGAACCCCGATGAGCGCAGCAGTGCCCTGCAGCGGGTGCTGAGCAGCAGCTGGGGTTGGGGTCTGCTGCTGGGGCTCACCTGGGCCGTGATCACCCGGATCCGGGAACTGCTCTAACTGCCTGCTGCATGTAGCGGCCCCACAACTCCGCCACCAGCGCCCCACTGGCGGCTTGGGCCGGGGTGTTGTCGTCGTTGCCCATCCAAATGGCGGTGAGCAGATTGCTAGCCGGCGAGTAGCCCACAAACAGCACATCCACGCCGTTGTTCGTGGTGCCGGTTTTGCCGCGCGCATCGGGCACCAGCCCCGCCGCCCGGCCGGTGCCGCCCTGCACCACGCCAGCCAGCAGCTGATCCATCGTGGCGGCAAGCTCCGGCGAGAGCAGCTGACGGCTCTGCTCGCCGATCGGCACGGTGATGCCCCGCTCCGGGCATTGCTCAAGGCTCTTGATCGAGCCGCAGATGCCGAGGTCGTAGATGCGGCTCACACCATGCATCGGCACAGAACGGCCGCCATTGGCCACCACGGCATAAGCCCGGGCCAGCTCGTAGAGATAGGTTTCGCGGCCGCCCAGCATCGTGTTGTAGTCCGCGTCGAGCGGGGTGGAGATGCCGAGGCGACGGGCCAGCTTCAGCACTGCCTGCAGCCCCGCTCGCTCCGCCAGACGCAGCGCCACCACGTTCTCTGAGCGGGCAAATCCCTCGGCCACGCTGGCGCTACCGCCACCGCTGCGGCACCCCGCCACATAGGCCAGCGGCGCACAAGACACGGCATCAGCCGGTTTCACCCCGGCGGCGAGAGCCGCCAGGAAGGGGAACAGCTTGAAGGTGGACCCGGGCTGACGCAGAGCCTGCACGCGATCAAAGCTGGAGCGGCCGTAGTCGCCACCACCCACATAGGCCAGGATGTCGCCGGTTGTGGTGTTCACCGTGATCAGGGCCCCCTGGCTGAGCCCTGCCGCCGCGGCCGGCCCCTCCAGAAAACGCTTGAGCTGATCCTGCGCCAGCTGCTGCAGCTTGGGGTTGATCGTGCTGATCACGGCGTAATTGCCGGCCGCATCAGCGCTGCTGAGATCGAGGCCGAAGCGAGTGCCTTGCAGCTCCCCCAGCACGTAGTCGCTGAAGAAGGGGTAACTGCTGAATGTGGATTCGCGGCAGGCCGATGGATCGATGTTGAGCGGGCGGCGCTGGGCATCGATCAGAGCCTGATCGCCGAGCCAGCCCTGCTCGTGCATCAGTTTGAGCACCAGGTTGCGCCGCTCCAGCCCGGCTCCTGGATCCTCGAGATTGCAGGGGCTGTAACCATTCGGGCTGGGCAGCAAGCCCACCAGGAAAGCCGCCTGACCCACATCGAGCTCGCTAGCCGACTTACGGAAATACAGCTGGGAGGCCTGCTCGAAACCTTCAGTGCCCAGGCCCAGATAAGCGCGATCGAGATAGAGCTTGAGGATGCGGTTCTTGCTGAAGCCCACCTCCAGCTGCAGCGCCACCCACAGCTCCCGGAGCTTGCGGGTGAGGCTCACGTCCCGGCCCACCTCCGGATACACCATGCGGGCCACCTGCTGGGTGAGCCCGCTGCCGCCACCGGTGCCCAGCAGGGCTGAGCGCAGGGTGCCGAACAGATCGATACCGCTGTTCCAGCCGAAACGCGCCTCCTCGGAGGCCATCAACGCCTGGCGCAGATGCAGCGGGTAGGACTGCAACGACGGCAAGGCGGTGGAGGATCCCTCCCGGGCATCGATCTGGCGGCTATCCGCCGAAAAGATCTTCACCGGCCCGGAAATGGAGCGGATCTTGGAGCCACCACCAACGCTGGCGGCCACGAGCATGCCGCTCACCAGCAGGGTGGAGCCGGCCAGTGCCGCGACTCCCAGCAGCAGGGCCGCCTGTTCAAGCGGGCTGCGGGGATGGTAATAGCGCAGTTCCGGCGCTTCTCCCTTGAGGGGGGAGCCCAAGCGCACGGCATCACCATCACGCAGCTGAATCCAGCGGATGCGGCGATCCCGGTGGAACAGCCCATTGGCGGAGTTGAAATCCTCGAGGGCGAACTCGCGATCGCTCGGGCGCTGCTTCTCGAGGATGGCGTGCACACGGCTGAGCCCCGGCTCCGCCAGGGGAAGCTCACAGGCAGGATCACGGCCGAGGCGATAGCGCTGGTTCTCGAGCACCAGCTCGCTCAGCTGGCGTCCACCAGCCCAGAGCTCCACACGGGCCTGATGGGCGTGCAGCAACGGCCAAACCCCAGCGATCGCTGCTGGGCGCTGCCGCCAGGGTCCCTGACCAACGGCTCGCGCCAGCTCAAGCCAGGCACGCCTCACCGGCGCGGGCGCCAGGCGCTCTTTCAATGAAGCCAGATGCGATGCGGTGGCCAGGCGGGTGTTGCAGCCCGGCCATAGGCTACGGCCAGCCTTCACGCGGATCGTTGCAGCGCCAACGGGACCCCTGGGAACCCTTCCGGCTGTGGCTGGCGTTCACAATCGGGCTGTACGCGATTCGCGCCTTCTTCGCCGCCACCTGGGTGGGAGCGATCCCCGGTTGGGTGCTGCTGGTGATGGTGTTGATCGCCCTGGCCCTGGCCAGCAAGGCTCTGCTCTTTCCAGGAAGGGTGGTGCCTTATCGCGAAGGCGACGGCGGCTGGTGGAACGACCTGCGCGATGACTGGCAGCTGTGGTGGCGCCGCCGGCGCGGGCAACCATGAGCACCCCTGCTGCACGGCTGGTGCTGGCGGCGGATCGCCGCAAGGTGGCGCCGCTGGATCCCGCCAAACCGCTCACCATCGGGCGCGCGGCCAGCAACAGCCTCTGCCTGGCCAACCTGGAGGGGGTTTCTGAGCACCATGCCGTGGTGCGCTTCTCCCGCAGCCAGGGCTGGCTGGTGTGCAACTGGCAAAGCAGCGACGGCACGTTTCTGGAGGG
>NZ_JBIPMN010000165.1:0-5899 GCF_044369115.1 Vulcanococcus sp. | reverse complement strand
GGAGCTGCTGGATGAGATCGAGCAGGATCTGGGCCTGGCCTGCTGGCCGGTGAACTGGCCAATCGGCAGTGGCGATCGCTTCCGCGGCGTGATCGACCGCCGCAGCCATCAGGTGATCGTGTTTGAGCGGGCCGAGCGCGGCCGCGCCTCCGAGGAGAAGCGGCTCAGCGTGGAGGAGGCCCGCAGCGGTGGCCTGGTGGAGCCGGAGCTGCTGGACCAGGCCCTCGAGGAGCTGGAGCTGCTGGAGGCCGCCGGCAACGAGCTCGACCTGGAGCTGGTGCATGCCGGCGAACTGAGCCCGGTGTTCTTCGGCTCGGCCATGACCAACTTCGGGGTGCGCCCCTTCCTGGATGCCTTCCTGGAGCTGGCCCAGAAGCCCACCCCCCGCAGCAGCAGCGCCGGTGAGATCGCCCCGGTGGCTCCGGGCTTCAGCGGCTTTGTGTTCAAGCTGCAGGCCAACATGGACCCCCGCCACCGCGACCGCGTGGCGTTTGTGCGGGTGTGCAGCGGCAAGTTCGAGAAGGACATGACGGTGCAGCACGCCCGCACCGGCAAGACCATTCGCCTCTCACGGCCCCAGAAGCTGTTTGGCCAAGACCGCGAGGTGGTGGAAGACGCCTACCCCGGCGATGTGATCGGCCTCAACAACCCCGGCATGTTTGCCATCGGCGACACCCTGTATCTGGGGCAGAAGGTGGAATACGAGGGCATTCCTTGCTTCAGCCCCGAGATCTTTGCCTGGCTGCGCAACCCCAATCCCTCGGCGTTCAAGAGCTTCCGCAAGGGGGTGAACGAGCTGCGGGAAGAGGGGGCGGTGCAGATCCTCTATGACACCGACCAAAGCAAGCGCGATCCAATCCTGGCGGCGGTGGGTCAGCTGCAGTTGGAGGTGGTGCAATACCGCCTCGAGAACGAATACGGCGTGCAGACCCGCCTCGAACCTCTCGGTTTTTCGGTGGCGCGCTGGGTGGTGGGCGGCTGGCCGGCGCTGGAAAAGGTGGGCCGGATCTTCAACTGCAAAACGGTGCGCGATGCCTGGGACCGGCCGGTGCTGCTGTTCAAGAACGAGTGGAACCTCAACCAGCTGGGTGAGGATCATCCCGATCTCGAGCTCAGTGCTGTGGCACCGGTGGTGAGTGGAGTGGAGCCGATCGCGCTCTGATCGCGCTCCCCTTTCCCGCCGATCCCCGATGGATCGCGGCCGCAAGCCACGGCGGCCCGTTGGCCCCGCCAGAATCTTTAAGAAGAAAGGTCACAACGGCGGTTCTGGCGATGGCGAGGCCCCTCTGGCTTGTACGACCCCGCAACGATGGCGGGTGTGACTACGTGAACTTCGTGCCCGGCTCCACGCCGGGTTCAGCTGCGGTGGAGATGCGCGAGGGCAGCCATCTCCCGCCCCAGATGCCTCTGCTCAAGCGCCGCTGCTGGCTGCAGCGTGATGAAGCGGAGCAGCAGCGCCGCCGCCTGCAGCTGGAAGGCGGCTTTCGCCACAGCGAACCCCTTTTCTGACTGTTCTGATCTAAGGCTTTGCCTCCACTCCCTCTCTAGGCTGAACCCATCGCACTGACACTTCCAGCCGCGGCATGACCCAGGGAACTGATTCAACCGGTGGCCCTGCCCAGCCTGGCTCCCTCGATCCCTATGTGAGCCTCGGCATCAGCCCCGATGCCAGCTTCGATGCTGTGCAGGCGGCCAAGCAGGCCCGCCTAGCTGAAGTTGGTGAAGATCCGATCTCGCGGGCGCGCATCGAAGCCGCCTACGACGCTGTGCTGATGGACCGGCTTAAGGAGCGGCAGCAGGGCAAGGTGAGTACCGCAGCGCTGACTGCCTCCCAGCGCGAAGCGGCTAAGCCTGCCGCCAAGCCCACGGCCGGTAAGCCAGCACTCCCTTCGATGCCAAGCCTGCCCGCCCTGCCGCGGCCGACCCTCAATCTCAGCGCATCAGCACTGCCGCGCGTTGCCCTGGCTGAGGGTCGTGAGCGCTGGCTGCCCGTTGCCGGTGGTGCGGTTCTGCTGGTGATCCTGCTGCTCTCGCCAGCTGCCAACGCCGAGCTTGTGCTTGCTTTTGCCACGGTGCTCACTGTGGTGAACCTGCAACGTCGGCTGGGTCGTTTGCTGCCGGCGGTGGGCTGGAGCGTGCTACTGCTCAGCGCCGGCCTCCTGCTCGGCGGCCTGCTGGTGAGCGCTATTGATCCCTCCCTGCCGTTGGGATTGCCGCTGGCACCGCCGCAGGTTCAGAGCTTGCCGGCGCTGGTGCTGCTTGTGCTTGGCGCCTTGCTGATCGCCTGAGTCTCAAGCGGCGGCCAGTTCGTTGATCAGCTCCTGCAGCTCGCCGCTGCCCACTTCGTAGATCTCGTTGCAGAAGTGGCAGGTCAGTTCTGCCTTGCCATCTTCGGCGAGCATCTCGCTCAGTTCGCTCTGGCCCAGCAGCTTGAGTGCGTTCACGCTGCGCTTGCGGCTGCAGGGGCAGTGGAAGGTGATCTCCTGGCTGGCTTCGGCGTCATCCAGCAGCTGGGGATCCAGATCCGGGAAGATCTCGCGCAGAAGAGCTTCCAGGTTGCCCTCACAGGCGGCGAGCTTTTCGCTGAAGCCACTGATTTCCTTGCAGCGCTCCTCCAGCAGGGCCACCAGCGCCGGCTCACGGGCTGCCTTGGGCAGCACCTGCACCAGCACACCGCCGCAATGCTTGAGGCCTGAGCTGTCGATCTGTTCGCCTACGAACACCGCTGAAGGAGTCTGTTCGGAGTGCAGCAGATAGGAGGCCACGTCGTCGCCGATGCCGCCGCTCACCAATTCCACGGTGGAGCTGAACGGCTCGCCCTCGCCTAGATCTCGCACCACATGCAGGTAACCGGTGCCAGTGGCCTGCTTGAAATCGAAGTGGTGCAGCCCATCGGCGTCCTGTGCCAGATCGAGTTCCAGTTCAGGGTTGCCCACGTAGCCGCGCACCGTGCCGTCGCGGCCGGCATCCACCATCAAGCCGCGTAGGGGGCCATCGGAAGCGATGCGCAGGTTCACCCGCCCGTGCCGCACCTTCATCGAACTGGCCAGCAGCAGACCAGCGGTCATGGCCCGGCCCAGCAGCGCGGTGGTGAGAAAGGAGAGGTTATGGCGCCGGCGCGCGTAGCGGGCGGTGGTGCTGCTGCTCACTGCCACCAGGCGGATCCCGCCGCCGGCTGCCGTTGCCCGCACCAACTGATCCGCCATCGCCTGTCTGCCTGCACCCGCAAGGGGCACTGTATTCAGCGCACGGGCTGCTCCAAGGGTTGCAGCACCCCGCCCTGCAGCCGGTAGCGCTGCTGCGGGTCCACCCAGGTTTCAAACAGCTCGGGTTCGTGGGTGACCACCAGCAGCACCCTTTCGCGCCCCAGTTCAGCCAGCAAACTCAGAATCTCGCCTCGCACCGACCAATCCAGCCCAGCGGTGGGTTCATCCAGCAGCAGCACCTTGGGGTTGCGCAGTAGCTGCACCGCTAGGGCCAGGCGGCGTTGCTGGCCGCCGCTCAGTGCCTCTGGCGCCTGCTGCAGTGAGATGCCGTCAAGGCCTACTTGGCGGAGCACGGCCTCCACCTTTTCTGAGGGCATGCGCCGCTGGCCGAGCTTCAGCTCCTGGCCCACGCTCAGGCCAAGGAAATGCCGCTCGGGGAACTGAAAGAGCAAGCCGCACAGCCAGCGCCGCTGCCGGGCGCTGAGCACCGCACCGTTCCAGAGGATCGAGCCGCCGTTGCGGCCGCCGGTGGGTTCTGCAAGTCCGCAGATCAGTTCCAGCAGCGTGGATTTGCCCGAGCCGCTGCGGCCGGCCACCAGGGCCGGCTTGCCCACCTGCAACTGCAGGTTGAGGCAGCGCAGCACCGGTTGCGTCGCGGTAGCCGGCTGGTACTGCAGCGACCTCAGCTCAAGCATCGAAGGCGCCATGCTCTGCGGGTGCCCCCAGTCTGCAGGTGCCACCAGCATGTTTGATGGTGGTAACGCTGCGCTGCGCTTGGTCCGATGGAGATCCGCTTTCGCGAATTTGATCCCTTCAACTGCTGGATCTGGCTGCGCTTCAGCCATGCCCCTGGCCAGGGGGAGCGGGGCTACATCGACACGGTGTTCGACAGCTGGTTTTTCCTCGGCAAGCTCGGCGGTTTCAATGCTGAAAACCTGCAGGTGCAGGACGAGGGCGCTGAGCTGAGCGGTATGGCCTACGACACCGACATGGCAGCGCGGGCCATGCCGGCCCTGATGCACAACATGGGCGAGATCGAATACCGCAGCGAATGGGCTCGCTGCTGGCTTGATCTCGGCACCAGTGATGCCCTGGCCATAGACGTGCTGATCAATACCCTGCGCCAGCTCGACACCGATGTGGTGGAGATCCAGGAGGTGCTGATCGGTGGGGTGAACGACGACTGGCCCGTGGAGGATCACCCCGATAACCCCTTCACCAGCCTTTCGGATCCAGACGCCTGACGATGGCCCGGGAACGGCGGCGTGTGCTGGTCCCGCCGGCGCGGCTGCGGGAGATGGATGGCCAAGGCTGCTTGGCCTTGAGCCCGGAGCACAGCCGCTACCTGTGCAAAGTGCTGCGTTACACCCCGGGCGACCGGTTTGCCGTGGTGGATGGCGCCGGCCATCTGTGGGATGCGGAGCTGCTGGAACACAACCTGGCCCGCTTGCTGCAGCCCCTCGAGCAGCCGCTGCTCCATGAGTCGCCCCCCAGCCCGGCTCTGGTGCTGGTGGCTGCTGTGGTGAAACGGGATTTCGATCTGGTGGTGCGGATGGCGGTGGAGCTTGGGGTGGATCGCCTGGTGCCGATCACCTGTGAGCGCACGGCCGTGCTGGGGCAACTGCGGCCTGAGCGCTGGCAAACCATTGCCGAGGAAGCGGCGGAGCAATGCGAGCGCCTGTGGCTGCCGCAACTGGATCGCCCCACCCCGCTGGTGCAGCTGATGAGCATGGAGCCGCCCGAGCCACCAGGTGCGGTGGCTCGGTTTTGGGCGACCACCCGGCAGGACGGCTTGCCGCGGCTCCCCGCCGCGCTCCAGCACGCGGCTGAGGGGGCGGGCCAAGCTCTTCAGGAGCTGTGGCTGGCCTGCGGGCCCGAGGGTGGCTGGAGCCCTGCGGAAGAAGATCAGGCCCGTGAAGCAGGGTGGATCCCCGTTCAACTGGGTTCCACGATCCTGCGCAGTTCCACAGCTTGTGTGGCCGGGACTGTTGTGCTCAGCCAGTGGCGCGGTGCTGGCGGTTGAGCCTGATCCGGTGGTGGTGAATTACTTTTTGCCGAACAGGCCGCCTGCCATGCTGCGGAAGCCCGCCAAGCTGGCTCCGCCGCGGCGGCGGCGCATGGGTAGCGCACCTCCGGCGGTGACGCACTCGGGAGCGAAGGTGGAGAGGGTGGCGACCGGCTTAGCGGCCTGTTCAGCCGCCAGTTCAGCGGCAATGGCTTCGGCGGTGGTGAGCACCTTGCCGCCCGCTGCTGCAGGGGCGGGAGCTTCAGCCGCAGGTGCCGCTGCCTTGAAGGCGACGGCCGCCACAGGTGACTCAGGTTTGGCCTGAGGCTTCTCGGCGGCCTTGCTGGGCTTGGCCACTGGAGCCACGGCAGCCGGCGTCGCGGGGGCCTTCTCATCGAGGTTGAGGAAGAAGCTGCCCTTGCGGTTGAACACCATGGCGCCGGTTGTGAGGCGGATGGCTGGATTATCCGTTGCCAGCGGGGCTCCCGGGCCGTTCCCTTAGGGCAGTGCAACAGAAGGGGCGCGGTTGTGTTGAGCTGGGGCCTGTGTTGTGTCGGCCTTGCGTGGGCCCGCTCGGAATGCTGGAGTTTCAGGTTCTGCTCAGTGGCGATCGGCTGCAGCACTGGGCCCTCGCGCTGCTGATCAATGCCGCGCTGATCGCCATGGCCCAGCGCCTGCCCCTGCTCAC
>NZ_JBIPMN010000164.1:0-5934 GCF_044369115.1 Vulcanococcus sp. | reverse complement strand
CGAGCAGGTGGTGAGCCATCTGCGCTACATCCGCCAGGAACTGCGCGAGATGCATCAGGGAGTGATGGACGACGGCCTATTGCCAGAAGCCGGCGAGGTGCGCGGCGTGATGGCCCAGATGGAAGCCCTGCTCGAGCTGCTGGAAGGCAAAGGCTCCCGCAAGAAGGATTCCGACGGCTGAGCGCTGATTGAGCAGCTCCCGCCCACTGCAGCGCACCCGGCTTCAGCAGAGCCTCGGTGGAGCCTGGCCCAGGCTGGAGCAGTGGGCCCGCAACCCTTGGCGGCGGCTTTCCTTGCTGCTGATCGTGCTGCTGAGCACGTTTTTTCTCGGCAACGCGGTGAGCACGATCATTGGCGCACGGGCTTTCCTGGATCCCCCGGCGGCATTGATCTGCGTGGTGCTGATCGAAATCGCCATCCGTGCGCGCAAACCGCTGTTGCGCCTCCCGGGCGACCGCTTGGGCCTGCAACTGCTCGATATGACTCGCATCGGTTTTTGCTACGGGCTGCTGCTGGAGGGGTTCAAGTTGCTCTGAAGGCAAAGGACCGCCTCAGCTAGCCGCCATCAGGTACAGCAGAGCCATTCGCACGGCGATGCCGTTGGTCACCTGCTGTTCCACCAGCGAGCACCGCAGATCGTCGAGCAATGCTCCGCTCATCTCCACGCCTCGGTTCACCGGGCCTGGATGCAGCACAGGCACTCCAGGGGCGCACATCTGCAAGCGTTCATGGGTAATCCCATAGGCCCGGTGGTAGCTCTCCAGGCTGGTGAGCAGGTTTTGATTCATGCGCTCCTGCTGCAACCGCAGGGTCATCACCGCATCGGCACCATCGAGAGCGCGATTCAGGTCGCGCTCCACGCGGATGGCCGAACGTTGGCCCACTGGATCCAAAACCTGGCCGGGGGGTGGCGCTGCCGCAAAGTGCGCAAAGGCCTCGGGCAACAGCGTGGTCGGCCCGCAGAGCACCACCTCCGCTCCGCAGGCCGTGAGCGCCCAGAGGTTGGATCGAGCGACGCGGGAATGAAGAATGTCGCCAACGATTGCGATGCGCCGGCCCCGCAGGGCCTCCGGCGTGGGGGCCTGCGGAGCAAAATGGCGCGCCAGGGTGAACAGATCCAGCAAGCCCTGGCTGGGATGGCTGTGAAGACCATCGCCGCCGTTGAGGACGGCTACCCGATCACCACTGGCGTCGAGTTCGCGGGCCAGGGCAGCGGGCACACCGGTGCAGCGGTGACGCACCACCAGCAAATCGGCTCCCATGGCCACATAGGTGCGCACTGTGTCGAGCAGGCTTTCGCCTTTGCTCAGTGAGCTCGACGACGGCGAGAAGCTCTGCACATCAGCCGACAACCGCTTGGCCGCCAGCTCAAAGCTGCTGCGGGTGCGGGTGCTGGGCTCAAAAAACAGGGTTGTGACCAGACGGCCCTGCAGCGCCGGCAGCTTACGGGCACCGGAACTCGGCATGACGCGGAAGCGCTGGGCCAACTCCAGAACCGTGGCGTAATCCTCGAGCGAGAAGGCCGCCAGATCCAACACATGGCGGTGGGTCCAGTCGCTCAAGGTGGGCTGCGAGAGACAGCTTCAGGCTAGAAGCCCATCGGCAACGCGGCCACGCCAAGGGCGTCCGCCCTGGCCGGCGTGCGGTCCCCCCGAACCCGCTTGCTCACGCTGCGGCTGGCGCGCAGATACCAGCGCCAGGGCAGGTCCTGCCCCTGGCTGATGCCGATGCGGGTGGTTTGCATGAGGTCGCTGGGCTCGAGCGCTTCCCAGCCCGGAGGCCTGGCAGCCAGCCACAGGCCTACCTCTGGATCTGAGGGCTGAGCATCGCGGCGGCCATCGATTCCGAAGCGCCGTGCCAACAACGCCGGACCCGCCGCCACACGCTCCGGCTCATCGGGCAAAGCCGCAGCCCGCAGCAACACCCCGTTGGCCCATTCCGCGCGATGCGTCACCACATTCACGCAGTGGTGAATGCCATAGCTCACATACACATAAAACCGCCCTGGCTCACCAAACAGTGTTTCGTTGCTGGGCGTGCGGCGGCGGTAGCCGTGGCAAGCGGGGTCGTCTTGGGAATACGCCTCCGTTTCCACGATGACGCCGCACAGCAGGTCGCCATCCGCTTGGCGTTTCACCAGCAGGCAGCCGATGAGCTCAGGTGCGACCACCTCGGCGGGGCGGGCGAAGAAGGATTGGGGCAGGGGCACCGGCAACCACGCTGTGCGCTTTGGATCACAGCCCGACACAACCACTGCCCAGGGGCGATCAAGTCCAGCAGACTGACTGGATCACGCCAACGGATCGATGGATCACAGCTCCGGCTTCACCTTGGCCACCGTGCTGATCGGCGGCAGTGGGCTGTTTGTGCTGGCCACCCTGTTCTTCGGCACCAAGGGCGGCTACTACGACACCGATCAGTACGACGGCAACGGCACGGCCCACTGAGACCAGCCTCAGCCCTGGCTGGGCAGCTGCTCCGATTCGGGGCATTCGCCGGTGACCTCCAGGTCTTCAGGCATGGTGCTGCGGCTGAAGTAGGCCAGGCGGGTGCTCACCGCACCGATGGAATCCAGCCGCACGCACTCCTCCCAGCTGTGGAGTTCGTCGTCATCTTCGGCGTCATAGCGAAGGGTCACAAGATCACCCTCCAGCTCAACCACCAGCGCTTCTTCGATCCAGCGCTGCTGATCACGCAAAAACACCCAAATGGGCCGTTGCTCGCATTGGAAGCGATAAAGCTTGCGCTGCAGCATGGGGTGCCCTCAGGAACCTCCTGAGCTCGATCCTAGGGATACTGAGCCGATCTGAGCTGATCTGCCGTCGTGGTTGCCACCAGTGCTGAAGAGATCCGGCTGCAGCTGCGCAGCTGGCCGGAGGTTGAGGCCTACCTGCAGCGCTGCAGGGGTGTGATCGTGCCGCTCGGCTCCACGGAGCAGCACGGCCCCACTGGAGCCATCGGCACCGACGCCCTCACGGCCGAAGCCGTGGCCCTGGAAGTGGGGCGCCGCAGCGGTGTGCTCGTCACCCCCGCCCAGGCCTTCGGCATGGCCGAACACCACCTTGGTTTTGCCGGCACGATGAGCCTCCAGCCCTCCACGCTGCTGGCGGTGATGCACGATCTTGTGCTCTCCCTGGCCCGCCATGGCTTCGAGCGCATCTATGTGATCAATGGTCACGGCGGCAACATCGCCACCACCAAGGCCGCCTTCGCCCAGGCCTACGGCACCGCCACCAGCCGCGGCCTGGCCAGCGCCGCCAACCTGCGCTGCAAGCTCGCTAACTGGTTTATGGCACCGGAAGCGATGGGGCTAGCGCGGGAGCTCTACGGCGACAAGGAAGGGCACCACGCCACGCCGAGCGAGATCGCGATCACCCTGGCGCTGGAGCCAACCCTGCACAGCAAGCAGCGGCCCCTACCGGAGCCAGCGCCCGCTGGTCCGATCCACGGCCCAGACGATTTCCGGCGCCGCCACCCCGATGGCCGCATGGGCTCTGACCCATCGCTGGCCACCGCCGACCACGGCCATCGCTTCTTGGATGTGGCGGCCACAGCCCTCACCGCCGATCTGCAACGCTTCCTCGAGGAGCCGTCCAGCTAGGTTCTGCCCATGAGCAACATCAGCGCCGACGACGTCCGCAAGGTGGCCAAGCTGGCCCGCCTCGAGCTGCCGGACGACAAGATCGCCACCTACACCACCCAGCTGGAGCGGATCCTCGACTACGTGGATCACCTCCAGGCTGTGGACACCGAAGGTGTTCCCCCCACCACACGCGCCGTGGAAGTGGTGAACGTGACCCGCGACGACGTGGTTGTGCCCACCGAGGTGCGCGAACAGCTCCTCGATGAAGCACCCCAGCGCGAGGGCGATTTCTTCCGCGTGCCCAAGATCCTGGCCGACTGAGCAACAAAAAGCCGGGTCCTGGCCGGGCTCGGCATCAGCGCTTCGGTGAAACAGCGGTGCGGTGGAGCAGCGCCACCACATGACGCCGCGCTTTGAAGCTGGGAAGAAGCCCGGCAATCGGCCTCAGCTTGCTGCGGCGGCGCTTGTGGCTGCGCACGCCCAGGAGAATGTCGTAGATGAAGTTAGTGAAGTCGCCCTTGCTTTCAAACAGGCCGAGCCGCTGCGGCGAACCTTTCGCATCCAAGATAGGCTTGGTGGCCTCATAAGCCGGTTTGTATTCAAACCAGGGAATAGACGGCCAAAGGTGATGAACAAGGTGATAGTTCTGCCCCATGATCAACCAATTCATCAAACGCCCCGGATAAATGCGGGCGTTGTGCCAGCGGTTGCGTGACAAAAAGGGCCGGTGAGGCAGGTAATCGAAGAACAGGCCGAGGGTCACACCCACCATCAGGGCCGGTGCGAACCAGCAGTTGAAGATGAAGTCGATGAAGCCGTATTTGATCCCCGCACCCACAATCGCGAAGAAGATGCCGCGGCCTAGACCCCACTCGAGCAGCTCGTAGCGACGCCAGAGGCGGCGCTGGAAGAAGAAGTATTCGTGATAAAAGAAGCGCGGTGCAATCAGCCACAGCGGACCGAAGGTACTCACGATGTGATCCGGATCATTCTTCGGATCATTCACATGGGCGTGGTGCTGCAAGTGCACCCGCGTAAACACCGGAAAGCTGAAGCCAAGGAGCAGGGCAGCACCATGCCCCATGAAGGCATTCCAGAAGCGATTGGGATGGGCAGCGTTATGGCAAGCGTCATGAATCACCGTGCCCTCAAGGTGGAGGGCCAGAAAACCGGTGGCCAGCAGCGGCAGCAGCGGCCATTGCCAGGCGAACCAGCCCGCAATCGTGATCCCGGCCAGTACATAGCCACCCAGGAACAGCGCCACGGTGGGATTCCAGGCCGAAGGCGGGTCGAGAAACTCCCGCGGCACGGCACTCACCGATGCGCGCAGCTCCCGAGGGGCCCCCTCCATCTCCGGTGACTGAGCCAGAGCTTGCGTCATTCCCTGGGCTGCACCGGCCAACGTTCAGGCCACCTTAGGAAGCTGAGGCCTTCAGCCCGATGCCCACCGGGGGACTTGAACCCCCACAGCCGAAGCCACTGGAACCTAAACCCAGCGCGTCTACCAATTCCGCCAGGTGGGCATGGCATGACTGTACGGATGCGCCGAGAATGCGGTCAATCTCCATCCGATCATGGTTGCCAGCCTCAGCGGAACGCTTGCTCTGGTGGTGGGCTCGGCCGTACTGCTGCTGCCCTTGCTGGCGAGCGAGCTCTCGCGCCCCCGCGATGCCATGTGGGGAGCTGTAGTACTGCTGCTGGGGCTCACCCTGGTTACCAGCGCCGACCGGCTGACGGGTTCACCGATGCTCGCCGTGCTGTGTGGCGGCCTGCTGATCGGCCGCCTGGGCCTTGAGGTGCTGCAGCTGCGCTGGCGGGCACTCACCAACGAAGAGCAGCAACGCCTGCTCTCGCTGGAGCGCTGGCAAACAAGCCTGAGTGAACTGATGGTGAGCGTGGCCCGGGGTATTGCCGTGGTGAGCGCCTCTTCAGCCACGGTGCTTGCCGCCCTGCAGCGTGGTGGCGGCAGCAAGGGCAGCAGTGGTAAACGCTGGGTGCGCACAGACGATCCCGAGGCCAGCGGGGAGCCTGCCCATCAGCCCAGCGAGACCACGACCGTGGTGCGCTCCTTCGCTGAAATCGATCAGCTGCTCCAGAGCGCCATCAGCCAGGCGGGATAATCGGCCCTTGCTGCCCCCGGCGCCGTGACCGCCAGCTCTGCGCCCGCGACCTCTTACAAGGACACGCTCAACCTGCTGCAAACGCCCTTCTCGATGCGGGCGAACGCCAAGGTGCGCGAACCGGAGATCCAGGCCTTCTGGGCAGAGCTGCAGCTCTATGAGCGCCTCAGCCAGCAGAACCCCGGCGAGAGCTTCACCCTGCACGACGGCCCCCCGTACGCCAACGGGGCC
>NZ_JBIPMN010000162.1:0-6007 GCF_044369115.1 Vulcanococcus sp. | reverse complement strand
TCGGCGCCGAGCATGTCCATCGCCGTCTGCAGGATCAGTGCCCCGGGCACGATGATCTCGGCGCGGCGCTCATTCAGCGCCGGCAGCGCGCGGCGCTGAGCCGGCGTGAGCACCAGCAGCCGTTCCACCAGTTGGTCGAGCCGCTGCCGGCTCACCCGGTATCCCTGCATGCGCAGAGGCGGCCGTGGATCGTCCGCAGCGGCCAGGGCAGCGATGGCCATGGCGGTGCCGCTCGTGGCCACCATCACAGGCTGCTCTCCGGCCTGGAGCTGCTGACGCACCTGCAGCACCGCCGGCTCCAGCGAACCCTGGATAAAAGCCCGCAGGAACTCCACCCGCTTGGCAGGAAGCGGCTCCTCCCGGACGAAATCCCGCTGCAGGCGTACAGCTCCCACGCGGGTGCTGGTGAGCGCGCGGGCATCACGACCATCGGCCAGCACCAACTCGGTGGAGCCACCACCGATGTCGAGGATCAGATGGGGCTGATCGCCGAAGGCCATGCCGGAGAGCACCCCCAGGTAGATCAGCCGGGCCTCCTCCGGTCCACTCACCAGATCCACCTCCAGGCCAAGTTGCTCCTGGATGGATTGCAGAAAATCACGGCCGTTAGGGGCCTCGCGCACGGCACTGGTAGCCGCCGTCACCACGTCGCCAGGATCCACACCATGGCTGGCCGCCAGTTCGCGGCAGTGGCGCAGGGTTGTGAAGGCCCGTTCAATCGCATCCGGGGAGAGCTCACCGGTTTCCGGGTCGCGCTCCCCCAGGCGGGTGGTGGCTTTCTCCGTGAGGATCACCGAGAAGGTGCGCAGCTCGGTGTCCACCGCTGCCACCAAGAGGTGAATCGAATTGGTGCCGATATCAATCCCCGCCACGGGGCGAATGGAGCTCCCGAGGGAGCGGCTGGGTGCCTCGCTCACGCGGCCATCGCCTCTCGCGCTGCGCCACTTTCGCACTGTTGCTCACCGCCACGGCAGCCCTAGGGTTTGCGCCACGTTGTTTCCTGGCTGCTTGGCACCGCTGCAGACCTGGTTGGCGCTGCTGCGCTGGGATAAACCAAGCGGCCGTTTGATCCTGCTGATCCCGGCGGGATGGACCCTGTGGTTGTTGCCCCAGGCGCCGCCGCCGGCGGTGCTGGTGGGCTGGATCGTGCTCGGTGGGCTGGCCGTGAGCGGCGCGGGCTGCGTGGCCAACGACCTCTGGGATCGGCGCATCGATCCGCAGGTGGAACGCACCCGCGAACGCCCCCTGGCCAGTGGACGCATCAGCGTTGGCGCCGCGGTGGTTCTGCTCGTGCTTTGTCTGCTGGCGGCCCTGGCGGTGGTGCTGTGGGGTTTGCCGGCATCCAGCCGCGGCCTTTGCCTGGGGCTGGCGGTCGCGGCTCTCCCTCCAGTGCTGCTCTACCCCTCCGCCAAGCGTTGGTGTGGCTACCCGCAGGCGGTGCTCGCCCTCTGCTGGGGTTTTGCCGTGCTGATTCCCTGGGCGGCGGCTCAGGGCACCCTGCAGGGGGGGTGGCCGCTGGCCGCCGTGTGGCTGGCCACCTGTTTATGGACCTTCGGTTTCGACACCGTGTACGCGATGGCCGACCGCGACGATGACGCGCGGGTGGGGGTGCGCAGCTCAGCCCTGAGTCTGGGGGAGCAGGCCCCCGTGGTGGTGGGCTGCTGCTACGGAGCAGCGGCTGTGCTGCTGGCTTGGGCCGCAGCGCAGCAAGGAGCGAATGGGGCGTTCTGGCTGATCTGGCTGGTGGCTGCAGGCGGGTGGTTACGCGAAGCGCAGCTGCTGCAACGCCCGGCATTACCCCGCTCCGCCTTTGGCCTGCACTTCCGCCATCAGGTGCTGCTCGGGGCCCTGGTGCTGCTGGCTCTGGTGGTGGGACGCAGCGGAGGGCTACCGGCATGAACGCCTGGCCTGCACCGCTGCGTCGCGGTGATCGCGTGCAGCTCG
This sequence comes from Vulcanococcus sp., assembly GCF_044369115.1. Classification (GTDB taxonomy): domain Bacteria; phylum Cyanobacteriota; class Cyanobacteriia; order PCC-6307; family Cyanobiaceae; genus Vulcanococcus. Next base: position 4,063 of record NZ_JBIPMN010000162.1, on the reverse strand, counting down.
CGGCAGCCAGTTCCGCACTTCAGGCTGATGCTCTTGAACGCCTGCAGGGCGGCATCGCCGTGTTGGAAGCCTGGGGGCTGCAGGTGGATCCCCACCCGGAACCACTGCGCCAGTGTGGCTATCTGGCCGGCACCGATGAGCAGCGCCTGGCCGATCTCAAGAGCCCAGCGCCCCTTGTGGCTTGCCTCCGGGGCGGCTGGGGCTCCGCCAGGCTGCTGGAGCAGCCAGAGCCGTTTCAAGGCGCCCATCCCAGCCAATGGCTGCTGGGCTTCTCCGATGTGACCTCCCTGCTCTGGAGCCGACAGGCCGCGGGCATCCCCGGGGGCATCCATGGACCGATGCTCACCAGCCTGGCCGGCGAACCGGCCTGGAGCCAGGAGCGCCTGCGCCAGCTGCTGTTCGGTGAGCCCCTGGCTGCCCTACCGGGCACCACCTGGCAGGGGGGCGTGGCGGAGGGCCGTTTGTTAGTGGGCAACCTCACCGTGGCCACCCATCTCCTGGGAACCCCGCACCTCCCCGACCTACGTGGAGCGGTGCTGGTGCTGGAAGACGTAGGCGAAGCCCCCTACCGGCTCGATCGGATGCTCACCCACTGGCGACTATGCGGCGCGCTGCAGCAGCTGGCGGGCATCGGCTTCGGCCGCTTCAGCGGCTGCGATGACGATGACGAGCCCGCCGCTCCAGAACCAGGTTGGCGATCCGTGCTGCAGGAGCGCACCGCGGATCTTGGAATTCCAGTGATTGCCGACCTACCGGTGGGCCATGAACCGGGTAACGCCGCCCTGGCCATCGGCCAGCCGGTGCGGTTGGACGCCAACCAAGGTGAGCTGTTGGTGCTTCAGGCCTGACGCGCCGCCAACACGGCCTCGGCGATGGTGAGATCGAAGGGAGTGGTGATCTTGATGTTCGCCGGCGACGACTCCATCACCGACACCGCCCAACCGAGCCGCTCAAACAGCGAGGCGTCATCGGTGACGCTCCAGCCCTCGGCGCGTGCCCGCGCGTGCGCCTCTCGCAATTGCTCCACCGGAAAGCCCTGCGGGGTCTGAGCGCCCCAGAGATGGGAGCGATCGGGGGTGTCTTGAATCACCCCCTTGGCATCCACCCGCTTGATCGTGTCGGTGACGGGCGCGGCAGCGATCACGGCCGCACCAGCCTCCACCGCAGCTGCGCACCGATCAATCAAGCCCGGCTCCACCAGGCAACGGGCACCGTCGTGAATCAGCACGCTGCTAGCGCCGGCGGGCAGTGCCGCGAGGCCGTTACACACCGAATCCTGGCGGGTGTCTCCCCCCTGAATCCACTCCACCGGTTTGTGGGGCTGGGCAGCCTCCAGAAGCGCCAGGATGTCGGCCTGATCCACCGGTTGGCCCACGATGCCGATCCAGCGGATCGATGCCGAGGCCAGAGCCGCATCCAGCGTCCAAGCCAGCACCGGCCGGCCGGCCACCTCCAGCAGCAGCTTGTTGCGTTCAGCCCCCATGCGGCGACCGCTGCCGGCACAGGCGATTAGCAAATGCATGGCGGCTCCTGGGCTGAGTAATCCCACCTACATACAATCAGTCGACGCTCCGCCTGCGGCCATGCGCGTTCTGTTTTTGGTTCCAGGCGGCGTTGAAGCTCAGCTCCACTGCCTGCCAGCGGCAGCGCAGGTTGCTGAAGCGCTCGAAGCCCAGATTCAGGTGGCCTGTGCGCCATCGGCCGCCACGGCCTGGACCCTGCTGCCGGCGCTGGAGAAGCTGATCCCCTTCGACTTCAACAGCAACCTCACCCTGGCGGACTGGGCCAACCTGCTGGGCAACGTGCGCGAGCCCGATTTCCAGGCCTGCATCAGCCTGGCCAGCGGCCGCCAGGTGGATCTGATGCTTTCGATGAGCCACATCCCAACACGGGTGGCCGCCGGTGGGTTTTCAGCCACCAACACCGTGGCCAGAGGCAGCGGCTGGCCCGCCGAAGCCATGGCGGCCTACCTCAAGCCTTTGGGCCTGATGCTGCAGGCCGACTCCTTCCGCCTGGCGCTGCCCAAGCCGGCTCTTGAACAAGCAACATCAGAGCTGCCAGCTGGGCAAGGCCCGGCCCTGTTGCTGGCACCCGCAGGCGACGCAGGCGATTGGCCCAGCAGCCGCTGGCAGCAGCTGCTGGATCAAGTGCGCAGCAAGCTCCCCGACCTGCGCGTGGTGCAAGCGAGCAGCAAAGCCAAGCTGCTGGAGCGTGCCGCCCAGGTGGCCAGCTGCGATGTCGTGCTCAGCAGCGATCCGATTACCACCGAGCTGGCGCTGCTGGCGGGAATGCCGCTAGTGGCCCTAGGTCGCAGCACCGCAAGCCTGCCCAACCGCCAGGGTGTTCAAGCTGTTGGGCAAGCCGGCCACTTGGACCAACTGGAGCCCGCCGCGGTGCTCACAGCCCTCGGCCTGGGATGAAACGCCAACGCCGGCCCAGTCGACACCGGCGAGGGCTGCGCGGATCACTGGCGCGACAACCCTGGGCAGGACCGTTGGTGGCCCTGGCCCTGGTGGTGAATGGCGGCGCCCTCGGCTACCGGATCGCCGAAGGCTGGGACTGGGGCGACTGCTACTGGATGGTGCTGATCACCCTCAGCACCCTCGGCTTCAGCGATGAGCACACACCGCTGATCCACACCGGCGGCCGGATCGTCACGGCCCTGCTGCTGGTGGGCGGATTGGTGGTAGTGCAGCAGACTTCCGGCGGCTGCGCGAACGGCGCTACCGCCAACAGCTCAAGCGCACGATGAATCAGCACGTGATCCTCTGCGGCTACGGCCGGATCGGACGGGAGATCGCCGAACAACTCAGCGGCGAGGGGGTGCCACTGCTGGTGGTGGAAAACGACAGCGCTCGCATCAGCGAAGCCCAGGAACGCGGCTTCACAGTGCTGCAGGGGGATGCCACCCTCGACGAAACCCTTGAGGAGGCCGGCATTCACCAATGCCGCGCCTTGGTGGCAGCCCTACCCAGCAACGCGGCCAACCTCTATGTGGTGCTGAGTGCACGAGGCCTGGCCCCCCTGGCCCGCTTGATCGCACGGGCCGATAGCGAGGAAGCCGAAGGCAAGCTGCGCCTGGCGGGTGCCGATCAGGTGGTGAGCCCCTATGTGGCCGGCGGCCGCACGATGGCCGCCACCGCCCTGCGGCCTCTGGCCGTGACGTTCATGGAACTGCTGGCCGGCAGCGACTGTGAAGTGGAGGAATTCCATCTCAGCGACGACCCCAACCACCTCGGTGATCTCAATGGCGCCAGCCTTGCGGAGCTGCAACTGGGCCGCCGTAGTGGCGCCCTGGTGCTGGCGATCCGCAATCCCCAGGCCAGTCAGATCAGCAGTGGGGCGCCCGAAGCACTGCTGGCCAATCCCGGCGGCAGTGTGCGTTTGGCCCCGGGACAACTGTTGGTGGTGATGGGCAGCAAACAGCAGCTGCAGCGCTTCGGCGATCTGCTTGGCAGCGCCCTGGCCGGCGTGGAAAGCATGCCGGCCTGAAGCCCAGCCAGGGTGCAGATCTACGCTCGCTCGACCCGAGCCGTATCACGAGCCATGGCAGATGCCACCCCCCTCACTGGCCAGGTTGCCCTGGTAACCGGCGCCAGCCGCGGCATCGGTGCTGCCATTGCCAAAGACCTTGCTGCTGCGGGCGCCACGGTGGTGGTGAACTACGCCAGCTCACCGGATGCGGCTGAGGCGGTGGTGGCGGAGATCACGGCTGCCGGCGGCAAGGCCTGGGCACAGCAGGCCAACGTGGCCGATGAGGAACAGGTGGAAAGCCTGGTGAAAGCGGTGCTGGAGAAGGAAGGGCGCCTGGATGTGCTGGTGAACAACGCCGGCATTACCCGCGACGGCCTGCTGATGCGCATGAAGAGCGCCGACTGGCAGAGCGTGATCGACCTCAATCTCACCGGCGTCTTCCTCTGCACCCGGGCGGTGAGCCGCTCGATGCTCAAGGCCCGCAGCGGCCGGATCATCAACATCACCTCGGTGGTAGGCCTGATGGGCAACCCGGGCCAGGCCAACTACAGCGCCGCCAAGGCCGGTGTGATCGGCCTGACCCGCAGCA
>NZ_JBIPMN010000161.1:0-6019 GCF_044369115.1 Vulcanococcus sp. | reverse complement strand
CAGCCCTGGGCTACTACCGGATCGATGCGCCAGGCACCGCTGATCAGGCAGCCCACGGCTCCCTCCACCACCTGGTCGTCGAGCAGCAGGGAGCCGTGGCTGGCGTTGTGCTGCCCGGCAATGCCGCCCACCTTGGCCGCCTCGGGATAGGCGTAATCGAGGCCGCTGATCAGGTCGTTGATCGCCGGGCAGCCCGGATCGATGAACAGCAGCATCGAGTGCCCCCCCTCCGGTTGGGCACCCACCCAGTCCACCCATTGCTGGCTGGGGCCATCGAGATCCGGCAGGCCACCGGCCTCGAGATGGAACAGCTGCAGCCCGGATCCCGGCAGCTGCAACAAGCTCACGCTGATGCCGGGTTGATGCTCCAGCTCATGGGGGTGGCCCTGGGCATCGGTGCCCACCACCCCGCCACCGGCGCAGCCGATCCAATGGCGGCTGGGAATGGCCTCGCGCAGCAGCGGCAACAAGCGCTGCAGATCGGTGGCGTAGGCGGTGGAACAGAACACCAGGGCGAGATCCGCGGGGCCGCTCAGGCCACTGGCGCGGAGTTGCTTGCTCAGATCCGCCACCGCCGCTTCCAGGGCGGGTTGATTGCTCAGGGCCGTGCAGCAGCGGGCTTGCCGGCGGTTGCGGCGCCGCAGTAGCGGGCCGATCCTGGATTGCAGCGAATGGGGGAGGCGAAACGTCCGAGCCATGGCTGGACCCTACTGCTGCTGGCTGCAGCGTTAAGCCCGGGATAATGACGGCTTGCCGCCCCCCTCTGCGTGCCAGACCTGCTGCTCTATCGCACTCTTGTCTGGCTGGACTATCGCCTGGCTGCGGTGTTTGCCGTTGGGCTGCCGCTGGTGCTGTTGGTGTGGGCAGCCTGGACACGTGAGCAGGCCCTAGTGCGCTTGATGGGCATTTATTGGAAGGTGGCGAGCTTGCTGTTGATCACGGTGCTGCTGCTCACCGACAACAGGCCCCTCGGCTATCTGCTGGCGTTCCTGGCACAGCTGCTGGTGGTGGTGAGCGTGTGGTTTTGGGTGGATCTCAACGAGGAGCTCGACGACTTGCCCCCCTGGCGGCCGCTGCCGTTTGCGGTGCGCGCCTGGCGCTGGGGTTTGACGGTGTTTGGGGTGCTGGGGGCTCTGCTGAGTGCACGCGCCCTGGACTGCGTGCGCGGTGGTGTGACTCGCCCGGTGTGCCGGGTGTGGCTGGAGGCCCCGGATGACCTACACGGCGGTGCGGCCAGCTTCTTCAACTTCGTGTTTGGTGGCAGCTGGACAGGCACCGTCGCGGCCTTTGTGGGCTATGTGGCCCTGGTGGCCTATGGGGTGGGTGCGTTGCAGTGGTTGCTGGTGAGGTTGCCGAAGCAGGGACGGGTGGCCGGTGGTTTCTGAGTTGCTGGCGCGGTTGGAGGAGCTGAGCCGCAGCAGACCAGATCGCGTGCTGCGGCTTACCGGTGAGCTGCCGGGTGAGGGCGGCGGGATGGAACCCTTTGAACTGCTGATCTTCCGCGGGTTCTCCAGCAGCGTCAGCCATCCCACCGCCTTTGATCCCGATCAGCCCGCTCTGCCGGAATCGGCACACCTGAGCAGTGCTGAGCTGTTGCAAGGGCCGCTCAATCCGGCTGCTGAACAGCGTGTGGCTGGCCCGATGGATCCAGAGCTGTTGCTGGAGCCAGATTGCTGGGGTTAAGCCTTCAGGGCAGGCTGCAGAACCGGCGCCAGTCGTCGCAGAGCTGGGTAAGTGCGGCATCGTGCTCAGCCAGTTGATCGGGAGCAGCCAGCTCGAAATCAGCGAAGGTAAAGCCGGGCGCCACCGTGCAGCTCACCAGGCTCCAGGCACGGCCGCTGATCGGTTCGGCTGCAAACCAGTGGCCGGCTGGCACCACGTGTTGGGGGCGTTCGCCACTGCTCAGTTCCATCCCCAGGCGTGTGGTTTGCGCGATGCCGCTGGGGCTGATCTGATGCACCATCAGCCCGCCACCGGCATGGAAATGCCAGACCTCGTCGGAGTGGAGGCGATGCCAGCGGGAGCGCTCGCCTGCTTGCAGCAGAAACAGGATGGCCGTGCTGGCCGGCCGGGGGCCTCGCGGTGTTGGCACCGTTTGGCCAGCCCGGTAGGTTTCGCGGAAGTGGCCACCCTCCGGATGCGGGGAGAGCTGCAGCTGCTCGATCAGGTGCACGCCGTGATCAGCTGAGCACCGCGACGCATCGGCCGCACAGGCTCGGGTGGGCGCTGTGCTGGCCGATGTCTGTTTCGTAGTGCCAGCAGCGCTCGCACTTCGCACCGGCGGCCTTGGCGATGCGCACCGTGATGCCGGCTTCTCTGGCTTCGGCCAGCACGTCGGCCGGGGCACGGCCGCCCTGTTGTAGAGCCGACACCAGCAGCCAGTCGGCCAGGTTGTCGACGCTGGGATGCGCGGTTGATTCCAGCCAGCGCAAGGCAGCGCGGGTGGATTCGGCGCCATCGCCCAGCTCCAGCTGCACCTGCGCTTCGAGGGAGGCTCCCAGCTGGCCGCCGGCCCGGCAGCTCTCCAGTTGGCGGTTCACCAGAGCCCGCAGCTCCAGGATCTGAGCCATCGGCGGCTCCAGTTCCGGCTGGCGCCATTCGGCCGGAGCCGTTGGCCAGCCCCGCTCGAACACCGAGCGCTCGCTCACCGCGTAGGGCAGGTTCTGCCAGATGTCTTCCGCCATGTGGCAGAGCACCGGCGCGATTAGCCCTGCCAGACGCTCCACCACCAGGGCCAGCACGGTTTGGCAGCTGCGGCGGCGGAACTCCTGGGCACCGCTCACGTAGAGGCGGTCCTTGGCGATATCGAGGTAGACGTTGGAGAGATCCACCACGCAGAAGTTCTGCAGCGCCTGGAAGAAGCGGTAGAACTCGAAGCGCTCGAAGTCTCCGCTCACGCTGTCGATCAGGCCGGCGGTGCGCTGCAGCATCCACTGATCGAGCAGCGGCAGCTCGGCATAGGGCACGGCATCGCGCGTGGGATCGAAGTCGTGGAGGTTGCCCAGCAGGTAGCGGGCGGTGTTGCGCACCTTGCGGTACACATCCGCCAGCTGCTTCACGATCCCAGGCCCTAGGGGCACATCGGCGGAGTAATCCACTGAGCTCACCCAGAGGCGCAACACATCGGCGCCGTAGGCCGGTTCCTGCTTTTCGTTCTTGCCGCCCTCCACCAGCACCGCGGGATCAACCACGTTGCCGAGGGATTTGCTCATCTTGCGGCCCTTCTCATCGAGGGTGAAGCCGTGGGTGAGCACCCGTTTGTAGGGGGCATGGCCGTTGACGGCCACGGAGGTGAGCAGGCTGCTCTGGAACCAGCCACGGTGCTGATCGCTGCCTTCGAGATAGAGGTCTGCGGGGTAGTGGAGTTCGGGGGCACGGCTCTCTCCGCCCGCACCGTTGGCACCGGCCAGTCCGCCCAGCACGCCGGCCCAGGACGAGCCTGAGTCGAACCACACGTCCATCGTGTCGGTGCCCTTGCGCCACTGAGCGGCTTCGGCGGTGTATTGCTCGGGGAGCAGGCCGGCTTCATCGCGCTCCCACCACACGTCGGCGCCGTTTTCGGCGATCAGAGCCTGGATGTGATCGAGGGTGGCCTGGTTGAGCAGCACCTCACTGGTTTCACGGTGATAGAAAACCGGGATCGGCACGCCCCAGGTGCGCTGGCGGCTGATGCACCAGTCGCCCCGCTCGCTCACCATCGCCTCGATCCGGTTGCGGCCGCTGGCCGGCAGCCACTCCACCTGCGCGATCGCCTCCAGGGCCGCGGCGCGGAAGCCTTCAACCGAGGCGAACCACTGTTCGGTGGCGCGGAAGATCGTTGGTTTTTTGGTGCGCCAGTCGTAGGGATACCGGTGTTCGTAGCGCTCCTGCTTCAGCAGCAGGCCGGTGCCCTCCAGCGCCTCGATGATCGCGGGGTTGGCGTCCTTGAGCACGTTGGTGCCGGCGAACGGGCCGGCCTCGGCGGTGAGGTTGCCGGCTTCATCCACGGGGCAGAGCACCGGTAGACCGTATTTCTTGCCGGTGTTGAAGTCGTCCACGCCGTGGCCGGGCGCGGTGTGCACCAGGCCGGTGCCGGCTTCGGTGGTGATGTAGTCGCCGCCGATCACCACCGGGCTCGTGCGTTCCAGCAGGGGGTGGCGGTAGACGATCCCTTCGAGATCGGCGCCTTTCACGCTGAGCAGGGGCTGGAGCTCCAGGCCCAGGCTGGCTTCGAGGCTCTCGCGCAGCTCCGCCGCCACCACCAGATGGCTGGCGGCGGGAGCCGTGTTCTCGCCCCGGGGGCTCACGGCGCAGATGGCGTAGTCGAGCCGCTCATTCACCGACACCGCCAGGTTGGCGGGCAGGGTCCAGGGGGTCGTCGTCCAGATCGCCACGGCGAGTCCGCCCGCGGCGATCGCGGCTTCAGGCTTGAGGCCAGCAGCGCTCAGCTGCGTGGCCAGACCTTCGGGCAGCTGCACGGCCGGGAAGGCCACGAACACGCTGGGGGAGGTGTGGCCATCGGGGTATTCGAGTTCGGCCTCCGCTAGGGCGGTGCGGGAGCTGGGGCTCCAGTGCACCGGCTTGAGGCCCCGGTAGATGTGGCCGGCCAGCACCATTGCTCCGAATACGCCGATCTGGGCGGCCTCGTAGCTCTTCTGCAGTGTGAGGTAGGGCTGATCCCAATCGGCCCAGATGCCCCAGCGCCTGAAGCCGGCTTTCTGGCCTTCCACCTGCTCGAGCGCATAGGCATGGGCCTTCTGGCGCAGGCTCACCGGCGTGAGCTCCGTGCGCTCAGTGCTTTTGAGGGCCTGGAGCACCTTCAGCTCGATCGGCAGGCCGTGGCAGTCCCAGCCCGGAATGAAGCGAGCCCGCTTGCCCTGGAGCAGGGCTGTTTTATTGATGATGTCTTTGAGGATCTTGTTGAGGGCGTGCCCCACATGCAGGGCCCCGTTGGCATAGGGCGGACCGTCGTGGAGGGTGAAGCTCTCGCCTGGGTTCTGCTGGCTCAGGCGCTCATAAAGCTGCAGTTCCGCCCAGAACGCCTGGATCTCCGGTTCCCGCACCTTCGCGTTCGCCCGCATCGAAAAGGGCGTCTGCAGCAGGTTGAGGGTGTCTTTGTAGGAGGTCGCGGGCGCAGAGCTGGCGGTCACGGCGCCTGGAGCAGCAAGGGCCGATTATCCCGCTTGGCTGACGGCAGCTTGGAGCAGCTGATCGATTTCGGCGAAGGAGCGCACCACTGGCGTTGCTTTAGCTGTGGGCGTGACTTCAGCTGTGCGCTCCGGTGTGGAGGCTGCGGCCTCATCGGGCTGACTGGGCTTTCGAGCAGGCTCCCCGCTGGACGCGCCATCGTCTGAGCGCACCCAGCGTTTGCCGCTGCTGCCCTTGCTGCCGCCACCGCGCTGGAGCGCGGCCAGCACCGTGCCTGAAGCGGCGCTCACCGCGGCGATGCCCCGGGCCACGCTCACCAGCAGTTCGCTCAGGCTCGTTTGCCAGCGCTCCAGCGAGAGCAGGCGTTGCTGCTCCTCGCTGGTGAGTGCCCTCCAGCGCAGCTGCAACACCTCAAGGCCAAGGCGGCCGATCAGCAGGCCACCACACAGCACGGCGAGCATGGGTGAGCCGGTGAGCCGGTCGGCGCTGGTGACCAGGGTGAGCCCCAGCAGCAGCACCACCGCACCCCACATGGCATCGCGGGGGCGCGAGAGCTCGCTTGCCAGCAAGGGCAGCAACAGCACGGCCAGGCCGACCACCAGGGCAAGCGTTCCGCTGAGGCTGGCAACCATGACTGGGTTGAGATTGACCGCATTCTCGGTGAATCCGTACAGTCGCGCCATGCCCACCTGGCGGAATTGGTAGACGCGCTGGGTTTAGGTTCCAGTGGCTTCGGCTGTGGGGGTTCAAGTCCCCCGGTGGGCATCGGGGTGAAGGCCTCAACTTCCTAAGGTGGCCTGAACGTTGGCCGGTGCAGCCCAGGGAATGACGCAAGCTCTGGTTCAGTCACCGGAGATGGAGGGGTCCCCTCGGGAGCTGCGCGCATCGGTGA
>NZ_JBIPMN010000160.1:0-6054 GCF_044369115.1 Vulcanococcus sp. | reverse complement strand
CAGCGGTCGTGCTGGCCATGGCGCTCTGCACGATCGTTGGCGTGGTGCGGGAGCGGCTTCGCTGCAGCCGCCCGCTGGCGCTACTGCTCAGCCTGTTCGGCTTGCTGGTACTGGTGGCTGTGGCCCTGGCCGCGGTGGTACCGCCGTTCCTGGAGCAGTTTCAGCAACTGCTGCTGCAGCTACCGCTGGCGGCGAATCGCGCTGGCGCGCTGCTGCAGGAGCTGATGGATGTGAGCAGCCAGATGCTGTACGGCCAGCAGGCGCTCGATTGGATCAAACAGAGCTGGGGCAGCGGAGGCAGCAGCAATGAAGCCCTGGGTCAAGGGCTGCAGAACCTGCTGGATCTGGCGGGCAACCTGGGCGGAGGCCTGCTGCAACTGTTGTTTGTGCTGGCGGTGGCGTTGATGATCGCGGTGCACCCCACCGCCTACCGGGAGGTGGCGGTGTTGCTTGCTCCCTCCTTCTACCGGCGGCGGCTGCGCGAGGTGTTGCTGCTGTGCGGCGATGCCCTCAGCAGCTGGATGGGCGGTGTGCTGATCAGCTCCCTGTGTGTAGCCCTGCTGGCAGGGATCGGCCTCTCGCTGCTGGGTGTGAAGCTCGTGGTGGCGAATGCCCTGCTGGCTGGCCTGCTCAATGTGATCCCCAATGTGGGGCCCACCTTGAGCACGATCTTTCCGATGTCGGTGGCGCTGCTGGTGTCGCCGTGGAAAGCGCTGGCAGTGCTTGGGCTCTACGTGCTGGTGCAAAACCTGGAGAGCTATGTGATCACCCCCTCTGTGATGCAGCGGCAGGTGAATCTGTTGCCAGGGCTCACCCTGGCGGCTCAATTCCTGTTCACCGTGCTGTTCGGGCCGCTCGGGCTGCTGTTGGCTCTGCCCCTGGCGGTGTGCCTGCAGGTGGTGATTCGCGAGGTGTTGATCCACGATGTGCTCGACCCCTGGCAGCAGCAGCGCACCCCATGACCCTGCGCGGCCTGATCGGCTTGTTGGCCCTTGTGGTGCTCGGCCTGCTGGCTTGGGAGCTGCGCTGGGTGTTGCTGGTGCTGTTCGGTGCCGTGGTGCTCGCCGTGGCCCTGGATGTGCCTGTGAGCTGGCTGCGGCGCTTCACACCGATGAACCGCCCCCAGGCTCTGGTTGTTGTGGTGGCACTGCTGCTGTTGGGGGGCTGGCAGCTGGGTGAATTGCTGCTGCCCGAATTGATCGAGCAGGTGGGCAGTTGCTAGGTTTTGCCGGAGGAGCAGCCAACAGCACGATTCAGCTGCTGCTGATGGTGCTGCTGGCCCTGCTGCTGGTGCTCGATCCCCGCAGCCACCAGCGTCTGGTGCTGGCGGCAACCCCCGCCCACTACCGGCCCATGGCCGGTGAGCTCCTGAGCGCCTGTCGCGAAGCGCTGGGTGGTTGGCTCGCGGGGATGACGATCTCGGCCAGCGCCGTATTTGTGCTCACCTGGGGCGGACTCGCGGCTCTGAAGGTGCCCCTGGCACTGCTGAGTGGCCTGGTCTGCGGTCTGCTGACCTTTGTGCCCACGATCGGCCCCACCGTGGCCACGCTGCTGCCTTTGGCGGTGGCGCTGCTGGTGTCACCGGCCATGGCCTTGCAAGTGCTGATCCTTCGGCTGGTGTTACAGAACGGCGAGGCGTTTCTGCTCACCCCCCTCCTGTTGAGCCGCACGGTGAACCTGCTTCCCACCGTGGCGCTGATGTCTCAGCTCAGCCTAGGTGCCTTGCTGGGCCTGCCCGGTGTGCTACTGGCGCTGCCGCTCGTTGTCGTGCTGCAGGTGCTCTCCCAGCGTGTACTGGTGGAACAAATCATGGATCGCTGGCTCTGATCGCTCGTTAGCGGCTGCAGCGGATCATCCAGGGCGTGAGCAGCAGTACAGCGATGGCAAGCGGGTGGTGGCGGGGAATCTCCGCGACGCTGGCGAACGTGAAGTGATCGGCGAGCAGCTGCAGTTCCGTCCTCAAATCCAGTAGGGCCAGCAGCACCAGAACAATGGGAACCAGAGGCAGCCGCAAGGGACGCTGGCCCTTCAAAAGCCTCATTGTCGCGCCAACAACGGCAACAGCGTTGGAGCAATGCCGATGCTCGACCAGCTGCCCACGGCGATGCCCACGGTGAGCGCCACTGCAAACCAAAACAACGTGCTGCCTCCAAAGAAGATCAAGGCCACCAACGGCAGCAGGGTGGTGAGTGATGTAAAGAGGGAACGCGTGAGTGTGGCGTCAACGGCCACATCCACCTGCTCGCTCAGGGGCAACTCGCGCAGCGTAGTTTTCTGCTCCCGGATCCGGTCGAACACCACCACTGTGTCGTTCACGGAGTAGCCCGCCACGGTGATCAACGACACCGCAAACAGGGAATCCACCTCAATCCCGGCGAGGATCCCGAGCCAGGCGAACACGCCGCAGGTGATCAGCACGTCGTGCGCCAGGCAAAGCAGAGCCAGAGCCGCGAACACCCGGTCGTAACGAAAACTGATGTAGACCGCGATGGCCGCGAAGCTCACCAGCAACGAGATCAAGCTGCCCTTGAGCAACTGATCACCAAGGGTCGGACCGATCGTGTTCACAGAAGTGGCGGCTGGATTGAGCACACCAACCTGTTGCTGCACAGCCGCAACAACCGCACTGGCCTGTTCCGGATTGAGATCGGGCAAGCGCAACGTCAGCGACCGGCCCTGATCCAGCACCTGCACACCGGCAGCACTGAGATTGGGCGGGGTCTGTCCGTTGGCCTCCGGCAGGCTGAGCTTGGAGAGAGTGGCGGAAATCTCAGCGGAGGTGAGGTTGGAGCAGCTCTCTCCGCACTGCCGCTCAAGCTGGATCTGGGTGCCACCTGTGAAATCCAGGCCCGGTCGCAACGGCGCACCGATGCTGGGATTCAGCCAGCACAGCACCAGACCCACAACGCTCAGTAGGCAGGCCAGGCCCGATCCCCACCAGGCGAGGCGGCGATAGCGACTGATGCGGAAGCGAGGTGATGGAAGGGTTGAGGTGGACATCAGGCGGCGCTGGTGGGGAGCTGATCAGCAGGCAGGAAGTAAGCGGTACGCCGCAGGCCGGGATAACTCGTTGCCAGGCGCAGGATCGTGCGGGTGCAGGTGAGCGCCGTAAACAAGCTGAGCACCAGACCGATCGCCAGGGTGACGGCAAAGCCCTTCACCAGGCCCGTACCGAGGGCAAACAGAGCGGCACAACTGATCAAGCCGGTGACGTGACCATCGACGATCGACGACAGGGCAAGTGAAAAGCCTGTATCCAGCGAGCGAATCAAGGTGTTGCCGCTGCGCAGCTCCTCCTTCACGCGCTCGAAGATCAGGACATTGGCATCCACTGCCATACCCACCGAGAGGATGAAACCAGCGATGCCCGGCAGGGTGAGCGTGACCGGAATCAACGCGTAGATCGCCAGGTTGAACAGTGCATACAGGCTGAGGGCTAACACCGAAACAAAACCAGGCAGGCGATACACCACCACCATGAACACCGCCACCAGGGCCAGGCCTGAAAGCGCGGCGATCAGGCTGGAGCGGATGTTCTCTGCGCCGAGGGACGGCCCCACAGTGCGGACCTCAATCAGCTTCACCGGCAACGGCAGCGAACCGCCTCGCAGCTGCACCTCCAGATCGCGCGCTTCTTCGGCCGTGAAGTTGCCGGTGATGCTGGCGGCTCCACCAGTGATCCCCGCTGGCTTGAACTCAGGGCCCACACTGGCTTCGCTGATCGAGCGGCCGTCAAGCACGATCCCGAGAAGTCGGCCGCTGCCGGCGATGCCCTGGGTGAGCTCGGCGAATTTGCGGCCGCCTTCGGTGTTGAAGGCCAGGGTCACATCCCAGCCGCTGCCGGTCTGTTGCTGCTGACGGCCGGCGCTGGTGAGGTCTTTACCGGTGAGCTGGGCGGGCTCGTAGAGCTCAACGATGCGACGATTCACTTCTGTCAGCAGCTGCTCCAGCTGCTCGGTTTCACTGCTACCGGCCGGCACCTGGATTCCGAGCTGATCAAGCGCCTTAGCCAGCTCTTCCGACTTGATCTCTGGTTGGGGCTGGCCCTCGGCCTGCTTCTGAAGGCTCTGGTTCAGCACAGCCTGGGCCTGGCGCTTGAGCTTGAGCAGACCAGTCATCTCCTGCTCAGTGCCGGGCTTCTGAGCGCGAAATTCGAGCAGGGCCGTGGTGCCAAGCACCTTGGCAGCACGGCTGGGGTCCTGCTCTCCTGGTAGCTGCAGCACCAGTTGATCGTCGCCCACTGTCTGCAAGGTGGATTCAGCCACGCCGAGACCATTGATGCGGCGATCGAGCACATCTTTCACCGCCTCCAGCTGCTCGCTTTTCACCTGCTTCACCGCGCCTGCAGGCAGCACCTGCAGCGTGAGCTGGCTACCTCCCCTGAGATCAAGCCCGAGTTGAAGGGGGAAACTCGCCAATACGGCACCAGCCGCAATCGCGAGAGCCAAGATCAGGGCAAACCACCCCTGTTGACGCGCCATCAGTGTTGCGAGGGGGTTAGGGAATGGGGATCAGACCTGGCCGCTCTTGAGGGCCTTGGCCGCTTCCACGATCTGATGAGGCTGAATGATCGTGAGGTTCTCGAGGGTGCCGTTGTAAGGCGTCGGGATGTCCTGGGAGGACAGACGCACCGGCCGGCAATCAAGATCGTCAAAGCACTGCTCGGTGATCAGGGCCATCAGCTCGGCGCCGATGCCACCGGTCTTCATGCACTCCTCCACGATCAGAACCTTGTGGGTCTTGCGGATCGAGCGCGAGATGGTCTCCATATCGAAAGGCTTGAGGCTGATCAGATCGATCAGCTCCACACTCACGCCGTCTTTCTCCAGCTGCTCCACCGCCTTGAGGCAGTGGTGACGCATGCGCGAGTAGGTCAGGATCGTCACGTCGGATCCCTCTTTCACCAGATCGGCCTGGTCAAGGGCGCAGATGTAGTCGCCCTGCGGGATCTCTTCGCTGAGGTTGTAGAGCAGCACGTGCTCAAAGAAGAGCACGGGGTTGTTGTCGCGAATGGCGGCCTTCATCAGGCCCTTGGCATTGGTGGGGGTGCTCACCGCCACGATTTTGATGCCTGGCACCGCATGGAAATAGGCCTCAAGCCTCTGGCTGTGCTCAGCGCCCAGCTGGCGGCCCACACCACCAGGACCGCGTACCACGGCCGGAATGGTGAAGTTGCCACCGCTGGTGTAGCGGAGCATCCCCATGTTGTTGGAGATCTGGTTGAACGCGAGCAGCAGGAAGCCCATGTTCATGCCTTCCACGATCGGGCGCAGGCCCGTCATCGCGGCGCCCACGGCCATGCCGGTGAAGGCGTTCTCAGCGATCGGAGTGTCCAGCACCCGCAGCTCGCCGTATTTGTCGTAGAGGTCTTTGGTGACTTTGTAGGAGCCGCCGTACTGGCCCACGTCTTCCCCCATCACGCACACGTGGGGGTCGCGAGCCATCTCTTCGTCGATGGCTTCGCGCAGGGCGTTGAACAGCAGGGTCTCAGCCACAGCGGAGCACTCAGTCCGGCTCTGGCCGGTCGCTGCGCCAACTTATCTCAGCCGCCTGCAGCAAAGGTGAGCAGCAGCAGCACCGAAAGCAGCATCCCTGGGGAGAGCAGCAGCACCAGCAGCTGCAGGTCGTGGGCAGTCATCGCTCAGCAGGCTCTGCTAGCCCAGGCTAGGGAGTTTGCTCCGCTTCGCTCCAACCCGGCATCAAGCTGCGCAGGAATGTGAAAAACAGCCCAAGCCCCACGAAGGCAAACGTGAAGGTGGCCAGGAAGCTCATCCCCACGATCAGCGTCTTCATGAACACCGCGATGCTCTGGGCAAAGCGCACGTCGTAGTGGGGCGGATGCTCGGCGTAATAGCCCACGATCCGCTGGGCCAGCTGCAGCGCCAGCCAGCCAAAACCAAAGCTGGTGAGCGATCCGCTCAGAAAGCTGATCGGCCCCTTGCGCTGCCGTTTCGGGCTGCTGGCCTCACTGGTGCTGGCAGGAGTGGCTTTGGCGACAGGCTTCTCGCTCACGGGGTGGCGGGGTGTGGCGTCAGACCAGCGTGGCACCGGAGC
>NZ_JBIPMN010000022.1:0-19177 GCF_044369115.1 Vulcanococcus sp. | reverse complement strand
CCGCCGCACTCTCGTGCGTGAGCTGATCCCCGAGCAGCTCTGGAGCTTCGAGCAGCTGCAGGGGGTGTTTTACGTGGCCGTGCCGATCCGGATGACGGTGGCCCGCGTTCCGGGCGGCCTGATGCTCTACGCGCCTGTGGCCCCTACCGCTGAAGTGCGTCGCGAGCTTCGGGATCTGGAGCACCGCTTCGGGCCGGTTCTCAGCATCGTGTTGCCCACCGCCTCTGGCCTGGAGCACAAGTTGCCGGTGCCGGCCATGGCCCGCGCTTTCCCGGAGGCTCAGGTGTGGGTTACCCCCGGCCAGTGGAGTTTTCCGGTGCCGCTGCCCCTGGCCTGGTTGGGCTTTCCATCCCGCCGCACCAGGGTGCTTGGTGAGGATGGCTATCCCCATGGCGAGGCCCTGAGCTGGGTGTCGTTAGGGCCGATCGATCTGGGACTGGGCCGCTTTCAAGAGCTGGCCTGTCTGCATCAGGCCAGCGGGGCGTTGCTGCTCACCGATGCGCTTGTGGCGATCAATGCCACGCCGCCCATGCTGTTTGAGCTGGATCCCACGCCCCTGCTCTTCCACGCCCGCGATCGGGGCGATCAGCCCTTGGAGGATTCGCCGGCACTCCGCCTCAAGGGTTGGCAGCGCCTGGCGCTGTTCGCGTCGTATCTGCGGCCGGAGGCGCTGGCGGTGCCAAGCCTGCCCACGCTGTTGAGCCAGGCTCTCAAGCCAGGGTGCCGCAATCCCCGGAGCTATTTCGGTCTCTATCCCTTCCACTGGGCTCGCAATTCAGCCGAGGTGTTCCAGGAGCTGCAACCGCAGCCTGGGCAGTTGCGGGTAGCACCGGTACTGGAGCGACTGGTGTTCCCTCGCACCCAGGCGCTGATCGTGGCTTGGGTGCGGCGATTGGCTGCCTTGCAGGGACTGCGCTGGGTGGTGCCGGCCCACTACGACGCCCCAGTGCCCTGCAGCGAGGAGCAGCTACTGGTGCTTGCCGAGACCCTCGAACAGCGCGACTGGGCACCCAACGAGGGCAACTGGGCTTACCTGGCAGGAATCGATCGCGCCTTGCTGCGTTTGGGAGTGGTGCCGGAGCAGCCTCAGACCGAGTAGGCCGAGGCAGGGTCAGGGATCAGAGCTTCAGCTCACCCGGATCGGCATCCGCCTCGGGGAAGAGGGT
The DNA here is from genome assembly GCF_044369115.1 of Vulcanococcus sp. Taxonomy (GTDB): domain Bacteria; phylum Cyanobacteriota; class Cyanobacteriia; order PCC-6307; family Cyanobiaceae; genus Vulcanococcus. Next base: position 18,011 of record NZ_JBIPMN010000022.1, on the reverse strand, counting down.
GGCTTCCAGTTCCATGCGCTGCTCCATCTGGCGCAGGAAGTAGCCAGTCATCATCGCCGAGGCCAGCAGTCCGGCCAGGTGATCGCGGTTGGCCGTGATCTTGACGTCAAAGTGCTCGCCGGGCAGCACACCGAGCAGGCCTTGCACGTTGTGGCGAATGATGTCCTGGATGTCAGTGCTGGCGGAGCGCGCTACCCGCTGCAGAACATCCGGAGATTGTTCCTGAAGGTATTGAATCAGCGAGTTGGCGCTGATCGGTTCGCTATCACTCGTCAGGAACTCCGGGTTAAACATTCCGGTGTGCTCCGCGTCACGCCAGCACCCTACCCCAGCTCTCCGTCTGGCTCGAGACGGTTGAGGTCGGAGAACCGAATCGCGCCGAAGCGATTCAAGGGCCAGTAGCGGAACAGCGCCGTACCGATCACCTCCTGGCGCGGTAATGGTCCCCAGATGTGCGAATCGAGGCTGGCATTGCGGTTGTCGCCCAGTACCAGCAGTTCTCCTTCCCGCACTGTGATGGGGCCGAAGCTGTAGTCGATCGGCTCCTGCCGCCAGGGCTCCGCCACCGCGGCGCCGTTGAGGAACAGCTCACCGCCGCGCACTTCCACGGCATCGCCCGGCTGGCCCACCACCCGTTTGATCAAGGCGGCTTTGGGGTCGTAGCCCGCCTCCACCAGCACGGGCGGCGCGTGGAACACCACGATCGTGCCGTTGGGAAGGGGATGCTGCAGGCGCGGGCGGAGCTTTTCCACCAGGATCCGGTCCTGTAATTGCAGGGTGGGCAACATCGAACCGGAGGGAATCCAGCGCGGTTCGATCACGAGCCAGCGCAGCAGCAGCGCCACCGCCAGCCACAGAACCAGTGATCGGCAACCCTTCAGCAGCGAGCCCGCTGAAGGAGCTGGTTCGCTTGGAGAGGGGCCGCTTGTCATCGCCGCTTCGGTGAGCATGATCGCCACATCCTGAACAACAGCACCACGGGTGCCCGCTCCCCCAGCCCATCCCTGCTCCCCCGCCGCCAATCTGCAGGCCGCCATTGCGCTACTCGCGGCGTTGCAAGCTCTGGGTCTGCGGCGCTTGGTGCTCTGCCCCGGCAGCCGTTCGGCACCGCTGGCTGTGGCCGCAGGCGTATTGGAGCACTGCGGGCTGAAGCTCTACACGTCCATTGATGAGCGCTCAGCGGGGTTTCTTGCCTTGGGGCTGGGGCGAGCTGATGGAGTGCCAGTCGCGGTGGTGACCACCTCCGGCAGTGCCGTGGCCAACCTGCTGCCGGCCGTGGTGGAAGCCGACCACGGTGCCGTGCCCCTGCTCCTGCTCACCGCGGATCGCCCGGCTCGGCTGAAAGGCTGCGGCGCCAACCAAACGGTGAATCAGGAGGCGTTTCTGGCCCCCAGCTGCCGCTGGTTTGGTGCGGGGGATCCCAGGGGGCTGGCAGCGATGCCGCCGGCGGCCATGGCTGCCCTCGCCCAGCGGGCCTGGGCGGCTTCCCTGGGGATGCCGGTGGGTCCGGTGCATCTCAATCTCCCCTTTGAAGAGCCTCTGCACGCCAGCGCCTCAGACATCGAAGCGTTGCTGGCTCAACCTGCCGCTGCGGCGGTTCAGCCCAATGCCGCCCCAGCCGCGCTGCAGGTGGCGGCACCGCCAGCCCAGGCCGGATCGCTGCTCGATCCGGATCGCCCTGGCGTGGTCGTGGCAGGGCCTTGGCGGGCACCCGCAGCTCAGCTGCAGCCCTTTGCCGAGGCTTTGGTGCGCTGGCAGCAGCGCAGCGGTTGGCCGGTGCTGGCCGATGGCCTCTCGGGGCTGCGCGGATGGCCCGGCTTGCAGGTGGTGCAGGGTTACGACCTCTTGCTGGCGGACGGCCATGGTTTTCCCGCTGCAGCGCAGCTGCTGCGTCTGGGCTCGATGCCGGCCAGTCGGCGCCTGCAGCAGTGGATCACCGCCAGCGCGGGCTTGCAGCTGTTGATCAGCGAGGGCGAGCCCCGCAATCTCGATGCCACAGGCACCGCCAGCCTGCAGTTCTCGGGCGGTCTGGCTTCGTGGCTGGCGGCCCTGCCCGATCCCCTGGGATCCGGCCGTGTTCCCGCCTCCAATCAGGCCTGGTTGGAGCAGTGGGTGCAGGCCGATCAACGGCTCCAGCAGCACCTCGATCGGTGCTTGCTGGCAAAGGAGGCATCTGCCGTGTCGTCGACCCCATGCAGTGAACCCGCCCTGGCCCGAGCCCTCAGCCGCTGTTTGCCAGCCGGTGAGCTGCTGATGCTCGCCAACAGCAGTCCAGTCCGCGACTGGGAGAGCTTTGCGGCTGCTGATGCACCCCATCGCCCCGTGGTCGGTTTCCGCGGCGCCTCCGGCATTGATGGCACCCTTTCGATCGCGGCTGGCCTGGCTTTGGGCCATGGCCGGGCCACCCTGCTCTGCGGCGATCTGGCTCTGCTGCACGACGCCAACGGCTGGCTGTGGCGGGATCAGCTGGCGGCCTGTGGTGCTCGGCTCACCGTGGTTCTCGTCGACAATACCGGTGGCGGCATCTTCGAGCAGTTGCCGATTCGCACGGGGCCTCCGTTGGATTTCGAGCGTCTGTTCGCCATGCCGCAACGTCTTGATCACAGCGCCCTTGCTGCCGGCTACGGCGTGGAGGCCCGCTCAATCGAGGCCCTGGATCAACTGGCCGATGGCTTGGCCTGGGCTGCTCGGCAGCCGATGGCGCTGTTGCATGTGCGTACCGACCGACGCGGTGATGCGGCCCTGCGGCAGCAGTGCCGCCGCACAATGGCCACCATCCACCAGGGGTTTGATGGCGGCAACACCCTCAGCTGAGTCGGGGATCGCGTGGCAGCCCCAGGGGTCCTACAGCGACATCCTGTTTGATCTGAGTGATGCGGGCATCGCCCGTATCACGATCAACCGCCCGCACAAACGCAACGCCTTCCGCCCTCAGACGGTGACAGAGCTGTTTGATGCGTTCTCACGCGTGCGCGACAACCCGCGCATCGGTGTGGTGCTGTTCACCGGTGCTGGCCCCGCCGCCGATGGCGGCTATGCCTTCTGCGCCGGCGGTGATCAGAGCGTGCGCGGCGATGGCGGCTACGTGGGAGACGACGGGCTGCCGCGGCTGAACGTGCTCGATTTGCAGCGTCTGATCCGCAGCCTGCCCAAGGTGGTGATCGCTCTGGTGGCCGGCTACGCCATCGGCGGTGGCCAGGTACTGCATCTGCTCTGTGATCTGAGCCTGGCGGCGGAGAACGCCATGTTCGGTCAGACCGGTCCCAAGGTGGGCAGCTTCGATGGCGGCTTCGGCGCCGGTTATCTGGCGCGGCTGGTGGGTCAGCGCAAGGCTCGTGAGATCTGGTTTCTCTGCCGGCAGTACGGCGCCGCTGAGGCCCTGGAGATGGGGCTGGTGAATGCGGTGGTGCCCTTGGAGCAGCTGGAGGCTGAAGGAGTGCGCTGGGCGCGGGAGGTGCTGCAGCACAGCCCTACCGCGATCCGCTGCCTGAAGGCGGCGTTCAACGCCGAAACCGATGGCATGGCCGGCATTCAGGAGCTGGCGGGCCAGGCCACGCATCTCTTTTATCGCACCGATGAGGGCCAGGAGGGCCGCAATGCCTTCCTCGAGAAACGGGCCCCGGATTTTTCCGATTCCCCTTGGCTGCCTTGACCCTTGGAATTGGCTAGCAGTTGGTGAGAGTGCCCGCCCTGCTGTGACAGCTCGTTGTTTGTCTCACCACCGTTGGTCCCGCTGGTGCCTTGCTGCGGTCGCCAGTGCCATGCCGCTGGCAGCCCCTGCGCTGGCTCGGCAGCCCGATCCGATCCCGCCGCCAGCGCCTGTGATCAGCGACGACGTTGCCCTCAGCCGCATTCCTTCCGATCTGATGGATGACGAGGGTCTGCAACTGGTGCTCGATCGCCGCACCCGCCAACTGATGGTGATCAAAGACGGCCGGCTGCTGCGCCGCTACCCGGCGGCTGTGGGTACCGACGGCTGGGAAACACCGGCCGGGCGCCATCAGGTGTTTGAAATGGTTGCCAATCCGATCTGGGAGCATCCCGGCAACGGCAAGCAGGTGGGGCCTGGCCCGAAAAATCCTCTCGGCTCCCGATGGATCGGCTTTTACCGCGACTGCACTCCCCGCTACAACGCCTGGGACGGTGAGCGCTACCTGAGCGTGGATGGCTGCAGCGTGGCCGGTTTCCATGGCACGCCACACCGCTGGACGGTGGGCCGTGCCGTGTCGCACGGATGCGTGCGCCTGTTTGAGGAAAACGTGCAGGAGGTGTTTGAGCTGGTGCAGCTGGGCACACCGGTGACGGTGCTGCCCTGAAACCACCCGTAGAGTTGCGCCCACTTTCAGCCGGATTCCCCATGCGGGTGCTGTTTGCTGCAGCCGAATGCGCCCCGATGGTGAAGGTGGGGGGCATGGGTGATGTGGTGGGATCCTTGCCGCCGGCCCTGGCTCCCCTCGGCCATGACGTGCGCCTGATCATGCCCGGCTATGGCCGGCTCTGGAGTCAGCTCGACATCCCGACCGAGCCCATCTGGCGCGGCCACACGATGGGCACCGATTTTGCGGTGTTCGAAACCCGTCACCCCGGCAACGGCCTGCCGCTCTATCTGGTGGGCCATCCGGTGTTTGACCCCGAGCGCATCTACGGCGGTGAAGACGAAGACTGGCGCTTCACTTTTTTCGCCAGCGCCACCGCTGAATTCGCCTGGAACCACTGGAAGCCCGACATCCTGCATTGCCATGACTGGCACACCGGGATGATTCCGGTATGGATGCATCAAGACCCTGAGATCAGCACAGTCTTCACCATCCACAACCTCAAATACCAGGGCCCCTGGCGCTGGAAGCTCGACCGCATGACCTGGTGCCCCTGGTACATGCAGGGCGATCACACCATGGCAGCGGCCCTGCTGTACGCCGATCGGGTGAATGCGGTGTCACCCACCTACGCCCAGGAGATCCGCACGTCCGAGTACGGCGAGCAGCTGGAGGGATTGCTGAATTTCATCAGCGGCAAGCTGCGCGGCATTCTCAACGGCATTGATCAGGCGGCCTGGAATCCCGCCACCGATGCCACCCTGCCGGCCACCTTCAGCGTGAACGATCTGAGCGGTAAGGCCGAGTGCAAGCGAGTGCTGCAGGAGCGCATGGGCCTGGCCGTGAATCCCGACACCTATTTGATGGGTTTGGTGAGCCGGCTGGTGGATCAGAAGGGCGTGGATCTGTTGCTGCAGGTCGCCGATCGGGTGCTCGCCTACTCCGACACGCAGTTCGTGGTGCTCGGCACCGGCGATCGGCACATTGAGTCGGGTCTGTGGCAGATGGCGGCGCGCCATCCGGGCCGTTTCGCTGTGTTCCTCACCTACGACGACGCCCTCTCGCGCCTGATCTACGCCGGTAGCGATGCCTTCTTGATGCCCAGTCGTTTTGAGCCCTGCGGCATCAGCCAGCTGCTGGCAATGCGTTACGGCTCCATTCCGGTGGTGCGCCGCGTGGGCGGTCTCGTGGACACGGTGCCTCCGCATGTGCCCAACGACCACACCGGCACGGGCTTCTGCTTCGATCGCTACGACCCGCTCGACTTTTACACCTCGATCGTGCGCTCCTGGGAGGCGTACCGCCATGGCGAGAGCTGGCGGGAGCTGCAACGGCGTGCCATGACCGCCGACTACAGCTGGGATCGCTCGGCCCTCGAGTACGACCGCATGTACAAAGAGGTGAAGGGCGTGAAGGAACCCACCCCCGATGCCGAGGCGGTGGAGCAGTTCTCGCGCGGTCAAGGCGCTGACCCCAGCCTCAAGGGAGGCGAGCAGCCTCCCCGCGATGAAGCTGCTGCGGCCCCTGCCGGCAGTGGCGGTTTGCGCAATCCCCTCTCCCTGCTGCGCCGCCGCAGCGGCGGCTGATCATCTGGGATGGCCCTGCCGCCGCCCCAGGAATCAGCGCCGGAGAGATCGTCCCGCGATCTGCCGGCCACCTACCGCAACCCCTGGCAAAGCCTCGGCGAAAACCTCCAGGCCGTTGTGGCCGATACCGGTTTGCGTGGCCGCGAGTTTTGGCGGCGTAATGCTCAGGGAATGCTCTGGCGGCCCAGCTGGTGGCCTGCGGATCTTGCGCCGCTGTTCTGGCCGCTGTTGCTGGCCTTAGCTACGGCCCTGCTAGTTGCCTTGATCAGCGTCGGTTGGATGGCCTTGCGACTTCGCTCCGGCGTTGCCCCGCTCGAGAGCTCCAACCTGCCGATCAGTGCTTCCGCTGAGGTGGCGACGTCGCTCCAACCGCCAGGTGAGCCGTTGCCGCAAGCTCCGTCTCTATCGGTGCCGGGAGACTCCGCACCCGGTGAAATCACTGCGGCACCTGCGACAACAGATCCGGAACCCTCCGTTGCCGAGCAAGAGCTTGAGCCGGACGCACCGGAGGCGGTGCTGCCGCCCGAACCGACGCCCGTTGCCCCCCTGGATGCACTGCTGCAGCGACCGCAGGCCGAGGGTCTGTTGGTCGGCGCCCGCGTGCTGCCCGATCAGGTGAGCCTGGTGCTGGAGGTCGCCCCTGGTTTTGCCAACCTTTCAACCGCCGAGCGTCAACGCCGTGCCGAGCAATGGCAGGAGTGGGCCACCGAGCTGGGTTACCACCATTTGGAGCTGCGCGATTCTCGCTCTGGCCTCTTGGCCCGGGACGCGCTGGTGGGCAGCGGCATGATCGTGCTCAGCGAGCAACCTCAGCCCTGATTTGATGCAGCTTGGTGACCTGATCGCCTGCTGGGGAGAACCTCAGGGGGGCGATTGTTCGCTCGATCCGGCAACACCCCTCGGAGCCATATGCACCGACAGCCGCCAGTTAGCCCCCGGCCAGTTGTTTGTTCCGCTGGTGGGTGAGCGCTTTGATGGGCACGCCTTTTTGCCTCAGTCCGCCGCGATCGGCGCCCAGGCTGCGGTGGTCCAGCGTGAGCGTGCCGCCGATGTGCCATCCGGATTGCTCCATTGGCTCGTGGATGACACCCTCGATGCCTACCAGCAGTTGGCGATGCTGCACCGCCGCTCGTTGAAGGCTCCGGTGGTGGCGGTGACCGGATCCGCCGGGAAAACAACCACCCGTGAACTGATCCGTGCGGCGCTGGCACCCCTGGGGCCAGTGGTGGCCAGCAGCGGAAACGAGAACAATGACATCGGCGTGCCGCTCACGCTGCTGCGCGCCGGCGCCGAGCAGCGGGCCGTGGTGGTGGAGATGGGCATGCGCGGACTGGGAGAGATCGATCGCCTCAGCCACTGCGCCGAACCCGATGTTGCGGTGATCACCAACATCGGCACGGCTCACATCGGCCGGCTCGGCAGCCGCGAGGCGATCGCTTCCGCCAAGTGTGAGATCACCAGCCGGCTCAGGTCCGATGGCCTGCTGGTGATCCCTGCCGGGGATCCTTTGCTCGAGGCCGCCTTGACGCCGGTTTGGTGCGGCCGGGTCTGCCGCGTGGCCCTGAGTGATGAGCCAGCCGCCGAGCAGGCCGATCTGATCGGGGTTCTGGATCCGGCTGGTACGCAACTGCATGTCGAGGGTCAGTCGATTCAGCTCCCGCTGGCGGGGCGACACAATGCGCGCAATCTTCTGCTGGCGTTGGCTGTGGCGCGTGAGCTCGGGGTGCCTTTGGCTGCTTTGGGCCAGCTGCGGGTGGAGGTGCCGGGCGGCCGCAATCGCCGGATTGAACGCAGCGGACTCACGCTGCTGGATGAGACCTACAACGCCTCCCCGGAAGCGGTGTTTGCTGCTCTGGATCTGTTGGCAGCTCAGCCCGGCCGTCGCTTCGCTGTGCTCGGCACCATGCTCGAGCTCGGGGAGCAGAGCGTTGCCCTGCACCGCCGTGTTGCGGAGCACGCTGCATCCCTCGGATTGGACGGGTTGGTGGTGGTGAGCCAGGGCGCCGAAGCCGAAGCGATGGCCGCAGCGGCAGCATCGATGAGCCGCCTGGCGGTGGTGGCGCAGCCTGAACAGGCCGTGGAGCCGCTGGCCGCCTGGCTCCAGAGCGGTGATGTGCTGTTGCTCAAGGCCAGCCGCGGGGTGGCGTTGGAGCGGTTGATTCCGCTACTACCGAAGCAGATCTGAGCCGATCGGCCATGTTGTTCAACCTCCATCAACGCCTCCAGTCGCTGCGCATGGTGGCCAGCCTGGCCCAGTTCCTCAAGCAGCCCGACTCGCTCGAGAGCGTCTTTAAGGTGTCGGCCAGCCTGAAGAACAGCGCCCTCTCGGCGCAGATGTTCCGGCATCTGCTCGCCCAGCCGGCGATGGCAGGGCTTGTGGCTCAGCAGTGGCGTCCAGCGCCGATCGATCTGGAAGCGCTGGAGCAGCTGCCGGAAGGCAGCCTCGGGCACACCTATGCCCATCAGCTGCGCAGCCTTGGGCTCACGCCGGACAGCCTGATGGATCCCACTCCAATCACCAGCCCGCAGGACTATGTGACCCATCGCCTGCGCGAGACCCATGACATCGTGCATGTGCTCACCGGCTTCGGGGTGGATGGTGCTGGTGAACTGGGACTTCAGGCCTTCAATCTGGCGCAGAACCGTTCCCCTCTAGCGGTACTGCTGATCTTCGGCGGCATGCTGTCTGCCCTGCAGAACGATGAGCCGCTCGAACCGCTGCTCTCTGCCTTGGCGCGGGGCTTCGAGCTCGGTCTCCGGGCCGAGTGTGTGATCGGCCAGAAGCTGGAGGAGGGCTGGGAGCGTCCCCTGACCGACTGGCAGCGTCAGCTCAGGCTGGCCTAGGCGGGCGCCTGCCAGTTTTCTTTCACCAGCTGTTTGGCGCGCCCTAAGGCGAGGGCACCGCTGGCCACATCCTTGGTGAGGGTGGAGCCGGCGCCAACGGTCACGTTGGTGCCGAGGGTGATCGGTGCCACCAGCACGCTGTTGGCGCCGGTTTTGCTGCCGGCGCCGATCACGGTGCGGTGCTTGTTCACGCCGTCGTAATTGGCGGTGATCGTGCCAGCCCCCACGTTCACATCAGCGCCAAGCTCGGCATCACCGATGTAGCTGAGGTGATTCACCTTGCAGCCTGCGGCGAGGGTGCTCTTTTTGATCTCCACGAAGTTGCCGACCCGGCAGCCCTCTCCCAGTTCGGCGCCTGGGCGCAGCTGGGCAAAGGGGCCGATGGCGCAGCCACTGGCCACCACCGCTTCACGCACCACCGAGTAGACGATCTCCACCCCATCGCCAATGCGAGCGTTGTCGATCAGGCTGCCGGGCCCGATGCGGCAGCCATGGCCGATCATGCTGTTGCCGCGGAAATGGCACTGCGGTTCCACCACCACATCACGGCCGAAGCGGGTGCCATCGCTCAGGGTGCAGCTGGCGGGGTCCACGAAGGTCACCCCCTCGGCCATCCAGTGGCGCCGCAGCCGCTCCTGGATCACGGCTTCGCATTGGGAGAGCTGATAGCGATCGTTGATGCCGTTGATCTCATCGGCATCGGCCACTTCCACATGCATGGCCGGGCTGAGCATCGCCACCGTGTCGGTGAGATAGAGCTCGCCTTGATCGTTGTTGGTGTTCAGGGTGGGCAACACCGCCGCCAACTGCGTCCAGTTGAAGCAGTAGATGCCGGCATTGATCAGGTTGTTGGTGCGCTGGGCCTCGCTGCAGTCGCGGTGCTCCACGATCGCCGACACCTGCCCTTCACTATCGGCGAACACGCGGCCGTAGCCGGTCGGATCGCTCAGCCGGGCCGTGAGCAGGGTGACGGCGGCGCCGCTGCTGCGGTGGCGCTCCAGCAGGTTGGCGATCGTTTGTTCCCGCAGTAGCGGCACATCGCCGTTGAGCACCAACAGCTCCCCTTCGAAGTTGGCCAGCGGCTCCAACAGCTGCTGCACGGCGTGGCCGGTGCCGTTTTGCGGTTGTTGCAGCACAAACTCCAGGCCGGCTCGATGGGCCAGGGATTGCTCCACCCGCTCGGCCTGATGGCCCACGATCAGGATCTGCCGTTCAGGTGCTAGTCCGTTGCAGCTGGCCAGCACGCGCTCCACCAGGGTGGCGCCAGCCAGGGGCTGTAGCACCTTGGGTCGATCGCTCTTCATGCGGGTGCCCTTTCCGGCGGCCAACACGGCAACGGCGAGCATCAGCGGCGGAGCACAACTGGCCCGGAATCTACTGGTGGCGGCTTGTTCCCACACCCCAGCGGCGGCGCCAAGCGCCGGTGCCTTCCACCGTTCCGCTGGCCATGGCGTGGGCTTGGGCGAGTTGGCGTTGCCTGAGGATCTCGGCCCGTGTGGAGCTGCTGCTGGGATCGCGGTAGGGCTCGGCCGCATTGGTGCGCAGATGCTCCTGCTCCATCAGGCTCAGGGGCCGCAGTTGTGGATCGCCATCGAGCGCGCTGGGGCTGGCTGCCGTGCCACCGCTCCAGTCGCTGGTTTGTCTGAGCAGCCCTGATGGGGCAGCGATGCTGGCGAGCTGCAGACCCGCCAGGACGAGGGCGTTGCGGATGGCGGCGGCACTGCAGTAGGTGAGCAAGCGACCCTGCGGCTGCAGCAGGTCCCCCAGACCACTCAGAAATTCCAGGGTCCAGAGCTGCGGGCAGCGGCTGGGGGAGAAGGCATCCATCAGCACCAGATCCAGCTGGCCGCGCTGGCTGACGAGCAGCTCGCTCAGGCGGCTGCGGGCATCGCCCCAAAGCATCCGCTCCGAGCTGCACAGCTCGGCCAGCTGGTCTGTGGTTCCCCTGTCCCATTGGCTGCAAAACCCGGGATCTGCCAGGGCTAGTCGCAGGGGTTCAGGGTCCAGCTCCAGCCCCCACCACTTGAGTTCAAGGCCTCGGTCCTTGCAGGCCTCGAGTAGTGCGGCTGTGTTGCAGCCGGTGCCTACACACACATCCAGCGCGCGCAGTGTGCTGCCCGCCGTCCAGCGATCAAGCCCAGCCGGGGCAATGAACTTGCTGTGGGCTTCCGCCAGCGCGCCGAGGCCGCTGTGAAACGCCTCCCCGAATTCGCTGCTGAACAGGCTGAAGCTGCCGTCGGCGGTGCGCCGTGGCTCAAGCCTGGAGGCGCTCGAGGTCATCCCAGAAGGTGGGGTACGACACGGCTGCTGCCTCAGGCCGATGCAGCTGGGTGCTGCCGCTGGCGATCTGGGCTGCCACCGCCAGGCTCATGGCTACGCGGTGATCGGTTTCGCTATCCACCTCGGCGCCGCGCAGCTGTACACCGCCCTGGATCGTCATGCCGTCGGCGAATTCCTCAATCACGGCGCCCATCGCACCCAGCTGCCGTGCCATCACAGCCAGGCGATCGGTTTCCTTCACCCGCAGTTCTTCAGCACCGCTGACGCGGCTCACCCCGTCGGCGCAGCAGGCCGCTACCGCGAGCACTGGGATTTCATCCACCAGGCGCGGGATCAGCTCGGCGCCGATCTCAAAGGCCTGCAGAGGGCCGTGGGTGACGCGCAAATCTCCCACGGGTTCGCCGGCTACGTCGCGCTGGTTGAGCACCTCAATGCGGGCGCCCATCTGTTCGAGCACATCGAGGATGCCCGTTCGGCTGGGGTTCAGCCCCACGTTTTCCACGGTGAGGTCGGCGCCGGGGGTGATCGCTCCGGCCACCAGCCAGAAGGCCGCCGAGCTGATGTCGCCAGGTACCACCACCGCTTGACCCCGCAGGCTTGAGCCGGGTACCACCGTGACTTCCGTGTCCCCCGTGCCGCCCACGCTGAGCTCAGCCCCAAAGGCTCGCAGCATCCGCTCGCTGTGATCGCGGCTCTGCACCGGCTCGATCACGGTGCTGGGTCCTTCCGCGGTGAGAGCGGCTAGCAGGATCGCGCTCTTCACCTGGGCCGAGGCCACCGGGGTGTGGATCCTGGCGCCGTGGAGCTGACGGCCCTGGATCGCCAAGGGTGCCAGGTTGCCCCCGCTGCGCCCGGCAATTGTGGCGCCCATGTCTGCCAGCGGGCCACCCACGCGCTTCATGGGGCGGCGGCGCAGGGAATCGTCGCCGGTGAGCACGAAATGGCGCCCGGCTCGGCCCGCCAATAGGCCGAGCATCAGGCGCATTGTGGTGCCCGAGTTGCCGCAATCCAGTACGGACTCGGGCTCCTGAAAGCCATCGAGCCCCACCCCCTGCACCACCACAGGCTGGCCTGCCTCGATCGGCGACACCTCCACGCCCATCGCCCGCAGACAGGCGGCGGTGCTGAGCGGATCTTCCGCCGGCAGCAGGCCTTCGATCGTGGTGGTGCCTTCAGCGATGGCGCCGAAGAGCAGCGAGCGGTGCGAGATCGATTTGTCGCCCGGCACGCACACCGTGCCTTTGAGGCTGCGGCCTGCGGTGGTTCCCAGGGCGATGGGCATGGCTGTCGCGTTGAGTGCAGCGAGCGTAGGCATCACCCGAGCATCAGCCCGCCAGTGCCGCTGAGGCTCTCGCGGCAGCTGCGCAGGTCAAACAGCAGCTCTTCCAGGTTGAATTGCATCAGCTCCCGGTCCATAGCCCGCTGCAGCCTGCGGGCCATGGACCGCAACACGTGCTGCTCGGCCAAGTTCGGCTCCTCTGTTTCGCCGTCGATCAGCGTGATCTCGGCGCCCACTGCCGCCAGCACCTCAGAAACGGCAATCCTTGCCGGCTCCCGCTGCAGCCTGTAGCCCCCCAGTCGTCCGCGCCGGGCCTCCACAAGGCCAGCTCGGCGCAGCTGCAGCAAGAGCTGCTCGAGCATCGGGGCTGGCAGATCCTGGGCTGCCGCGATCTCATTCACCGATCGCCATTGCTGCGGCGCTTCGGCCAGCTCCAGCAGAGCCTGAAGCGCCTGCTGTCCGCTGCGGCGCAGCAGTCTCATCCCCGCTGGGCGAGCCGCTCCAGCACCTGCTCGAGCGCGTAGCCAAACAGGGCCGGATCCGGATCGCGCTGGCCCACATCCGCCAGGCCTAGCTCAGCCCAGCGGGCATCCAGGCGCGCTTCGAGTTCAGCCGGCCTGCTCAGCGGCTCACCCCAGGGGTGATTGCGCTCGGGGCCGAGCTTGGTGGTGGCATCGATCGCCAGCCGGCCGCCCAGGCCCAGCTGTTCGCTGGCGAAATCGAGCGTGTCGAAGGGTGTGTTCTCCACCACGATCAGATCGCGCTGTGGATCCACCAGGGCGCTGATGGCCCAGATCACCTGGCGCGGGTCGCGGATGTTGATCGCCTTGTCCACCACCACCACAAATTTGGTGTAAGTGAACTGAGGCAGAGCGGTCCAGAAGGCCATGGCGGCGCGTTTAGCCTGACCGGGGTACGCCTTGTCGATGGCGATCACGGCCAGCTTGTAGCTGAGGCCCTCCATCGGCAGGAAGAAATCCACGATCTCGGGGATCTGCTGCCGCAGGATCGGGGTGTAGATGCGGTTGAGGGCGATGGCGAGCATCGCGTCTTCCTTGGGCGGCCTGCCGCTGAAGGTGGTGAAGTAGATCGGGTTGCGGCGCTGGGTGACGCACTGGATCCTCACCAGTGGTGACTCCTCCACACCGCCGTAGAAGCCCATGTGATCGCCGAAGGGGCCATCGGCCAGCTCTTCGCCCGGGGTGATCGTTCCTTCTAGCACCACTTCGCTGTGGCTGGGCACCTCCAGGTTCACGGTTTTGCACTTGGCCAGGCGCACGCCTTCGCCGGCGTAGAGCCCGGCGAACAGCCATTCGCTCAGCTGCACGGGGATCGGCGTGGCCGCCGCCATCACCAGCAGCGGATGCACGCCGATGGCGATGGCGATCTCCAGCTTCTTGCCCATGGCCGCCGCTTTGCGCAGGTGCCGCGCGCCGCCGCGCACGCTCAGCCAGTGCACGGTCATCGTGTTGATCGACTGCTGCTGCAACCGGTACACCCCCACGTTGGGGGTGCCGGTTTCTGGGTCCTTGGTGATCACCAAGCCCAGGGTGAGGATGCGGCCGCCATCGCCGGGCCAGGGGCGCAGCAGCGGCAGGGCATCGAGGTTCACCGTGTCGCCCTTGAACACCTGCTGGCGGCAGGGGGGTGTGAGGTCGAGATCGGGGCGGGCCTTGAGCACATCCAGCAGCACCGATCCGAAGCGCACCGCTTCGCGGGCTCCTTTGGGCGGGCGCGGCTGCTGAAGCAGTGCCAGTCGCTCACCTAGGGCTTCAAGTTCCTCGGGCCGCTCCATGCCCATGCTCCAGAGCACCCGCTCCTGGGTGCCCATCAAGTTGATCGCCACCGGCATCGACGAGCCGATCACGTTCTCGAACAGCAGGGCCGGACCGCCGCAGCTCAGCACCCGATCGGCGATGGCGGCCAATTCCAGATCGGGATCCACCGGTGCTGTGATGCGGCGCAGCTGGCTTCGCTCCTCCAGCAGTTTGAGGAACCCGCGTAGGTCGCGCTGCGAACCCATCAGCCTCAATCCACTGCCATGCGGTGCTTACTGTGACGCACCCCACCCGCCGCTGTGGCCGTGCAGATCTCCTACTTCCATACCTCTGAGTGCGTGCCGGCGATGCTGCCCGTGGCCGAGGGCGGCCCCGACGCGGCGGTGGTGATCGATGTGCTGCGCGCCACCACCACCATTGCCTGGTCGCTGCAGAACGGAGCGGAGGCGATTCAGGCCTTTGCGGATCTGGGGGAACTGGATCGCACCGCGGCGGCCTGGCCGCAGGAACGTCGTCTGCGCGCCGGTGAACGCGGCGGCAAGCGGGTGGATGGCTACGACCTGGGCAATTCACCCTTGGCTGTCACGCCGGATCTGGTGGGCGGTAAGCGCATCTTTATGAGCACCACCAACGGCACCCGCTCGCTGGAGGCTGTGATGGCGGTGCCCCTGCTGGTGACGGCCTGCCTGCCGAATCGCACCGCCGTGGCCCGCCGACTGATCGAGCGCGAATGCCAGCGGGTGTGGATCGTGGGCAGCGGCTGGGAGGGCGACTATTCGCTTGAAGACAGTTTGGCGGCGGGCGCAGTGGTGTCTGCCGCGCTGGAGCTGGCGGTGTCGCCCCATGTGGGCGTGCGCTGTGCCAACGACGAGGCTCTCGCTGCCCTGGCTCTCTGGCAGCAGTGGCACACTGATACCGAAACCTGTCTGCGCGCCGCGAGCCATGGCCAGCGCCTGATCGGTATCGGCAACCACGACGCCGACTTCGCCTGCTGCGCCTCGGTGGACAACCTCACGATCGTGCCCACGCAGACCAGCCCCGGGGTACTGCAGGCCGCCTGAGGGCCCTTGCGGGGACCCTTACAGTGCCCGGGTCGGTAAAACGCAAGCGGTGACAAGCTTTCTGGCAGCAGCGATCCAGCTCACCAGCACCGCTGATCCCGACGCGAACTTCGCGGCCGCGGAGGAGCAGATCGATCTGGCGGCCCGCCGCGGCGCTGATCTTGTAGGGCTCCCCGAGAACTTCGCCTTTATGGGTGAAGATGACCATCGCCTCGAGATTGCCCCCGCGCTGGCTGATCGGGCTCAGCAGTTCTTGATCACCATGGCGCGCCGCTATCAGGTGACGCTGCTGGGCGGTGGATACCCCGTGCCGGCAGGCGAGCGGCTCACCAGTAACCGGGCTGAGCTGGTGGGCAAGGACGGTCAGATCCTGGCCCGCTACGACAAGATCCACCTCTTCGATGTGGATCTGCCGGACGGCAACACCTATCGGGAGTCGGCCACCGTGCAGCCCGGCGACCAGCTGCCGCCGGTGGTGGAGGTGCCTGGCCTCTGCCGCGTCGGGCTCTCCATCTGTTACGACGTGCGCTTCCCCGAGCTCTACCGCTACCTGGCCGGCGCCGGTGCCGATGTGCTGTTCATCCCGGCGGCGTTCACGGCCTTTACCGGTAAAGACCACTGGCAGGTGTTGCTCCAGGCCCGCGCTATCGAGAACACCGCCTACGTGCTCGCACCGGCTCAAACCGGTAACCACGGCGGCCGGCGCCAGACCCATGGCCATGCGCTGGTGATTGACCCCTGGGGCACGGTGCTGGCCGATGCGGGCAGTGGGCCTGGTCAAGCCGTGGCCCCGGTGGATGTGCAGCACCGCCAGCGCATTCAGGCCCAGATGCCGAGCCTCAAGCACCGGCGCCCAGCCTTGTTCTGAGTGGTGAGAGCGTCGTTCTCCTTCCGTCTGCGGTCTCGGCTTTCCAGGCTGGCCCTGGCGATGGCTGTGCCAGCGCTGTCGCTCTGCTCGGCCTTGCCGGCCTGGGCGGGCAGTGCCCTGGCCGCCTGGCGCATCAACCGCTCCGGTGCCCTGGAGTTGCGCACGCCTCCGGGCACCAGCATCGAGGCCTTCTTTGAAGAAGGTCGCGGTCTTGTGGGTCCGCGGCTGTGGCTCGATCTTCCCGGCGCCCCCTCCCGTAGCCGCAGCGTGCGCGGCAATGGCGCCATCCGAGAAGTGCGGGTGGGGCGCCCCAGCGACAACATCACCCGGCTGGTGGTGGAGTTCAGAGCTGGCACCAAGCTCGATCCCGCCCAGTTGCGTTTGGTGGGCACCAGTGCCGATCGCTGGCAGATGGAGCTGGGTTCTGGCGTCAGTGGCCTTGAGCCCATTGGTGAGGGCGATCTCGACGCCCCGTCCACACCCAGCTGGCGGGCACGGCCACCGTCGGCTGTGGTTCCTTCCGGGCCGATGCCTTCAGTGGAGGGGCTGCCGAGCGTGCCAGTGGGTCGTTACAAGGTGGTGATCGATCCCGGGCACGGCGGGCCTGATCCCGGAGCTGTGGGCATCAATGGCCTGCGGGAAACCGATGTGGTGCTGGATGTGAGCCTGCAGGTGGCTCAGATCCTTCAGGCCAAAGGCGTACAGGTGTTGCTCACTCGCACCTCGGAAGTGGATGTGGATCTGCCGCCGCGGGTGGCCCTGGCCAACAACAGCCGGGCCGACCTCTTCCTGAGCATCCACGCCAATGCGCTGAGCATGTCGCGCCCAGACGTGAACGGCATCGAAACCTTCTATTTCCAGGATGGTCCCTCCAGGCGGTTGGCGGAAGCCGTGCAGCAGCAGATGCTGCGGGTGTCGCCGGGCAGCCCTGACCGCGGTGCCCGCCCCGGCCGCTTCTTTGTGATCCGCCGCACCGTGATGCCCGCGGCGTTGGCCGAGATGGGTTTCGTCACGGGTCAGCTCGATTCGCCCCGTTTGGCTGATCCCGGCTTCCGCCGGCGGATGGCTGTGGCGATTGCCACGGGTTTACTCAATTATCTGGTCGCCAATCCATGAGCGACGCTCCCATCGGCATCTTTGATTCCGGCGTGGGTGGCTTAAGCGTCTGGCGGCAGGTGGTGCACCACTTGCCGGATGAATCGGTGATTTACCTTGCCGACCAAGCCCACGTGCCCTACGGCCAGCGTTCAGCTCAGGAGATCCGGGCCTACTGCAGCGCCATTGCGGCTGAGCTGATCGCCATGGGTTGCAAGGCGATCGTGGTGGCCTGCAACACGGCTTCCGCCGTCGCGCTGGAGTCGTTGCGGCAGGCCTACCCGCAACTGCCGATCGTGGGGCTGGAGCCGGCGGTGAAGCCGGCGGTGGAGCTCACCCGCTCCCGAGTGGTGGGGGTGATGGCGACTCCCGCCACCTTTCAAGGGGAGCTCTACCGCGCCACGGTGGGCCGATGGGCCGGCGATGTAACGGTGGTGGAGCAGGTGTGCATCGGCCTGGCGGATCTGGTGGAGATGGGCGAGCTCGAAGGTGAGCGCTGCGATGCGCTCCTACGCAGTTTTCTCAACCCCATGCTTGCGGCCGGTGCCGACACGATCGTGCTCGGCTGCACGCATTACCCGTTTGTGATCGAGGCGATTCGCAGGCTTGTGGGACCTGCCTTTGCGGTGCTGGATCCTGCGCCAGCCGTGGCGCGCCATCTAGGGGAGCTGCTCGCCGCTGCTGGTTTGCTGAGCGGCGGCTCTTGCCGCAGTGAGCACCAGTTCTTGACCAGCGCCGATCCCCAGGCCTTTGATCACGCCGTGGCCCGGCTGGTGGGCGCGCGCTGCCTTAGCCGGTCCGTCACCTGGCGAGAGGGACAGCTCCACCGCGGCTGAGCCAGCGCCAGCCATGGTGGGCCTTCTAGGATCGGCGCACCGCAGGGGGTCATGGCCACGGTTGCAGA
>NZ_JBIPMN010000159.1:0-6090 GCF_044369115.1 Vulcanococcus sp. | reverse complement strand
TTCCTTGACGGCCTCGATCGTGCGGGGGTGGAGGCGGGGAGCAGACACGCTGCGCGCACGGGTGCGACTTCAGGATGGCAGGGCAACCCTGTGGATGCTGTCCAGCGCCATCAGTTTCAGCCTGATGGGCGTGTGTGTGAAGGCAGTGGGCAGCCGAATCCCCGTGGCGGAGGTGGTCCTGGCCAGGTCGGCGGTGAGCCTGCTGCTGAGCATCGCGATGCTGAAGCAGGCGGGGTTGAACCCCTGGGGGAAGCGGCGGGGCCTGCTGGTGCTGCGCGGGGTGATCGGCACGGGCGCCCTGCTGTGCGTATTCGCGGCCCTGGCGCAACTGCCGCTGGCGCCAGCCACGGTGCTGCAGTACCTGCAACCCACATTCACGGCACTGCTGGCTTGGCTACTTCTGCGGGAGCGGGTAGGGCCCCGAGTGCTGCTCGCAGCGTTGCTGGGCTGGCTGGCGGTGGTGGTGCTCAACAATCCGAACGACTTGATGGGCTTGCTCGGCCCCATCACCAGCCGTTGGCTGGAGAGCACTGCCACGCCTCTGCCCCTAGCCGGTGTGCTCCTGGCAATTGCTGGTGCGCTGCTCTCAGCCTGCGCCTATGTGAGCGTGCGAGCGCTGGGGCGAACGGAGCACCCGCTCGTAATCGTGTTCTATTTCCCGCTGGTGGGTCTGGTGCTCACCACGCCACTGGTGCTGCTGCAGCCGGTGTGGCCCACGGCCTGGGAAGCGCTGGCCCTGGTGGGTGTGGGCCTGTTCACCCAACTGGGGCAGCTGGGGGTCACCAACGGCTTGCTGGGCATGCCGGCGGCGCGGGCTACAGCCCTGAGCTACGGCCAGGTGCCGCTAGCAGCCCTGTGGGGTTGGTGGTTTTTCGGGGAAGCGCTCGACCCCGACACCGCCCTGGCGATGGCGCTGGTGCTCGCCGCAACCCTGCTCAGCCTCAGGCGATCGGCAAAGGATCGATGATCCAGTCCTGGGTGGAGCCATCGCTGCTGCCGCTGGGACGTGCCAAGCGCCAGCTCTGGCCGCGCTCGCCCCGCTGCAGGTAGAGATCGAAAGCGCTGTCGACGCGGATCGGATCGCTCGGCAGCCGCCAGTCGAAGCGGCCGGTGAGATGCAAACCCTTGCTGCTGCCGATCGGGATGGCCTGCTGGGATTCCACCCGCACCCGGCTCACCTGGGGCAAGCCGTCAGCCGGGTTGAGCTGCAGGGCCTCAGCAATCGAGCGCTGGGTGAGATCAATTTGCAGGGCGAGAGCCGAGAGCAGCACCTTTTGCGAGGGTTGCGCACCACCGCAGGCGCTCAGCGTGAAACTGAGCACCACAGAGAGCAACAGCGCCACGACCCGGCGCAGCGCTGCCAGCAGGGGGAGTGGGGTTGGCGGAGCGGGCAGCATGGGGTGCATCAACGGTGCTTCCATGATCGGCTGGCTGCAAGGGCAACTCGCCGATCGCTGGCAGCAGGCCAGCCGCTGCGGCTTGATGCTGGTGTGCGGCGGGGTGGGCTACGAGGTGCAGATGCCCCGTCGCCAGTGGGATCGCCTGGGGGAGGAAGGCAGTGCTCTGAGCCTGCACATTCATCAGGTGATCCGCGAGGACGCCTGGACGCTCTACGGATTCGCCAGCCGCGCCGAGCGTGATCTGTTTCGGGAATTGGTGGCGGTGAGCGGTGTCGGGCCGCAAATGGCGCTCGGGCTGTTGGGGCAGCTGAGCTGCGAGGAGCTGGTGCGCGCCATCGTGCAGGCCGACCTGCGGCTGCTCACCCAGGCGCCGGGGGTGGGCAAACGCACCGCCGAACGCCTGGCGGTGGAATTGCGAACCCGCCTGCAGGAGCGCTTTGGCAGCAGTGCCGATCCGGGAGACACGGCCGATCTGAGCCTCACGGCCAACGGCGAAACGCAGGCGCTGCCCAACGCGGTGCGCGATGAGGTGAGCCTCACCCTCACGGCCCTTGGCTACGAAGCGCTGGAGATCAACCGTGCCCTCAGGGCCGTGGCAGCCCTGCAAAGCCCTGAGATCGAAGCCGCCGATGACTGGCTGCGGGAGTGTCTGCGCTGGCTCTCCCGCAGCCAGGCGGCCTGAGGTTGGGTGACCACGAGGCGGTAAGTTGGATGTTTGCACCGTCAGGGCCAGACGCCGCGCATGTCGCTCGACACCACCAAGAAGCAGGAACTGATCAACGCTCATCAGACCCACGGCACCGACACCGGTTCTGTTGAGGTTCAGGTGGCCATGCTGAGCGAGCGCATCAGCAAGCTGAGCGGACACCTGCAGAACAACATCCACGATTTCTCTTCGCGGCAGGGTCTGCTGAAGATGATCGGCCGCCGCAAGCGTCTGCTGAGCTACCTGCGCAGCAACAGCGAGCAGCGCTACATCGCTCTGATCCAGAAGCTCGGCATTCGCGGCTGACGATGGCAGGCAAGGGGAAGAACCGCACCAGCGGCGGCGGTGGTCTCGGACCACAGCCCCCTGCCAGCCTGAACAAGACCAAGGCCAAGGCCCAGCAGACGATCCCCGACTACGTGGCCAATCGCATGGCCCGGCGTGTGGCGATCGCCACCGGCATCCCCAGCATTCTTGGGATGTCCACCTTTGTGGCGAGCTATCTGCTGGTGAGCAAAGGCGTGTTGGATATTCCCCCCGGCGTCACTCTGGTGACATCAGGGGGATTCTTCTTGTTGGGCCTCGTGGGGTTGAGCTACGGGGTGCTCTCCGCCAGCTGGGAGCCGGGTGCCGGCAGCCTGCTGGGAATCGAGCAGATCGGCCTAAACATCAGCCGCCTGCGCAGCTCAATCAAGCGGCCACCAGCGGCGAGCTGAGGCGGGCCCGGAAGGCCTGAGCAGTGAGGCTGCTGAGCGCGGCCTTGCTGTCGCGCACGCAGAACTGATGGCCCAGGCGCACGAAACGGGTTTGGCCGTGGTGGCGCACCATCGCCACCACCGGTACGCGCACACCGGCGTCATCTTTATCGGTGCGGTGCTGATTGAGGCATTCGCGCAGCTTGTGCTGCACGGCGATATCGCTGGCCTCACTGCCCTCCAGCTCCACCAGCAGCACCTTCAGTTCATCGATCACGCGGCAGTCGTCAACAATCAACTGCACCTGCTCATCGCGCCGATCCACCGACGCCCAAATCAGCAGGCGCGCATCCACCATCAGGAAATCAGCCAGGCGGGCATAGGTCTTCGGGAAGACCACCGCCTCACAGCTGCCGCTGAGATCCTCCAGCTGCAGCACAGCCATGCGATCGCCCTTACGGGTGGTGACCGGCCGCAGACCGGCCACCATACCCACCACACTCACCCGGGCCTTATCGGCCTGCTCCTCGAGGCTGCCTAAACCCACCGGTGAAAGCAGCTGCACAGGCCGGGTGAGCTGCTTGAGCGGGTGATCAGAGAGGTAAAAGCCCACCAGCTCTTTCTCCAGCCGCAGCTTTTCGGTGGGGGGATAGTCGGGCACTGGGGCCGCTTTGGGGGACGTGCTCAGATCACCGCCAGCGGCCGAGGCCACCGCGGCATCAGCTCCCCCTCCGCCAAGCAGATCGAACAGGTTGCCCTGGCCACTCGCACGATCACGGGCGCGGGATCCGGCCCAATCCACGATCAGATCGAGATCGGCCATCAGCTGGGCACGATTGGCCTTGGGCTCCAGGGCATCGAGGGCGCCGCAGTGAATCAGCGATTCGAGCGAGCGGCGATTGAGCGTGGTGCCGGGGATTCGGTCGCAGAGATCAGCCAGGGAGCGGAAGGGGCCATCGCTGCTGCGGGCCTCCAGCAGCGCCCGGATGGCGCCATCGCCGAGATTGCGCACGGCTGAAAGGCCAAACAGGATTCGATCACCCACAGGGGTGAAATCAATGCCCGAAGCATTCACATCCGGCGGCATCACCTCGATACCCATGGCATTGCAGTTGGAGATGTAGCGCTGCACCTTGTCGGTGGTGCCGGCATTGACCGTGAGCAGCGCCGCCATGTAGGCCACTGGGTAATGGGCCTTGAGGTAAGCGGTTTGATAGGTCACCGCGCCATAGGCGGTGGAATGGCTCTTGTTGAAGCAGTATTCGGCGAAAAGCACCATCTGCTCAAATAGTGCTTCTGCGATCTTTGGATCAACGCCTCGCTCCGTGGCACCATTCACGAAGATGCTCTGGTGCTTCTCCATCTCGCTTTTCTTCTTCTTGCCCATCGCTCGGCGAAGCAGATCAGCTTCTCCAAGTGAATAGCCAGCCAGATCCTGCGCGATACGCATGATCTGCTCCTGATACACCATGATCCCGTAGGTTTCCTGCAGGATCGGCTCAAGCTTGGCGTGGGCGAAATCGATCGCCTCGCGGCCGTGCTTGCGGTTGATGAACTTGGGAATCAGGCCGGCATCGAGCGGACCCGGGCGATAGAGCGCCAGAATTGACGAAATGTCCTCCAGCGATGATGGTTTGAGATCACGCACGATCTGGCGCATGCCGCTCGATTCGAGCTGAAAGATGCCTTCGAGATCACCGCGGGCCAGCAGGCCGTAGGTGCCGGGATCATCGAGGGGCAGGGCATCGGGATCCACCTTGTGGCCAGTGCTCTGCTCCACCAGATCGATGGTCTTATCGATCATGGTGAGGTTTTTGAGGCCGAGGAAGTCCATCTTCAGGAGTCCCATCGACTCCACGTCTTCCATGAAGTACTGGGTGATCACCTGGCCGTCGTTGTTGCGCTGCAGCGGCACCACCTCATCAAGGGGATCGGCGGCGATCACCACACCGGCGGCGTGCACACCGAAGGTTTTGTTGGTGCCTTCGATCCGCATCGCCATGTCCACCCAGCGCTTCACCGCCGGGTCGGTTTGATATTTCTCGCGGAATTCCGGCGCCGGCGATTCCTCGCCGATCATCTCCTTGAGCTTGGCGGGTTTACCGCGCACCACCGGGATCAACTTGGCCAGGCGGTCGGCATCGCCATAGGGAATGTCGAGCACGCGGGCCACATCCTTGAGCACCGCCTTGGAGGTCATGCGGTTGAAGGTGATGATCTGCGCCACCTTCTCCTCGCCGTAGCGGCGGGTCACGTAGTCGATCACCTCACCACGGCGCTCGATACAGAAGTCGGTGTCGATATCCGGCATCGATTTGCGTTCTGGATTCAAGAACCGCTCGAACAGCAGGCCGTTCGTGACCGGATCGATGTTCGTGATCCCAAGGGCGTAGGCCACCAGGGAGCCAGCGGCCGAGCCACGGCCGGGCCCCACCGGGATGCCGTTCTCACGGGCGAAGCGGATGTAGTCCCACACCACCAGGAAGTAGGTGGGGAATCCCATCTGCTCCATCACCTGCAGCTCGAAGGTGAGCCGCTCGCCGTACTCCGGCGTGAAGGCTTCGCTCTCAGGCAGGTGGAGCCGGGCGCGCAGCCCCTGCTCGCTCACCTCGCGCAGGTAGCTCACCGGCGTATGGCCCTCCGGGATCGGGAACCGCGGCATCTGATAGCGGCCGAGGATGTCGTAGTCCTCCACCTTCTCGGCCACCAGAGCAGTGTTGGCCACGGCCTCTGCCACCACCTCAGGCTCGAGGTGATCGGCGAACAGGCCGAGCATCTCCTCTTCGCCCTTGATGTATTCGGTGCCGGTGTAGCGGAGCCGCTTCTCGTCGGTGACGAGCTTGCCGGTGAGGATGCAGAGCAGGGCGTCGTGGGCTTCGGCGTCGTTGCTGGTGAGGTAATGGGCGTCGTTGGTGGCAACGACGGGAATGCCGAGCTCGCGGGAGATGCGCACCATCTCCACATTCACGATGCGATCTTCCGGTGAGCCGTGGTCCTGGATCTCCAGGTAGAAGTTGTCGCCGAACACGCCCTGATACCAGCGGGCCACATCCCTAGCCACATCGGGGCGACCGCGCAGGATCGCCTGGGAGATCTCTCCGCCAAGACAGGCGGTGGCCACGATCAAGCCCTCGCTGTAGTGCTCAAGGGTGGGCTTATCGATGCAGGCGCGCGAAAAGATGCCACGGCCGCGCATGCCGCGCAGGTGGCTGATGCTGGTGAGCTTCACCAAGTTGCGGTACCCCACCGCGTTCTTGGCCAGCACCACCAGGTGGTAGCGGCGTTCCTT
>NZ_JBIPMN010000050.1:0-14961 GCF_044369115.1 Vulcanococcus sp. | reverse complement strand
GCATCACCCAAGCCAACATCGACGCCAAGGTGGCCGAAGCCAAAGCCAACCCCAACCAGGCCGACCTGCGCCGCTTCTTGGGCGTAGAGGGCGACTTCGGCAAGCAGTTGGGCCTGCCAGCGGATTTCGTGGTGCAAGCCGTGAAAGCCGTGGGCAACTACGGCGAACTGTTTGAGCGCAACGTGGGCCAGGGCTCCAAGCTCAAGCTCGAGCGCGGCCTCAACCGCCAGTGGAGCGACGGCGGCCTGATCTACTCGCCGCCCTTCCGTTGATGCCCTCCCCTGCGGTCACCCCCTGGTGGCGGAACCGGCGGCTACTTCCCTGGCTGGTGCAAGGCGTCGCCGGCCTGGTGGTGCTGGTAGTGGTGGCGTTCCTGGTGGGCAACCTGGTGCGCAACCTCACCAACGCCGGCCTGCTGCTCAGCTGGAGCTGGCTGGGTAACCCCGCCGGTTTCGACGTTTCGGAAACGCTGCTGCCCTTCAACGCGGAGCTGCCCTACTGGCGCGCCCTGCTGGCCGGGCTGGTGAACACCCTGCGGGTGGTGGTGGCCGGCCTGGTGGGGGCCACGGTGCTGGGCACCTTGATCGGCGTGGCGGCTTTCAGCAGCAATGGTCTGTTGCGGCGCCTGGCGCGGGTATATGTGGAGCTGATCCGCAACATCCCGCTGCTGCTGCAGCTGGTGTTCTGGTATTTCGTGGTGTTCCTGTCCCTGCCCGGGGGCGAGCAGGCGATCCAGCTACCAGGTGTGGTGCTGGCCAAATCCGGGCTGTTTCTCGGCAAGCCCGAGCTGATCGATGGGGTGTGGCACGGGCAACTGCGGCTCACCGTGGAGTTCGGGGCCCTGCTCACCGGCCTGGTGGTGTACACAGCCGCGTTCATCGCTGAAGTGGTGCGCGGCGGAGTGGCTTCAGTACCGCCCGGCCAATGGGAAGCCTCCCGCTCACTCGGGCTCACGCCGCTGCAAACGCTGCAGCGCATCGTGCTGCCCCAGGCGCTGCGGGTGATCGTGCCGGGCCTCAACAGCCAATA
The DNA here is from genome assembly GCF_044369115.1 of Vulcanococcus sp. Lineage (GTDB taxonomy): Bacteria > Cyanobacteriota > Cyanobacteriia > PCC-6307 > Cyanobiaceae > Vulcanococcus. The sequence continues at coordinate 13,932 of NZ_JBIPMN010000050.1, read as the reverse complement.
CATCTCTCTGGCCAAGAACTCCTCGCTGGCGGTGGCCTGTGGCTACACCGATCTCTATTCCGTGGCTGAAACCACCCTCAACCAAACCGGCCGTGCCGTGGAAGTGGTGCTGATCCTGCTGGGGTCCTATCTCGTGATCGATCTGCTGATCTCGGCGCTGATGAATGGCGTGAACAGCTGGGTGCAGATCAAGGAGCGCTAATGACAGTCCCTTCCCTCACCTTCTCCCGCCTGCGCCGCGAACTGTTCGCCACGCCCGTCGACGGCGTGATCACCCTGGCGCTGCTGGGCTTTCTGCTGGCCGTGGGCACGGCCTTCCTGCGCTGGGTGCTGTTTCAAGCCCAGTGGGCTGTGATCCAGGCCAACACCACCCTGTTTGCGGTGGGGCGCTATCCGATCGAGCAGCAGTGGCGCCTTTGGCTGCTCACCGGATTGCTGGCTGCCGCCAGCGGCCTGAGCTGGGGCCTGTTGCGCGGCAAAGGCACCTGGCCCCGCAACGACCAGCTGGCGGCCGGGATCCTGATCGCCCTAGCGGTGATCGGCAGCTGGGCCCTGAAGCTGGAGCTGCCGATTCAACTGCGCTGGTGGGGGATCACGGTGCTCCTGCTGGTCGTGCGCTGGGCGGCGGGTCGCTGGAGCCAGGCGGTGCCGGTGCCGCTGCTGCGGCTGGTGCCGTTGGTGTGGCTGGTGCTCTACCTGGTGGGCATGGTGCTGATCAGCGGAGGCCTCGGCCTGATGCGGGTGCCTCCAGGTGAGTGGGGCGGACTGCTCCTCACCCTGCTGGAGGCCAGCTTCGCAATCCTGCTCTGCTTCCCGCTGGGCATCCTGCTGGCCCTGGGCCGCCGCAGCGAACTACCACTACTGCGCTGGGGCTCGGTGCTCTACATCGAGTTCATCCGCGGCGCGCCGCTGATCACCTTGCTGTTCCTCGGGCAGAACATCCTGGGCTTCCTGCTGCCCGGTGGCCTGGCGCCGGATCGGGTGTGGCGAGCCGCCTGGGTGCTCACCTTCTTCGCCGCGGCCTATGTGGCCGAAGCCGTTCGTTCCGGCCTGGTGGCCCTGCCGCCAGGCCAACTGGAGGCCGCCCGCTCCCTCGGTCTACCGATGCACCAGGCCCTGATCCATGTGGTGCTGCCCCAGGCGCTGCGGGTGGCGCTGCCCGCCACGGTGGGGCAGTTCATCACCCTGCTGCAAGACACCACCCTGCTCTCGCTGATCGGGCTGCTCGATCTGCTGGGCACCGCCCGCACGGTGATGGCCAATCCGGAATTCCTGGGCAAAAACGCTGAGGTGTATTTGGTGCTGGCCGTGCTGTTCTGGTGCTGCTGCGCCGCCCTGGGCCTGGGCAGCCGCGCCCTCGAAACCCGCCTCAATCCCCTCGCCACATCGAAGGCATGACCAGCCCTACAGCCCTCCCCGTGATGATCGAAGCCCGCGGGGTTGAGAAGTGGTACCCCAATGGCTTTCAGGCCTTGCGGGGCGTGGATCTCACCGTGCACCAGGGTGAGGTGGTGGTGATCATGGGTCCCTCGGGCTCAGGCAAAAGCACCTTCATCCGCACCTTCAACGCCCTGGAGGATTTCCAGAAGGGCTCGATCGTGGTGGATGGAATGCCACTCTCCAACGACGTGCGCAACATCGATGCGATCCGCCGGGAAGTGGGCATGGTGTTCCAGCAGTTCAACCTCTTCCCGCACCTCACGGTGCTGGAGAACCTCACCCTGGCGCCCACGCTGGCGCGGCAGCGGCCCAAGCGGGAGGTGGAACAGCAGGCCCTCGAACTCCTGGAGCGGGTGGGCATTCACGAGCAGGCCCGCAAGTATCCAGGCCAGCTCTCCGGCGGCCAGCAGCAGCGGGTGGCGATTGCCCGTTCGCTCTGCATGGAGCCACGGATCATGCTGTTCGATGAACCCACCAGCGCCCTCGATCCCGAAATGGTGCAGGAGGTGCTGGCGGTGATGCAGGAGCTAGCCCGCGACGGCATGACCATGGTGGTGGTGACCCACGAGGTGCGCTTCGCCCGGCAGGTGGCCAGCCGTGTGGTGCTGATGGCGGAAGGGCAAGTGGTGGAAGAGGCGCCCCCGGAGCAGTTCTTCACCAATCCTCAGCACGCGCGCAGCCGCCAGTTCCTGAGCCAGATCCGCTAACAACTGAGAAAATGGGCCTGTAGCGACTCGACTAACTCCAGAGGGCCTTGAGCAAGTCATCAGAGCTTCAATGGCATGCCTTATCGCCTGAGGCCTGTCTGCAGGAGCTGAAGGCCAGCCGCGACGGACTCACCACGGCAGAAACAGCCCGTCGACTGGCGGCATCAGGCCCCAACAAGCTCGAACTCTCCAAGGGGCGCAGCACCTGGCAGATCCTCTGGGATCAGTTCAGCAACGTGATGCTGATCATGCTGCTGGCAGTGGCGGCTGTGTCAGCGGCGGTGTCGCTGCATCAGCAGGAATTTCCGAAGGATGCGATCGCGATCCTGGTGATCGTGGTGCTCAACGGCCTGCTGGGTTACCTGCAGGAAAGCAAAGCGCAGCAGGCCCTGCTCGCCCTGCGCGACATGGCGCAACCCATGGTGCAGGTGCGCCGCGATGGCCAGTGGCAGCGGGTGGGCAGCGAAGAGCTGGTGCCCGGTGATCTGATCCGGCTGGAGGCCGGCGATCGGGTGCCCGCCGATGCCCGCCTGCTGGAGGCGGCCGATCTTGGGGTGCGCGAGGCGGCGCTCACCGGTGAAGCCGAAGCGGTGTTCAAAAAGGCCGAGCTGGTGCTAGAGGAAGCCACACCGGTACTGGAGCGCCAGAACTGCCTGTTCCAGGGCACTGAGGTGGTGCGGGGCCGCGGTGTGGCCCTGGTGAGCGCCACCGGCATGGGCACCGAACTGGGGCAGATCGCTGAGCTGATCAACACCGCGGGCGGTGAAAGCACGCCGCTGCAAGAGCGGCTCGATGGTCTGGCCAAGGTGCTGGTGGGCAGCGCCCTGGCCCTGGTGGCGGTGGTGGTGGTGCTCGGCCTGCTGCTCAAGCAAGACCCGCTCAACCTGCTGGAGGTGTCGCTCTCGATGGCGGTGGCGATCGTGCCGGAGGGGCTGCCGGCGGTGATCACGGTGACATTGGCGATCGGCACCCAGCGCATGGTGCGCCGCGCCGCCCTGATCCGGCGCCTGCCGGCGGTGGAGGGCCTGGGCTCGGTGACCGTGATCTGCTCCGACAAAACCGGCACCCTCACCCAGAACCGCCAAGTGGTGCAGGAACTGCGGGTGGGCACCGAGCGCGTGAGCGTGAGCGGCCACGGCTACGACCCCAGCGGCAGCCTGAGTGCGAGCGCCATCGTGGCTCCCGCCGGCGCCAGTGCCGGAAGCGCCGCCGGGGCTTGCACACTGCTGCTGCAGGCTGGCGTGCTCTGCAGCGATGCCGAACACAAGCAGCTTGCTGATGGCAGCTGGGACATCCTGGGCGACCCCACCGAAGGTGCCCTCTCGGTGGTGGCTTTGAAAGCCGGCATCGATGATTTCGAGCTGCGCAGCCACTACCCCAGAGCCGCTGAGATTCCCTTCAGCTCCGAGCGCCAGCTAATGGCGGTGTGGATCGAGGATCCCCGCGCTGAGCTGCAGGGGCCGCTCGGCAGCGGCGCCTGCGGATCTTCCCGGCTGCTGATCAGCAAAGGAGCACCGGAAGTGATCATCGGCCTGTGCAATCGCTGGATCGATGGCTCCGGTGTGGTGGCCCTGAGCGATGGGCAGCGGCAGTGGTGGTTGGATCAGGCCCGCGACCTGGCCGGTTCGGGGCTGCGGGTGCTGGCCTTCGCCTGCGCTCCGCACCACCACAGTCCTGACGAGCAACTGGAAGGGCAAGTGCTGCTGGGCTTGATGGCGCAGCTCGATCCGGCGCGGCCGGAGGTGGCCACCGCTGTGGCCACCTGCCGCCAGGCGGGCATTCGCCCCGTGATGATCACCGGCGACCATCCGCTCACCGCCCGTGCGATCGGCAGTGCCATCGGCCTCACCGACACCGCAGGCGAGGTGATCCTCGGCCGGGAGCTGGAGGCGATGGACGAGCCCCAGCTGCGGCAAGCCGTGGCCCGCTGCAGCGTTTACGCCCGCGTGGCGCCGGAGCAGAAGCTGCGGATCGTGAAAGCGCTGCAGGCCAACGGCCAGGTGGTGGCCATGACCGGTGATGGCGTGAACGACGCCCCCGCCCTGAAGCAGGCCCACATCGGGGTGGCCATGGGCATCACCGGCACCGAAGTAAGCAAGGAAGCCGCCGACATGGTGCTGCTCGATGACAACTTCGCCACGATCGTGAATGCCGTGGAGGAGGGGCGCCTGGTGTACGCCAACATCCGCCGCTTCGTGAAATACATCCTCGGCAGCAACGTGGGCGAGCTGATCACCATCGCCTCGGCGCCACTGCTGGGGCTGGTGGGCGTGCCGCTTTCACCCCTGCAAATCCTCTGGATGAACCTGGTGACCGATGGCGTGCCAGCTCTGGCGCTAGCGCTCGAGCCCGGCGAGCAGGGTTTGATGCAGAAGGCGCCGGCGGAGCCTGGCGAATCGATCTTCGCCCGGGGCATCGGGCGTTACATCATCCGCATCGGCATCGTGTTTGCCGTGATCGTGATCGGCCTGATGCTCTACGCCTCTGGCCACAGCGGCGAACACTGGAAAACGATGGTGTTCACCACCCTCTGTCTGGCCCAAATGGGCCACGCCCTCTCGGCCCGCAGCGATCTGCCGCTGCTGCAGGTGGCACCGTTCTCCAACCCTTGGCTGATCTGGGCTGTGGTGCTCACCACCGGGCTGCAACTGCTGCTGCTCTATGTGCCAGCGCTATCGGGCTTCTTTGGAACCACAGCACTCTCCGCCTCGGATCTGGGCATCTGCATTGGCTTCAGCCTGCTCTTCTTCCTCTATCTGGAGCTGGAGAAGATCTGGCGGCTGTGGCGCCGCCAAGCCAGCAGCGACGCCTAATCGCAGCGAGTGCTCTTACTTCTGAGACTTAACCATCTCATAAGTAAGAGCACCGGAACGCATCTCATCGGTGAGCGCGATGGCGCCCACGAATGGCAGGGCCGCCATCACCCATAGGCCGAACAGCATCAGGGTCTTCGCCGAGAGTGGCCGGTTGCCCTCCGGCCAGGTTTGCACCAAGAGCCGGCCGCAGCCGCAGCAGCTCAACCCCTCTGAGGTTTTGCTAATCAAACGCTCACCGCAGTACCCGCAAGCCACTGACCGATCGCGTCCACAGTACCAATGTTGATTGGGAACGAGTCGCCTAACTGTTCAACTTGAACGCTTCGGTCCAGTCAGCGATGAGCGGATGAGGGCGGAACGCTGGAGGCCTGCCCTGGCTTGCTCATGAACACACGGCCCGTGGTCACGCGGCCCAATCGCGAACGCTCCCCGCGCTCAACCCTTCGTTCGTTGAGCGGCGGAAGGCCAAGCAGCAATGACGGAGGCACCACCAACAACAGGAGCACCAGCCAGCGGCGTGCATTGCGCGTCCACCACAGATAGGCCGGCAACGGCGGCTTCACTGGCAAGGGACGACCGCAGCCTGCACAGATCAGGCGGATGGGCGGCTCCGTTGACACGGCCACCAGCCGAGCGCCACAGCTGGGGCAGGCCACGGCCGCTAAGCCAACACGGCCTCAGGATGACAGAACGGCAAAAAGCCCGCCTTGCGGCGGGCTGGAGAGGTCAGAAGGAACCAACGATCACTTCGCAGAAGCGAAGTCGGGGTAGGCCTCCATGCCGTGCTCACCGATGTCGAGACCTTCGATCTCTTCCTTCTCGGTGACGCGGATGCCACCGAAGATGGCACCGATAATCGACCAGACGATGAAGCTGCTCACGATCGCGAAGATCGCGAAGGACAGCGCACCTACGATCTGAATGCCGAGCTGGCTGAAGCCATGGCCGGTGAACAGACCCTTGTCGACGTTGAACAGGCCCACAGCCAGGGTGGCCCAGATGCCGCAGGTGCCGTGCACGGAGAAGGCGCCCACCGGATCATCGATCTTCAGGCCATCAACCCAGGCCACGGAGAACACCACGAGGATGCCGGCAATGAAGCCCACAACCCAGGCAGCAGGCATCGAGAAGCCATCGCAACCAGCAGTCACACCCACCAGGCCGGCCAGGATGCCGTTGATGGTCATGGTGAGGTCGGGCTTACCGCCGGTGAACTGGCTAAGGAGGGTGGCAGCAATGCCGCCGCCGGCAGCGCCGAGGGTGGTGGTAACAGCGATGTAAGGCACTTCAGGTGCCATCGACAGCCAGGAACCGGGGTTGAAGCCGTACCAGCCGAGCCACAGGATCAGGCAGCCGAGCGTGGCAATCGAGAGGTTGTGACCAGGGATGGCCTGGGTTTTGCCATCCACGAATTTGCCGATACGGGGGCCGAGGAGCATGGCACCCACCAGACCAGCCCAGGCACCGAAGGAGTGCACCACGGTGGATCCGGCGAAGTCGATGAAGCCGAGACGGTTCAGCCAACCGCCACCAACGCCAGCGTCGTCGGGGAAGTTCCACTGCCAGGAACCGGAGATCGGGTAGAGGATGCCCACCAGCACGAGCGAGAAGATCACGAACTCGCCGAACTTGATGCGCTCAGCCACCAGACCCGACACGATCGTGGCGGCGGTGCCAGCAAAGGCAGCCTGGAACAGGAAATCGACGCTCGGAACCAGCGAACCGTCCGTCACCATCTCAGGGGTAACGGTGGGATCAAAGAACAGACCACCGAACTTGAACCAACCGGGAATCACCCAATCGGCGTTGTACATGATCTTGTAGCCGATGAACCAGTAAGCCGTTACCGCCAGGGCGAAAACGATCAGGTTCTTGGCAAGGATGTTGACGGCGTTCTTCTGGCGACACATCCCGGCTTCCACCATGGCGAAGCCGGCGTTCATGAAGATCACCAGCGCGGCGCAGATCAACAGGAACATGTTGTTGGCCAGGAATGCCGGCGTGAGCTCAGGGAGCTCGGCGGCATGGGCGGCCAAATTGAACAGACCCAAACCCATCAGTGCGATGGGGATACAGGCCAGCCAGGTGAGCGTGCGGTTGGAGGAGAGGCCGCGAACTTTGCGCAGCAGCAGCTCGGGAGCCTCCAACAGACTCGCTTCCTGCAAACTTCTCGGCCGGCGCCGAGAAGAGGGCGAGGCAACAGTCATAAGAATCGCTGGTTGGTGATGGCGGTGATCCGCCATTGGCCACAGATCATTCGCGATCTCGGCGCCGCCAATTGTTACCGCCGCTACAAAACGGCGGATCAGTCCATTCGGCGCCGCAACGGATTCCCCGAACAAAAGCTTGCACAAGCACACTTGCAACCATCGTTTTGTAAAGAAAGGGGCTATATGTTCACCATGAACAGTCTTGATTCGGTAGAACTTGCTCAGAAGGACAAAACGTTGGGTGAGCCGCCCTTGGGCCCTGGTTCACCGGAAGTAGCCCACCGCTAGGCGAAGCAACGCTCCTTCCCACGAAGCGGACCCGTCTGACAGCAGACCCTCCTCAACCCTTCGAGGCCCATCCCATGACCAAACTTCAATACCGCGGCGTCAGCTACGACAACGCCAGCCACGAGCAGCCCAGCGTTCAACCCGTGGATCACGCCTATCGCGGTCAGCACTACGACGCCCCTTTGCGCCATGAGGCTGCGCCCGTGGACACCGAGGTGGAACTGCAGTACCGCGGCCACGCCTATCACCACCGCCAGGCCGAGGCAGCTAAGCAGGTGAGCCAAGGCTGAGCCTCCGAGCGCTCATCTCACCCGCCCGTTCTCCAATCGGTTGCTGTTGTTACGACAGCAAGCGCAACCTCCCCCTCAAATGGGGGGAGGTTTTTTGTTGGGTCATGGATCGCCACGGCACAGATCTGAGCCTCACCGCTAAAGGCGACAGCTTCCAGCTCGAGGCCCGTTCGGTGATGGGGATGCTGTGGCTGCAGACCCACTTCGAGACCAGCACCTGGGACCTGATCTGCGCTGGTGCTGTGCGGTTGAAGGCCGACTGTTGCCATCACCTCTGCAGGGATGCCCGCGAAGCCGGCCTCAACGTGGCGTGCCTCAGCCTTGTTTGAGACGGCGCTGACGCCACTCCAGAGCGTTCCAAGCCACGAACACCAACACCAAGGGCACCACCGCAGCCAGCACCACGAAGCGGAACTGATCAAGCCCTGATGAAGCGGCGCTGTGCAGCACCTGCTCCGCCAGGTACAGCACATACAAACCCAGCAACACCCAGCCCTCCTGGCGACTGATGACGCCGCCACTCCAGAAGATCGGAAGGCAAGCCAAGGTGGTGGCCACCATGATCGGGAAGTCGCGGGTGATCAGCAGGGGATCCACCTGCAAGCCGTCGGTTCCCGAAACCAAGCCACACAGCCCCAAAATCACCAGCTGGTTGAGCAGGTTGCTGCCCACCACATTGCCGATGGCGAGATCGGCCTTGCCCCGATAGGCCGCCACCAGCGATGTCACGAGTTCCGGCATGGACGTGCCGGCCGACACGATCGTGAGACCGATGACGGCTTCACTCACCCCGAGGCCCTGGGCGGCGGTGATCGCGCCCTTCACCAACACCTGCGAGCCGAGCACCAACAAAACGAGACCGGCGGCCAGCTTGGCGGCGGCCACCGGAGCGCTTGAGCGCCCATCCGTCTCCAAAGCCTCGGCCTCCTCAGCAGGCTCCTCTGAGGCGGTGCGGGCCTCCCACACCAGATTGATCACAGTTCCAGTGAGCAGAGCCAGACCCCCGATCCAGGTGAGCCGACCTCCGGAAGCCATGCCCCAGGTGGCCATCGACACTCCGAGCAGCAAGGGCACATCGCGGCGCACCAAGCGGCTCTTCACCCGCAGCGGCATCACCACGGCGCTAGCCCCGAGCACCACCAACACATTGAAGATGTTGGAGCCCACCACGTTGGTGACCGCAATCGCATCACCACCAGGTCCACCCTGAAGGGTGGAGAGGAGGCTCACAAACAGCTCGGGGGCACTGGTGCCCAGCGACACCACCGTGAGGCCGATCACGATCTGAGGAATGCCCAGCAGGAGGGCCAGGGCCACGGATCCGGCCACAAACAGTTCACCGCCACCAAACAGCAGCAGGATGCCGGCGACGATCTGAAACGCACTAAGGGCGTAGGGCATGAAGCGCTCAACACACGGCTTAATTCTCGGTTAAAGGCGGCTTCTTGTCTGCCGTGGGCTGATCGGCCGTGATCGGGGGGGCCACCTGTGGTGGCGCTGGCGGAATCGGTAGCGCTTGCGGCTTCGGAACGGCCTCCTCCCCGCTCACCGGCTCAGGATTAGGGGCCGCTTCAGGACCGATCACATCAATCGACACCCGCTGCACCAGTAGGCGGAAGTTGAAGCCCTGCTGCTTGTTGATGAAGTCTTGTACGGCGGCCACCTGCTTCGAGGTGGGCAGATTCGGCCGGCTCACGCTCACCGCAGCCTTGATCAGCGGCGGGTTCTGATTCCAATCAATCGAAACACCGGTGAGCTCCGAATCCTTGCCAAGGGTGATGGTGCGCTGCCGCAAGCTCTCGGTGATCGCCCGCTCCACCTGTTGCAGGGCCTGGCGACGCTGAGCCTGCTTCACCAGGCCAAGGAAACTTCCGGTGAGAGGAATCAACAGCAAACCGGTAAGCAGCAAGCTCACCAGGCCGATGCGGCTGCGCCACAACTGCTGGCGCAGACTGGCCTGACTCACCACCAAGGTGAGCAGGCCACCCGAAAGGATGCCCAGCAGGTTGGCGGCAAACAGCAGGGCGGCACCACGGGCAGGACCCCACTGCTGAATCGAAAGCAGAAGGCCAAGGACACACACCGGCGGCACCAGGGCAACCGCGATAGCGGTGCCGGCGATCGACGACACCGCTTCCGGACGCAGCCGGCCGTAGGTGGCAATCGAACCGGCTACCAGAGCGATGCCGAGATCCAGCAGGTTGGGGGTGGTGCGGCGCAGCACCTCATCGCCCAGCACCGGCAGGCGCGCCAGCCAGCCCAATCCCGCCGACAGGGCCATGGTGATCGCCACACCCACCGCCAGGGTGAGCAACGCCCGCCCTACCAAGGGAAGGCGCCCCTCCACGATCGCGAAGGAGGCACTGCGCAGCGGCAGGATCCAAGGCGCGATCAACATCGCCCCGATCACCACCGCAGGGCTATCGGCCAGCAGACCCAGTGTGGCAATCAGGCTCGCCGCCACGGTGAGCACCACAAAGGGCTCATCCAGGCGAGCCTCCCGCTCGAACCCAGCCTCCAGAGAAGCAATGCTGGTGGGCTGAACCATCAGCGATGGGGGGCGGCTCGATCCAGGATGACCGATTCGGGCAAGCGGGCTAGGGATTGCACCACGGACACTGACCGGGATCGGCCTGGATCCGTCCATCGCGGCGTGGGTGTTCGAGCCGGGCACCGCACCGCTGGCAGCCCCAGATCTCGCTGAGGGTGAGCTCGGTGGCGGTACCGCAATCGCTGCAGGGCAAGCCGGGCTGGGTGTCGAGCAGACCCCAGCCCGGGCTGCCGCACTCGGGGCAGGGGTTGCGGAGCCGGCGCACGAGGGCACTACCCAGGCGGCGGATCGAGCGCATGCGGGTGGGGTTGCAGTGGGCCCGCATGTCGGTTTCAAGCCACACACGCCCATCTGGATCGGCGGCACGGCAAGAGCGGATGGCCTCAGCCAGCGCATCACTGCAATGCAGCCCCTTGAACAGCACGCCGGCCTGAGGCGTCGCCGGACGCGCAATCACGGCGTGAGAGGGAAAGATCACTTGATCCAGCCAGGGTTCCAGCTCGCCATCGGGCTCCAGCAGGGTGTGGCTGTAGTTGGTGCGCCACTCGAGCCGCTGCTCGAGCACACAGAGATCGCGCTCCTGATCAATCAACACAAGGAGTTCCTGCCCGACCGGCAACATCGGCATGGCCGGATGGGGGCCGAAGCTCGCCTCACTCGCCAGGCCGATAGGCAGACCACTGGCTTCGAGGCCAAGGCGCGCTTTGGCCTCACAGGTGGCCGCCGCTTCAGCAAGGCGCGGGATTTCGCCGCTGAAGGTGCCCAGCAGATCGGTGTCGACAGAAGAGAGCTCGAGCGTCGCGCCCAACCCCCAGCGAAAGGGGAGAGCCAGAGCCCGCTGCTTGCCATGCCGGGTCGCGAGAGCGATGGAGCGGCCGCAGTAAGCGCCCAAAGCAGACAGCTCGAACAGCAAAACCTTAGCGAAACCTCACATCAATCCCGCGCAGCCATTCAACCAACAAATAATTCAAGAACGTAATTACAAAGAAAGAGGTAGCGCAAGAACATCGCGCTGTTGAGCAGGAACACACACAATCGCGACGATTCAGCAATCCTTATCAATTCAATCGGAAGCGCTACAGCGAAGGCTACCCAAAGAAATCCTGAAGCCCCCTACTGTTCCGCCGCAACAGTCCATGGTGCCCTCGGGCAATCGTGACTCCCTATCCATTGCATGCACTGGCAATGCAGTCAGCCATGTCGGAACGATGCTTGCAGTTTGCACTTGAAGCGGGCCAATCGCTACCCGTTCATTTGGGCTGGCGGGTGAACAGTGGCTACATCAGAGCCACCGGTCAAACGGAGTTTGCCGAGATCTTCACCGTCGGCATCTGGGGACCCGGTGAGATTGTGATGCCGGAATTACTGAGCCAACAGCCCGTTGAATTGCGGGCTCTCTCCACGGCATCGGTTCATCAGTGGGAACCATCCGATGAGGAGCGCCAGAGCTGTTCTCTGATTCAAATCAAGCAGATGGGCATGTTGCTTCAGCTCACGCGGATGCGGCCGGTTGAAGCCCGTTTATTCAACCTGTTGCTCTGGCTGAGCGCGCGATTCGGCGCCAGCCATCAAGGCGGTCACTCATTGCCTCTTGAGGCAATGAATCTCACCCACCGCCAACTGGCCGAGATGGCCAGCGTGTCGCGGGTCACGGTGACCAAAGCGCTCGGCCATTTTCGCCAACAGGGCTGGCTGCAACAGGAAGGAGCCCTGGAGATCCTCACGGCCCAGGGCATTCGGGCCTTCCAGGCGGCGGGGTGAAGCAATGACCTTCATCAGCCTCAAAAGCCGAGATCCACCACAACAACAACTGCTTCTGGATCACTCAGCGCCAGATCCACCCGCAATCATTCCACCAGAACAATCCTGTGTCTGACTTCCTCGAGCTGTTTATCAAACAGCTTCAATCACCAACACTTGGCTTCCTCCTGGGTGGCATTGTTGTTGCCGCTTTTGGCAGCCAGCTGGCCATCCCCGATTCAATTTATCGATTCATCACCTTTTTCCTGCTGATGAAAATCGGATTGAGTGGTGGCATCGCCATCCGCAATTCGAATTTCTCAGAGATTCTGCTACCAGCTCTAGCTGCAGTGGCAATTGGCATCATCATTGTGCTAATCAGCCGCTACACCCTGGCCCGATTGCCTGGGATCAAAGTGGCCGATGCCGTGGCCACCGGTGGCCTGTTTGGTGCTGTGAGTGGCTCCACGCTGGCTGCCGTGCTGCCACAACTGGATTCAGCCAAAATCCCCTACGAAGCGTGGACTGCAGCTCTTTATCCGTTCATGGATATTCCGGCCCTGGTAACGGCCATCGTGGTGGCTAGCGTTTATATCAGCAAGCAAACAGGTAAGGCGTCTGAGAAGGTTGAAATCTGGCCGATCATCAAAGACAGCCTGCAAAGCTCTGCCGTAACAGCCCTGCTACTGGGTGTGGCCCTTGGCATTGCCACGAAGCCTGAGCCCGTGTACGAGAGCTTTTTCAACCCTCTGTTCCGCGGCTTCCTCTCGATCCTGATGATCATCATGGGCATGGAGGCCGCCCAGCGGATGAATGAGCTGCGCAAGGTCGCTCAATGGTTTGCCATCTACGCCTTTATTGCACCGATTCTGCATGGCTTCCTGGCCTTCGGCCTTGGCCTCGTGATCCACAAGATCACTGGTTTCAGCATCGGTGGCGCCGTTGTGCTGGCGGTGATCGCGGCATCAAGCTCCGACATCTCCGGTCCGCCCACCCTGCGTGCGGGGATCCCCTCGGCCAATCCATCGGCCTACATCGGCGCCTCCACAGCCATCGGCACGCCCGTGGCGATCGCCATCTGCATCCCCCTATTCATTGGCATTGCCGAAATGATGCTCGGCATGCAATAGCCCCAACCACCAACCCATCAACGATCAAACCATGAGCCAACAGGTCTGGAAACTGGTGATTGTTGGAGAGGAGATCCTTTCCAAGAAGCTCATCAAGCTGATCAAGGAAGCCGGTGCCACCGGCTACACAGTGACAGCAGCCGGTGGCGAAGGCAGCCGCAATGTTCGCTCCACAGGCGAGCCGAGCGTGTCGCACACCCTGGCCAACGTGAAGATCGAGGTGCTCACCGGCACCCGCGAACTGGCCGACAAGATCACCCGGGAGATCGAGGCAAAGTTCTACGCCGATTATTCGATCATTACTTACATCTCTCAAGTGGAAGCCCTGCGCGACCACAAGTTCTAATCAGCTAAGCCAATCAACCAACATAGCCCCAGTCATGCCAGCAGCATGGCTGGGGTGATTTTTTCGAGCGCTGACGCACTCCCTCTCTCACACCCCTCCACTCAAGCCGTGCAGTTTCTCAACGACAACCGCTTTCTCTCTGGCATTCACAGCTACGAACGGCTGCTGGCCAAATTGCTCGCCATTCTGCTGGCGGTGGTGATTGGTGTTGGCACCGTTGAACTGTTTCTGGAAACCATCATCAAAACGCTGAACACGCAGACCGATTGGTTTGACGGCAATCTGATCAAGCTCCTGGATCGCCTCCTGCAGATCTTTATCGCCCTGGAAGTGCTGCAGAACGTGACCGCTTACCTGCGGGATCAGGTGGTGCAGATCGAACTGGTGCTGCTGACAGCTCTCACAGCCGTTGCA
>NZ_JBIPMN010000197.1:0-4346 GCF_044369115.1 Vulcanococcus sp. | reverse complement strand
ATTGTGCTTCCACCCGGCACCGAAAACAAACCGGCACTCATGGCCGGGTTTGGCGTGATCGTTCTCGGGATTGCTGCCGCCTACTGGCTCGTACTGATGGCGCGCCGACACAACCCTGAGGCCTCCCCGAGCGCTTGAGTCATTCGTTGGCCATAAAAAAACCTCCCCTGGATCAGGGGAGGTTTCAAAGCACCGATCAATTCGCTGAACTGAAACCTAAACGGCCTCAGCTTCCACCACAGACGGTGTTGGAGGAATCACCACCCGTAGCAAGATCGGTGCCAGGAAGGTGGTGCCGATCACCATCAATAAGATGGCAGCTTCCAGCGCTGGGGTGAGGATGCCGGCCTGGCTGCCAAGGCCTAGGAAGATCAGACCCACCTCACCACGGGGCATCATCCCCAAACCCACCACCAGACGATTGGTGGGATCTGAGCTGAGATAACACCAACCCGCAGCCACCTTGCCGGCCATCGCCACGGCCAACAGGAACGCTGCCACGATCAGGCCTTCGCGGTTAGCGGGATCGAAGGGATTGAGCACCGAAAGATCCATCCCCGTACCGATCAACACGAAGAACACGGTGGCGAACAAGGCCACCAGCGGTTTCACGGCTGCGTCGATGTCGTGGGTGTGCTTCGAAGCGCTGAGGATCAAACCGGCCGCGAAGGCGCCAAGCGCTGCTTCCAGACCAATGGCCTGGGCGGCAAAACAGCAAAGCGTGAGCACCACAAAGCTGGCCACGGCCACATCACCAGGTGCCTTCAGCTGATCCACCACCCAATCGAACGCGGGTGCCGCCTTCCGGCTCAGCACCAGAGCCACCGCCACAAACGCCACGGCCGCCAAGCCGAGCTTGATCACCGGGCCGATGCTGAAGCTGCCGCCACCCACGATCGCCACCACCACAGCCAGGATCACGATGCCGAGGATGTCGTCGAGCACGGCAGCGCCGATCACGATCTGGCCCTCCTTGCGCTTGAGCCACTTGAGCTCCCCGAACACGCTGGCCGTGATGCCAATGGAGGTGGCTGTCATCGCCGCACCGGCAAACACAGCCGGAATCAATGGCACATGAAAGAGGAAATACAGGCCCGCGGTGCCCAAGGCAAAGGGCAGCACCACACCAGCCACCGCCACCGTGGTGGCCTGAACGCCAACGGCCACCAATTCATCCAGTTCGCTCTCCAGCCCTGTGAGAAACAGCAGGGCAAACAGGCCGATCTGAGAAACCGATTGCAGGCTCGGGAAGGTTTCGTTGTAGATCTCGGCAACCTCGTCGGGGCGGATCTCAGCCAGGGAGCCCAACAGCGAGAGCAGCGCGTTGCTGATCTGGGCCTGGGTATCCGGCGGAACGATCAGATGCAGACCGGACACGCCGATCAACACACCAGCCACAAGCTCACCCAGGATCGTGGGTAGCTGAAGCCGAACCATCACCTCAGCGATGGCACGGGCGGCGATAAAGATCACCAGGAAGCGACCCACCTGTAGGAGGGTTTCCGCCACTTCCAGCTGATGGGGGCTGATCTCAGCGATCAGCGCCAAAGGGGGAAGCATGAACGGCCTGAAACGGGCAGCTGGTTATAGGGATGCTTCAGGGGGTTCTGGGTGGCGTGTCGAGCAATCCGCGTTGATGGAGCTCGGACTGGAACTCACGGCCCAGTTGCGCTTCCGGGGTGTGGCGATTCACCTGAGCCAGCACCATCACCGTGCGTAGCGCCAACCAGCTCAGGCCTACAAACAACAGCAGGGTCATCGCGAATGACCAAACGGTGGCGTGAGCTTGGGCCTGATTCACCCAGGCTGGGGGTTGTGGCGCCTAAGTTCCCGCCACCGCTCCGCCTGCATGGCACCGATCCGACTGCTGGAGCTGCTAATCCTGCTGGCGGTGTTAGCCGGCTTTGCAGGGTTGCTGCTGCGCCGCAACCTCTTTCTCAAAGTGCTGTCCATGGATGTGATGGGCAGCGCTGTGGTGGCTTTGTTTGTGCTGCTGGCAGCCCGTTCAGGCCTGCGCAGCCCGATCCTGCCCCGCTCCGGTGAGCTCCTCGCCGGCGACTATGCCGATCCGATTCCCCAGGCGGTGATCCTCACCGCGATCGTGATCGGGCTCTCGATCCAGGCCCTGCTGCTGGTGGTGATCACCCAGATGGCAAGGATCGATCCCAGCCTCAACGCTGCCAGCTTTGAAGCCACCGATCAGCCATGACACCGAGCTGGATGAGCCCGGACAGCCTGCTGATCGCCTGGCTGCTGGTTCCGTATCTCGCCGCCTTTTTGGCGGTGCTGTTGCCATCGCTGAGTCATGCCCTGGTGGTGGGCTGCTGCGGGGCCACCGCCTGGGTGGGCGCTGAGGCGCTCATCACAGGCACCACCCGCCCCCTGCAACTGCTGGGTGAATTCGGAGTGCCGCTGAGCCTCGAGCCTCTGGCCGGATGGTTTGTGCTGCTGAATGGCCTGGTGTGCCTGGCGGTGTGGATCGAAGCGCGGCGGCAGGGCTGGGATCGAACGGGCTGGATGCTGCTGCTGGTGCTGCTGGGGTCGTTGAACACCAGCTTTCTCACCACCGATCTGATCAGCCTCTATGTGGCGCTGGAGGTGGTTGGCATCACCGCCTTTCTGCTGATCCTCAAGGGCAACAGCGCCAATGCCCTGTGGATTGCGCTGCGCTACCTGCTGATCGGCAACACCACCATGGCGATCTATCTGATCGGCGCCGGGCTCGCCTACGCCCAAGCAGGCAGTTTTGCGTTTACGGCCCTGGCCCAGCTGCCGCCAGGCGCACCGCTGGTGCTGGTGCTGGTGGGCTTGCTCACCAAAGCCGGTGTTTTTCTCAATGGCCTATGGCTGCCTCGCACCCATGCCGAAGCACCGGCTGAGGTGTCGGCCCTGCTCTCGGGTGTGGTGGTGGGCGGCGGCGCTCTGCCGCTGCTGAGGCTGGAGCAACTCAACACCGCAATCGGCGAGCTGCTGCTGCCGATCGCCCTGGCCAGCGCCGTGCTCGGCCTGATCTATGCCCTCGCTGTCACCGATGCCAAGCGCCTGTTGGCCTGGAGCACCCTTGCTCAGATGGGGCTGGTGTTGCTGGCACCAGCAGCCGGTGGCTTGATGGCCTTCTCCCACGGCTTGGCCAAGAGCGGCTTGTTTCTCACCGCGCGCCAGTGGCCGAGCCGCTCCCTGCAAACCTGGCGGCAACAGCCCCTGCGGGCTCCACTGCTGCTCACGCTGCTGGTTGGCTCCTGTTCGATCGCAGGCCTGGCACCACTGCTGGGTTACGCCGCCAAGAAGCAACTGGAGAGTGCGGTGCCACCGGTGATCACCACGGCGCTGGTGGTGTTGTCGGTGGGCAGCGTGGCGGTGTACTGCCGGCTCTGCAGCGCCCCCCTGGCCGCCGCATCCGATCCCCAGGAGGCCAGCGGCGCTCTTCCCTGGGGCGCCTGGTTGCTGATGCTTCCCCTGGTGGGGGGTGGTGTTCTGCTGCTCGCCGAGGTGCAGCGTGGCTGGCTGGTGAGCCTGGTGCTGCTGGGGTTGGGGCTCTTCCTCGATCAGCTGCTGGAGCGGCGCCGGCAGCAGGTCAGCCACGGCCTGCCTTCCTTGGATCGCCTGCCGGATCTCGTGGGGGGGCTGGGTTTGGTGGGCGCCGGCCTGCTCCTATCGATCGCTGCGGAGCTGGGCTGATGGTGTTCCTGCTGAGTTGCCTGTTTCGGCTTCTGCTGTGGATGTTGCTCACCGCTGATCTCAGCGCAGTGAACCTGACCATCGGCATTGGCCTTTCCCTGCTGCTCCCCCACGCCCGTGGCCCCAGACAACCGCTGGCACCCACGTTGCGAGCCTTAGGTCGCAGCCTGATCGCCGTGCCTCTGGCCTACGGCGAAGCTCTCGCGCTGATCAGCTCCGGCGATCAGGAGGAGGAGAGCTGGATCGAGCGACCCGCCGGTGATCCCCGCCATCGCCTGCTGGTTTTCCTGGAGGTTCTGGCCATCACACTCACTCCCTTCACGATCGTGCTCGGCCTCAGCAACGGCCCAACCGGCCCGCATTACACGATTCATCAGCTGCGGCCGCGCCGGGGGCAGCCCGAGGAGGTGCAGCCATGACCCTGCTGCTTTGGGGCATGGTGCTGGCCCTGTTGATCCCGATTGCCGTGGTGTGCCGGCCCTGCAGCGTGTGGGACCGCATGGCCGCCTTCGGCAGCATCGCCTCCAAGGTGGCGCTGATCACGATGGTGGTGGCGGTGTTGCGGGGCGACTGGATGCTCGGCCTGGTGGGAGCGATCAGCCTCAGCGCCGGCAACGCCGGAATGCTGCTGCTGGCCAACCTGCTGCGGGAGGTGGAGCGATGAGCCT
>NZ_JBIPMN010000021.1:0-19465 GCF_044369115.1 Vulcanococcus sp. | reverse complement strand
GAGTTGATCCTGGAGATCCTCGATCGAGCCCTGCAGAGCCGAAAACCAGGTCAAAACAGCCCTGAGAGTGAATCAGCCTGATGGCTTTAGTTGCCAGCCCAGAGAAAACAACATCTTTCCACTCAATCCATCACAGAACTTGACGGTCTCCCTATGGCCAACGGGCAAATCGGAAGACATACTGAAGATGCCCAACACGAGAGGGTTCCGTGGTTTATGCAAATGGCACTAGAAACAGCCTGAAGGCCTTCCGCAGTCGCTCACCCAAGCGCCTGACCATCACCATTCCTTACACCGTCTTTCGTGCCCTGGAGACACGAAGCGCCGAAGAGGGCCGATCGCTCAGCAATCTTGCTGCGTATCTGTTAGAGAAATCGCTGCCTCCGCTAGCGCCCGAAGGCCAATAAACGGCGCCGAAGCCTGGATTAACGAATGCCGCGAGGCTGCTTCTCACGTCCTGAAGGGTTCGCTTGCCGTCGTTCCCAGAGCGGGCAGGTGTGGGTGGCGGCTTCAGCGGCTGTCATCATTTTGTGCCAGATCCGACAGACACCTTGCGGTCCCATTGGTGGAAGAAAGTGCTGACAGGTTTCGCAGCTGGTCAACGCGACCTGTCTGCCGGATGTTCCATAAACTTAGAGGCCCTAAGCAAGCATCGGCTCGTGCAACGCATCAGTCCGCTGCAGTCGCCTGAAAGCGTAAGCCACATAGGGCAACAACACAATCGCCGGCAGCACATGCAGGCCTTTGCGCGCCAATTCCGCCATACAGGCAAGTACCACTCTGCCTGTCCTATCCAGCTGCGCTTGGTTTGCCGTGTGGTTGGCTTGACTTGCCGCTGATCTGAACAGTGCGCCGGAGCCAGGCGCGGCAGTTCTGCTGCAACGGCTTACCAAGAAGCCGCGGGGTGGTGCGATCGCCATAGGTTCCGGTGGTGAGCAGCGTCAGCCCCACCCCTCAAGCCCACGCAGAGGCTCTGCTCGATCAGCTCACGCTGCACGAAAAGCTGGCCTTGATCAGCGGATCCACAGCGTTCTGGCCCGGCATGGCCTCCATTGCCCTGCGGGATGCGCCCCATCGCCATCCCTGGCCTGCTGGTGTGCTGCCCAGGCTGGGACTCAAAGGGCTGTGGTTTGTGGATGGCCCCCGCGGTGTGGTGCTGCACGGGGGAGCCACCACCTTTCCCGTGGCTATGGCGCGTGGTGCCAGCTGGGATTCAGCGCTGGAGGAGCGAATCGGTGAGGCGATCGGCCGCGAAGCGCGCAGCTTCGGAGCCAACTGGGTCGCGGCCGTGTGCGTGAACCTGCTGCGCTTTCCCGGCTGGGGGCGGGCCCAGGAAACCTACGGCGAAGACCCGCTGCATGTGGGCGCCATGGGGGCCGCGATCACCCGAGGTCTGCAGCGCCGCGCCGTGGCCTGCGTGAAACACCTCGCGCTGAATTCCATCGATCACACCCGCTTTGTGGTGGATGTGCAGATCAGTGCGCGGGCCCTGCACGAGCTCTACCTGCCGCAATTCAGAGCCTGCGTGGAAGCCGGCGCCGGATCGGTGATGAGCGCTTACAACCGTGTGAACGGCGAATGGTGCGGCCAGCACCACCAGCTCCTGCAGCAGATCCTCAAGCAGTGCTGGGGATTTGAGGGCGTGGTGGTGAGCGATTTCATCTTCGGGATCCGTGATGGCGTGAGGGCTTTGCAAGCCGGCCAGGATCTGGAGATGCCCTTTCGGATGGTGTGGGAGGGCTGCCTGGAGGAAGCGCTGACTGATGGCCGCTTGCCGCAGCAGCGCCTCAACGACGCCGTGCGCCGGCAGCTGAAGCTGCAACTGGCGGTGCCACCGGGCGAAGAGCCGAGCGCCGTGCGGGGTTGCCCAGCCCATCGCCGCTTGGCACGCCAGGCGGCCACCGAATCGATCGTGCTGCTGCGCAACCAGGCCGAGGAGCTGCCCTGGCGAGCGTTGCAATCGCTGGCGGTGATCGGCCAGCTCGCCCAGAAGCCGAACCTCGGCGATCACGGCTCTTCCGATACGCGCCCCCAAGCCGGCCAGGTGATCACTCCCCTGGAGGGGCTCCGCCAGGGGGCGCCTGAGCTCTTGATCCAGAGCCACAACGGCCGCAACCCTGCGGAAGCGGCTGCCATCGCAGCGCAGTGTGAGGCTGCTTTGGTGGTGGCCGGCCTGGATTGGCGCCTGGAGGGCGAGCACATCCACCCTGGCGACATCGCTCCGGTGCTGGCGCTCGTGCCACCACCGCAATGGCTGCTGCAGCTGTTGGGCCGCCAGCGCCTGCAGCCCTGGTGGCCCGTGCTGGCCCGCGGCATGGCCTGGATCACCAGCCACGCCTCACCCACCCCCGGCGGCAACTTCGCCAGCGGCGATCGCAGCGATCTGCGCCTCCCGCCGGATCAGATCGCCTTGATTGAGGCTGTTGCGGCAGCCAACCCACGCACCGTGGTGGCGTTGATGGGCGGCGGCGCGATCCTCACCCGCCCATGGGATCAGCAACTGGCGGGGTTACTGCTGCTTTGGTATCCCGGCCAGGAAGGCGGCCACGCCTTGGCGGATGTGCTGCTGGGCCATGTCTCACCCTCGGGGCGATTGCCCTTCGCCATGCCAGCAGAGCAAGCCCATCTACCCAGCATCGAAGCCAGGGCTCTGCAGGTGAGCTATGACCTCTGGCACGGCTACCGGCTCCTGCAACGCGATGGGCATCACGCCGCCTATCCCTTCGGCTTTGGACTGTCGTACAGCCGTTTTGCCTGGTCTGAGCTGAACCTGAAGCTTGGCAAGAGCGGCGTACAGCTGGCGCTGACGCTGCACAACATCGGTGCGATGCGGGCTGCCTCGGTGGTGCAGGTGTATCTCGAAGCGCCAGGGCTGCTGATGGAGCGCCCAGCGCGCACGCTGGTGGCCTTCCAGCGGGTGGAGCTGGAGCGCGGCGAACAACGCCGCCTGGAGCTGCAGATCCCCCTGCGCCAACTGGCGGTGTTTGATCCCGCCCAGGATGGCTGGGTGCTCGAGCACGGCGACCATCACCTGGTGGTGGCCGATCACAGCGAGCACACCGCCCTCACGGGCGCGATCACGCTGGAGGGCGGTTGGCTGGAGCCCTGAGAGCTGGCGTTCTTCGGGCCAGCAACAGCTGCAGGCGCAGCCGGTTGTAGCGCTGCAGCAGCAAACAGGGCAGGTTGAACATCGTGGCGAACACCGCGTTCAGGGCCACCCCCGGGCCCGGCAGCCAGAGCAAGGTGAGCAGCCACAGCGGCCAGAGAACCCAGTGCACCAACTCAGCCCGGCGGGTTTCGGCCATCAACCGCAACAGCGCCGGCTGATCGCGCCGCGCCAGGCTGGCTTTGGTGATGCCGCCGGGGAGGGCATTGCCGGCATCGGGAATCCAGTGCTTCCACCGGCGAATCTTGAGGAGCCGCTGGACGCCATCCAGCCGCGCGGCCAACACGTCAGGCGAGCCGGCCGCCGGCCTTGCGCTCAACCAAGCCAGTGGCAGCTGATTGGCCAGGGCTCCCACGACCAGCGAGCCACCGAGCCAAAGAAGCGCTGAACTGAACACCGGCAGCAGGAATTCAGGGGCCGCCATGGCCATCAACGCGTGCTCACGCTGCGCCCCTTCCATTGCACCGAGCCCCGCTCGAGATTCACGATCGCCATCAGAAACACACCCAGAAAAAAGAGCACCGGAATCGAAAACACCAGCGGACTCCAGCGGAAGCGACCCACCCGCTGGGTGATCACCAACAGCTGCAGCGCATAGGCCCCGTAGATCACGGCATGGCGCCAAGGCTGAGGGTCGCCCACCAGGGGCCAACCCAGGAGCGACGCCGGCAAACACCAGGCCGCCCAGAACAGCCCGGAGAGCCACAACACCACCGCCAGCATCCAAGGCCAACGCACCTCGCCAGCGGCCGTGGCGAAGTTCTTGTCGAACCCCACCACGAGATCACCCAGCCCGCCCGGGTACATGCGGTAGGCGATCTGGTGATCACCGATGAAGGCGCTCACCGGGAGACCCGCCTGCTCATAGCGATGGGCCAGGAACCAATCCTCCACCACCTTGTTGGCCACCGCCTGGTGGCCGCCGCTGCGCAGGTAGTGCTCACGGCTGGTGGCCATCGCTGGTCCGAAGGCAACGCCGCAACGGGGCCCCAACGGAACCGCCATCAACCCCACCAGATTGAACAGCAGCGACAACTGCTCATAGAGGCGTTCGGTGCGGTGAAACGGCTGCACCGACACCAGCCCCCCCAGCCGCTGCTGCTGCGCCACCAGGCTCTCCAACAACCCCGGCGCCGGCTCGGTATCGGCATCGAGAAACACCAACACCTCTCCCGCGCTGCGCTGCACGCCGTTGTGCAAAGCCCAGGTTTTGCCGCACCAACCCTGGGGAAGGGGAGGTGGCTGCACCAGCTGCAGGGGCAACAGCTGGGCCGCTGCTTGCGCGATGTCAGCGGTGTGATCGCTGGAGTGATCGTCAATCACGATCACCTCAAGCGGTTGGAGGGTTTGGGTGCGCAAACCCTCCAACAGATGATTCAAGGTGGCTTCTTCATTACGGGCCGGGATTAACACCGAGACAGCTGGTTTGTGCTGCAGGCGCGCCTGGGGCAAGGGGATGAGATGGCGCGCTAACCACCAGCCCAGCAACCAGCGCACCACCACAGAGACACCCAGCCAATCCACTGCGGTGAGCACCGAACCGTATCCGCAAGCTATGCCGCGAGAGCGAGCTGAATCAGCCTTGACTCAGATGCGCAGCAATTCCTGAGCCAGCGGCTGCAAGGCTGCGGGATCCCGCAGCAATTGCGGGTGGGTTGCCACGGGCAGCTCGCGGGCTGTGCCAACGGGCAACACGGCACGCCACCCCGGCAACACCGCCAGATCGAGGGCCGAATAAAAGCTGTGGCACTCCACCCCACGCAACCCTTCGAGATCACTGTTGAGCTCCTGCAGTAGCGCACTGCCGCATCGGAGATCGGCCAAACCGCGAAACACACGGCGCGGCCAGGGCTGAGCCGTCCAGGTGCCCTGCTGCGGACTGCCCAGGCTGATGAAGCGGCGCACCCGCCGCTGACCGCCCAGCTGCTGAATCCAGCTACGGGCAATCACCCCACCCATCGAAAAACCGAGCACATCCAAGGGGCCCGCACCCGGTGCAACCGCTTCGATCTGCTGCTGCAAGTGCAAGGCCGCCTCCCGCACCGGGGTCAACCCGAAGCGCATCGGCAGGGCCGGGATCACCAAATCGGGCCTCTGCCCGCCCAGGTGCCGGCGCAGAGAGCGAAACACCTCCGGACTGTCCAGCAGGCCATGCACCAAAACCAGGGGTGGATGCACGCGCCCGGACCTCCAACAACAGATCTCAATTCAAGACAGATCAGACCCATCTCCAACACTTCGACCCGGTGCGGATCTCCGCCGGGAGGGCGAGGCGTGTACCAGAACAGCCCTCACGATGGATCGAACAGCTGGCGAATCTGCGGGCTCTTCTCCGGGCAGAGAATGGGGGCGTAATAGCGAACAGCCGCCGTTTCCACCTGCTCAGGGGTGATCCCTCGGAAGTCGATGACGGCCTGGTCGTATTGCTCCGCGAGCTCGGCTTCCATGCGCTCCAGCGCTCCTTCAGCGGCAAGTGTGTTTGCGGCGCCCATCGATGCGCAGAGCAACTGGGCGTAAAGCCGAGCCGCACAACCGGTATGGCCGAAACGGCGAACGCAACCTTCCCGTTCAGGGCTGATCACGGATTCAGGCACCGCTGGCAAAGGTGGTGGCGCTAGGAACTGGGCCAAAACCGGCGACTCAAGCCCGGTGAAAAGCGCCAGGCTGAAGCCCCATCGCCTCCAGCCACCACTCACCGAAACTGCTCCGGCTGGCAGCGGCGAAAGCGCTCCACCTCCTCAGGATTCAAGCGCGGTGAAGCACCGGCCAGCAGCAGCTCGGGATGCAGCTGCCGCAGGGCAGAGGCAGCGGCCCTGAGTGCTTCGGAGGCTGCAGCCTCCTTGCCAGCCTGGGCCTGCTCCCAGCGCTCCCGCCGTTCAGCCTCCTGCTGCCGCCAGGCGTCAACAGCCTGTTCGTAGAGGTCCTGCTCGGTTTGTTGGTCGTAGATGGTGAGCCGGCGCTGCTCCTCGGGATCGAGGGGCTTGGGCCCGGGGCTGGGTGTGTAGTTGGCTTGGCGAACCGAGGCCAAGCGGCTCTGAGCTGCATCAAAACGCTCCACCAAGCCGGGCAACCGTTGCTGATTGCTGGTGCACAGCGCAAGCAAGCGCTGCTGTTCGGCTAGGCGTACCCGCTCCTGGGGTGATGGGGCCGTTGAACGGCACCCAGCCACAACCACCACGGCCAGCAGAGCCAGCAGCCTGAAACGGCGGATCACAAGAACCCTGGGGGCTGAAGCCACTCTGACAGGAGAAGCGCAGCTCTGACGGGTTGCCCCCAAATGGGGGTAGCGATGGCCAGTGGAGCGTTCGTAGCTGTAGCCAGCCGATCACACCCGATCCTTGGAGAACATCGAAGCCCACCTGGCCCAGCTGAAGGCTGAGTTGGATCAGGCCCGTCAGAGCGGCGACACCGGCAAGATCAACCACCTCGAGGGCGAGCTCAAGGATCTCGAGGCCTATCAACAGCACCACCCCGGTGAGCAGAAGGATCCCTCACCGCTTGAGGTGTATTGCGATCTCAACCCCACTGCCCCTGAGTGCCTCGTCTACGACGACTGAACCATGAGCCAGGACGCCAGCATCACCATCGGCGAACTCGAAGCCAATTACCAGCTGTATTGCAAAGCGCTGAAGATGTTGATCGCTGAAAAGCGAACGCTCAACAAGATTCAACGCACCGTGTGCTGGGGCCGGCTTGAAACACTGCATCACTGCCTGCCGCGTCATTACAAGTCGCCGCAGTATTTGTACGCCCAACTCACACGCGACACACAAAAGGTTGCGATCTGAGCTGGCCGTGCGCAACCGGGCGCGATGATGGACCCACGCCTGGGGCTGAGCGATGGACTTCACGCCTTATCTCGACAGCCTCAGCGCCGGAAACCTTGATGAGGTGCTCCTTTCAGTTGCCGTTCAGGGCAAGGTGGCTCTTGCCCTGAAAGGGCGATTCTTTCTGCGCTGCCTCTGCGAAAGCTTCAGCACATCCACCTACATCGGTTGCGCCGTGACTGATGAAGAGAGCTGTCTGGCCTATCTGCAGCAAGAACCTTATGAACTCCTGATCTGCACTGACTTTCTCGAGAACGGCAACGGCTTTGAGTTGGCGCGCAAGGCACGCCAGTTGCAGCCGCAGCTGAAGGTGGTGATGCTGGCCCTGGGTGATGCGATCCCAGTGGAATACGCCGAAGCCAGCTGGCTGGAAGCAGTGGTAGCCGAAGCCGATTTCATCGAAGATCAGAAACCTCTCGAAGCAGCGGTGATGGCTGTGATGGGGAATCACTCGTATCGCAGTCCGTCGCTGCGCTCCGGGCAGTTGCCCTACCTGAGCTGCCCAAGGCTGACGCCCCGTGAATACGAAGTGCTCGATCTCCTCGCCAGTGGCCTCACCGACCGTGAAATCGCGGAGCAGCTTGTAGTCAGTGAGGAAACGGCCCGCACCTACACAAAACGCCTCCTCAAAACCCTTGAGGTGAACAACCGCGTGCAAGCCGTGCTCAAAGGCATGCGGTGCGGCATGGTTCAGATCTGAGCCGAAGCCAGAACCCACATCAGCGCAACCCGCCCATACTGCGGGGGCTCTGTGTGCAGCGACCAGGCCATGGTCCACCGTCTGTCGGCTCTGTTCCCCATCGCAGCCCTGGGGCTCGGCCTACCTCTCGCCAGCCTGAGCGCCCCGGCCCAGGCAGCCCAGACAACCTGCCCCACGCCCGTGCTGGGGCGCTACGCGGTGATGGGCATGGGCGTGCAGAGCGGCAGTGGCAAGAACACCCCCACGGCCCATGTGCAGGAGGAGCGCTGGCTAGCCGGCGGCAAGCTGCAGGGCACGCTGGTGGAGCGCGTGGGGCGCAGCGAGCGCCAGGCCACCTACTCCGGTGTGGCGCGCATGGGCCCGAGCTGCGTGCTGCAACTGGAGCGAAAGCTGCCCTGGGGAACGGAGCGCAGTGAGGTGGTGCTCGATGGCAAAGGCCGCCCCCTCTACAGCCTCAACCGCAACACCGGCACCGTGATCACCAGCCGCTGGCTACCGATGGCACCGGGCAGTTGCCAGGCCTCCGATCTCAATGGTCTGGTGCTGAGCAGCCAGGTGGGCCTGAGCTGGCGCAACGGCGGCTGGAGCCCGAACGCGGTGGTGCAGCGGGAGCAGTGGAGCGATGGCCGCGTGAGCGGTGTGGCCCTCTCCAGCTACAGCGGCGTCGGCGAAACAGCCAGCTACAGCGGCGCTCTCAAACTGGATCCGAACAGTTGCTGGGGCACCCTGAATGAACGTGATGCGCTCGGTGCCACCTATCGCTACCGGGCACTACTGGTGAAGGGGCGCTCCGGTGCACGGGGCTACTACTACCTGCAAAGCGACCTCGACGATCTCACCGTCGGCTGGTTGGTGCGCGACTAGATCACCCGGCCGATCAGGGCCGCCTGCGGGAAACCAGCCGCCCTGGTCGCCGCCAACGCCGCCTGGGCAGACGCGTCAGGTAGGGCCGCCAGCAACGGACCACACGTTTGCGGGTCGATCCAGAGCTGCTGCTCGGCCGCGGTGGCTGCACCGTTGAGCACGATCGGGCCATCGAGCGCAACCAGGGCACGGGCATTGGCTGGCGCGAGGCTGCTGCTCAGCCCATGCTCCAGCAGCTCGAGGGCACCGGGTAGGGCTGGGATCGCATCTGGATGAAGGGCGACCCGCTGACCGGGGGCGAGCATTTCACCCAGGTGCCCCAACAGGCCAAAGCCCGTGACGTCTGTGCAGGCCTGGCAGCCATGGGCAGCCATGATCTCCACCAGGGGCGCCTGGCTCTGCTGCATCACGGCCAAGGCCGCATCCAGCCAGGTTGGCTTGGCCGCACCAGCCATCGCCGCAGCAAACAGCACGCCCGTGCCGATCGGGCGGGTGAGCAGCAACACCTGACCCGCCGCCAGGGAGCCCTTGGGCCAGAAATGCTGAGGCAGCACAGCTCCATTCACAGCCAGGCTGAGCCCCAGCCCCGCTCCATCTCGGCCCTCCAGGGTGTGGCCGCCCAGCAGCATTGCCCCCAGCGGATCCAGCACCGAACGCACACCCGCCAGGCTCTGGAGCAACCACTCCTCCTGCACAGCGGGTGCTGCTTCCGGCAGGGTCACCACCGCCTGCAGGCTCCGCACCTGAGCACCGCATGCCCACAGATCACTACAGGCATGCAGGGTGGTGAGGCGGGCATTGAGCCAGGGGTCGTCGAGAAGCGCTGGGAAGCCATCCACGCTCTGCAGCAGCAGCTCCCCGCGCTCATTCACATCCAGGCGGGCGGCGTCTTCCGCAGGTGGCGCATCGCCCGTGGGCGACAAGCGCCCCAAGGCCGCGGCCAAAGGCGCAGCCTGCAGCTTGGCGGCGCAGCCGCGGCAGGCCATGGGGGCTGCCCCTGCGGCCATCACGGCTGCGGGGGCAAAACCCTGCATAAAGCGGCGATCAATGCGATCTTTCCAGCGCCATAACGCCCTTGAAGGGCCCCAACAGAACGGTCCATACACCGCCAGTGCGCGCGGCGATGGCTGTCCGTGCATGCCCCCATCACCCAGCAGCTGCAGCGCCCAGCGCTGCGGCCGCCAGCGCCGCAGCGCCAAGGGCGGCTCTGCCTGCAGGCGCCTCAGGTTCTCCGCCAACAACGGCGCCGCCCGCACCGCCCACACCCCAGCAGGGGGCCTCGGATCGGAGGCGATCAGCGCGCAATCACCGCTGGCAAACAACTGCTCACACCCCTGCACCAGCAGGCTGGCATCGGTGAGCACCCGGCCGGTTCCCGGCTGCACGGGCAAACCACTGGCGGCGAGCCAAGCGGGCGCCCTGCTGCCCGTGCAGGCCAGATCGGCGGTGGCCTGATCCGCCACCCCGCGCTGAATCGGGATCCCAGCTTCAGCCAGCACCCGTTCAGCCGCTTGATGCGCTGCAGCAGATCCCAGCTGCAAACGATCGCCGCGCAGCAACAGCTCAGGCCACAAACCGCGGCTCCGCAAAGCCAGAGCCACCTCCACAGCGGCAGCCCCACCGCCGCGGATCCGCACCTGGGGATCTGCAGGATGGCTGAGCCGCCGCTCCAGCCAGGTGAGGAAGGGCTCAAGCGGCTTCACCGTTTGCACCGAGCCGCTGGCTGCTGAGGGCCCCGCTTCCCAGAGGGTTTCACAGCCCACATTCAGGCTGAGGATGTGAAACCGCAGCGGCGGACGCCCCTGCAGCAGCAGCTCACGGCGAGCGAGGTCGAGCCCAGTGATCTCTGCCTGCACAAAGCCCACACCGGCGCGGCGGCAGAGGTCGCGCAGATCGATGGTGCAGGCCTCCCGTGAATAGAGCCCTGCCAACAGGCCAGGCACCATGCCGGAATACAGAGCGGTACTGGTGCGGTTGACCAGCAACACCGCCTGATTCGCAGGGCGGCTGGCGGGCCGCATGATCCAGCGGCGCAGCAACAGCGCGTGGGTGTGGCCGCCACCGGCCAGCACCAACAGCCCCGCAGCGTGCAAGGTCAGTCCACGTTCAGCTGACCGTCGTCATCCCAGCTGAGCAGCGAGGGCAGGCCATCGCGGCCGTGGGATGAACCCACCCGTGCCACGCGCGAACGGCCGTTCACCAGAGGGATCAACCGGCCAAGCTGCTCGGTGATGCGCTCGCTGGCGGGCGGTTCAGAACGTGGGGCCTGGTCGGTCATCCCATCACTCTAAAGAGAGGGAGGAAGGCTCTCCTGGGCCAGCCCAGAACCAGTTTCCAGCTCCAGCCCAGCGCGGCTGATGTTCCAGCGATGGATGGCACTGGCCTCGGCCGAACGAGCCGCCTGCAGGTTGCGCTGGGCAATCAACAACTCCGTGATCGGTGCCACCCCGGCGCGGTAGCGCAGCAGCGCATCGCGCACGGCCTCTGCGCCAGCGGCAGCGGCAGCCGCCGCGGCTCGCATCTGGGGCCCGGAGGCTTGATGCGTGGCATAGAACGTTTCCACCTGCTGAGTGATCGTTTGGCGGGCCAGCTCCAGCGCCACCTCACCTTGCTCAGCGCGGCGGCGGGCCAGTGCCACCGACTCCCTAGTGAGGCCGCCATCAAACAGGGGCTGGCGCAGGGAGATCACGGCACCCCAATCGTAAAAGCTGCCCGAGGCATTGCCACTGCTGCTCAACGTGGGCAGATCCGCTCCCTGGCTGCCGTTCACGCTCACGCGCGGGGTGGTGTTGAGCACCGGCACATTCAGCCAGTCGCCATTGATGCCGCCGCCGAGCAACAAACCCACCTGGGGCAGCGCCCCGGCACGGGCCACCTTCACCTGCGCCTGCTGGGCGCGGCGCTGCTGCTCCAGCGCTTCAAGGGCCGGGCGATCCTCCGCCATGGCCCGAGCCAGGCTGCCGCGCAAGTTCAGGGTCCAGGCCGGCAGGGGCCGCAGGGGCTCCGAGAGACTGATCACCTGCTCTGGGGGCAGGTTGAGGTTGCGGGCCAAGGCGCTGAGCGCCACCTCCCGCTGGCTTCTGGCTTCGGCCAGCCCCTGGCGATCGGTTTCCACAAGCGCCTCAGCCTGCAGCGTGTCGATGCGGGCGGCGAGACCCTCCCGCCGGATGGCCCGCGCATCGCTGAGCAAGCGGGTCGACACCTGCAAAGCGCTCTCCCACACCGGGATCAAGGCTTCGGCGAGCTGAGCGTTGAGGTAGGCGCTCTGGATGGCGAAGCGAGTGCGCCGTTGCTGCTCCCGCTGCTCCGCCTCTGCCGCC
This sequence comes from Vulcanococcus sp., assembly GCF_044369115.1. Lineage (GTDB taxonomy): Bacteria > Cyanobacteriota > Cyanobacteriia > PCC-6307 > Cyanobiaceae > Vulcanococcus. The sequence goes on along the minus strand of NZ_JBIPMN010000021.1, from coordinate 7,588 downwards.
TGCACGCCGGCGCGGGCAGCCTGTTGCAACGGGCCACGCCCGAAATCAATCAGTGGCATGGTGAGCGCGAGGCCCACATTCACAAAGGTGTTCTGCACCACGGCGTAGCCATCGCCGCCGAGATCGAAATTGAGATCGCCAATCGCCGGGAGGTTGGAGATGAAACCCACATCGGTACCCACCTGGGCGTAGGTGCCGAGACCCACCAGATCGAGCTTGGGCATGAACCGAGCTCGGGCCACCCCCTGCAGCGCACGGCTTTCATCGAGCGCCAGGCTGCTGTTGCGCAGGGCGAGGGAGCGGCCCATGCCCAGAGCAATCGCCTGAGCCAGGCTGAGGCTGAACGGTGCTGGCGCTGTAGCGGCTGCAGGTGTGACCTCCAGCGCCTGGGCCACCGAATCAACCGAACGAGTCGGCTGCTCCGCGAAAGCTGCACCGCTCGACAACAGCAAAGCCATCAGGCAGCAGCAGCGGCGCAGCGGGCGGCGCAAGCCTTCAGATTGCAAGGTGCCGGTACCGTAACCGCAGATTGCAGCGGCACCGGCAGCAGGATGGGATGGCGATGCTGAGCGAACGCCTCCCCAATCTCCTGCCGATGGCGGCAGTGAGTGCGGCTTGCAGCGCCTGGGCGCTCGCACCATCTGTGCCGGTGAAGGTTGAAGGAAGCGCCCTGCTGTTGGCCCCCGAAAGCCGCGTAGGGGTCTATGCCCGCTCCGCCGGGCAGGTGCAGGAGCTGGTGCGGCGGATCGGTGATCCGGTGAAGCAGGGCGACCTGCTGATGAGCATCAACCGCATTGATCAGCAGGCTGCTGGCGCGGGGGCTATCGGCCCCGCCAACAACGCTTTGCTCGACCAGATCAAGGCCGTGGAACGGCAACGCCAAACCATCGAATCGCGCATCGGCACACTGCGCACCGCCAACCAGCCAGTGGGTCTCCAGCTCAAGGCCCTCGAGAACCTGCGCCGCGAAGAGGTGATCCCCCGCTACAGCCCCCTGTGGGTGGGAGCGCAAGACCTCTACCTGCGCAACGAAAGCGCGATCAAAGAACTGCAGGCCCAACTCGCGCAACTCGATGCCACCCAGGCCGGCCTTGAGGCCCAGCGCAACAGCCAGTCGGTGCTCGCTCCGCGCGACGGGATGCTGCTGGGTTTGAGCGTGGACCCTGGGCAGGCGGTGATCCCCGGCCAACGGCTCGCCTCGGTTGGCGTAGGCCCTGAGCCGAACGCCGATGAGCCGGAGCGCACAGCTATTGCCTTGTTCGGTGAAGCAGATGTGGCAAGGCTCAAGCCAGGGATGCCGATCCAGCTGGATTTGCAATTGCAGACCCGGGATCGCTATGGCGGCAGCTCCCAGCGCTACGGCCTGGTGGAAGGCCGGATCGCCAGCATTGCTCCCGCCAGCGCCGACCTGGCCGAGGTGGCCCGGGCCGTAGGCGACAGCCAACTGGCCGGAAGCCTGATCGCCCGCAGCCGTCAGGCGGCGTTTGGCGAAGGCGGCGATCCGCTCGCCACCCTGCCCGACAAGGCCACCGCACCAGTGCGCCTGGTGACGGTGCGCCTGGAGCGGGCTCCGACGCCCTCCGGCCTGCGCTGGAGTGGCGGCGGCAGCGGACCCAATCTGCAGCTTGAGAATGGAACACCAGCCAAGAGTGAGGTGGTGGTGGAGCGGCGCAGCCCCGTGAGTTTCATCGTGCCGTTCCTGCGCTGGCTGGGAGGCACAGAGCAATGAAACACGCCCTCCCCCACGGCCTGCAGCGCTGGCTTAAACCCTGGCTTCAGCCTGCCCCCTGGCTCGCGCTCATCCTGCTGTTGATCACCGCCGCCAGCCAGCCGCCGCGGCTGTGGTTCTGGCTCGCACTGTTGGTGATCGTGCTGCTGGTGGGCTGGGCCCAGGCCCTCAAAGGGTCCACGCCCCATGGCGACTGAGGGCCACCCCAATCCCCTCACGCTCGATCTGAGGGCAGCCCTGGTAATCGGCCTGGCCGCCGCCCTCACCCATGCGGCCTGTGAAGGCATTGGCTTGAGCGGCAGCTCGCTGGCCTATGGATCGCTGATCGCCGTTTTGGTGGTGAGGCCTGATTTCAGCCGTTGGCCGACCGTGATCTACCCGGTTCTGCTGATCCTGGTGGGGCTGTGCCTGGCGATCGGCGTGAGCTTGGGGTTGGCGCTCTCCAACGTGCCCCAGGTGTTTGTGTTTGGGCTAGTGGCAGCTCTGATGCAGCTGATCACGCTCCTCCTGCCCAGCAAGCTGCGCCTGCTCAGCGGTGTGGTGGCCTGCGCCGGTGTGTTGCCCCTGCTGGGTACACCCAGCTGGGAAAGCTGGCGCGACGAACTTTTGGCCATCGGCCTTGGCCTGGCGATCGGCACGCTGGTGCAAATCGTGTTCACGCCCGATCAGCTCCGCAAGCCTGAAGCAGCCCACGAGAGCGCAGGGGCAACCAGCGAAGCCCACCCCGCAGAACCTGCTCTGGCAGAACGGCTCGCCAGCGGCCTGCAATCGCCGTTTTTCTGGCGGAAGCTGGTGTTTGCCAGCCTGGCCCTGGCCATTGGCGAAGGCCTTGGAGCCCTTACTCCGAAATACCTGTACTTCGGAGTCGTGCTGTTGCTCAACGACAGCATCGGCGCCACCTTGGCGCGGGTACGCGATCGCATGGCCGGGGTGAGCTTCGGGGTGCTGATGCCCTTGCTGGTGTTCAACACCCTCGGCATCAGCGACATCTCGATCGGCCTGGTGATGGCGGGCACCACGTTGCTCGTGGCAGCCCTCAACCGCCGCAACTACCTGCGCACCGCCCTGATTTCCAGTGGTGTGGCCTTTGTTGGCTACGGCCCCCTGGTGGCCTGGTACATCCCCAACCGCTGGATCGACTACCTGATGGGCTGCGCCCTGGCCTTGCTGGTGGGGCTGTTGTTCTTCCCCCAATCAGCCCTGCGCCGCTTCAATCAGCTGAGTGCACCAGCCACAGGTCAGCCCGTTCGCGCGCAGCTGGAAGCGCTGCTGCCTGCAGCCCAGGAAGAAGCGCGCTGGCTGGGCTTACCCCAGCCCCAACTGCCACCCACCGCATGATCGTGATCCGCGGCCCTCTTCGGCGCAACCTCTCACTGCTGGTGGTTGGAGCCCTGAGCAGCTCACTTCCCTTGGCAGCCCGTGCGACCACCAGCGCCGCAGCAGCGGCAGCGGCCACCGCCTCCTCCACGGATTGCACGGCACCCGGCTTCTCAATACGGCTAGGGATCAGCGCCGGAATGCTGGTGCTCACCTGCCTGTGGCAAATGGGCATCAGCTTGGTGATCGCCGAGCTCCATCACTCACCCAAGGTGGTGCAGTGGTGCGCCCAACACAGCAGCCGGCGCTCACTGGCGATGCTTGCCGGCGCCGGACTGATCACCCTGGGCCTGGTGGGCGACATCCTGCTCTGGGCCCTGCTGCTGAAGGCCCTCAATCTGTTCAACAGCCTCGAGACCAGCTTCTACTTCAGCGCCATGACCTTCACCACGGTGGGCTACGGCGATGTTCTTCTACCGGAATGCTGGCATCTCCTCAGCGTGGGGCTGGCACTCAACGGCCTGCTGATGGCTGGCTGGAGCACCGCACTCCTGGTGTATGTGGTGCAGCAGGTGCTGGAGCTGCGCTTCAACAACCGCACACCCCACTGAATCAAGCCGGCTGCACCGACCAGCCCAGCTGAGATCGCAGTGGTTCAAGATCTGCATCGAGCTCGATGCCAAGCAAACGCCGCGCAACATCTCCTTCTGCGGCCACACGATCCTGCAGCGCACGCCGCTGCTCACCCACCAGGCGCAAGCAGTGCCACTCTGACCTGCTCGACGCTCCAACCGTTCACCCGAATCCACTTGCTGCGGCCTGTGGCACCGCGCACCAACTCCACGGCCGACAGCGGCACGTTCAACTGGCGGGCCAGCAGCTTGAGCAGAGCCGCATTGGCAGCCCCCTCCACCGGCGGCGCTTTCAAAGCGATGGCGATCACATCGCCCTTCAACCCAAGCACCCGATCGCGGCTGGCTCGGGGCTGCAGCCGAATCGCCACCAACCGCTCGTGGGATGCAGGCTCCATCAACACCGAAACTAGAAGGCACCGCCGCAGCAGGGCTTTAACGCGATGGCAGCAGCACCGTCCCGCCAGACCCTCACGATCCGCACACCCGACGACTGGCACGTACACCTGCGCGATGGGGCGCTGCTGCAGGCCGTGGTGGGACACACAGCTGCCCAGTTTGGGCGGGCGATCGTGATGCCCAACCTCAAACCACCGATCACCACCGTGGCTCAGGCCAGCGCCTACCGCGATCGCATCCTGCTGGCCCTAGAGCACAGCGCCGGAGCGGAGGAAGCGGCCGGTTTCACACCGTTGATGACGGCCTATCTCACCGAAACCATCGCTCCCGATGAGCTGGAGAAAGGCTTTGCAGCAGGGGTGTTCACCGCTGCGAAGCTCTACCCGGCCGGCGCCACCACCAACTCCGATGCAGGCGTGCGCGATCTGGCCCACATCACGCCAGTGCTCAGCTGCATGGAGCGCATCGGCATGCCCCTGTTGATTCACGGGGAGGTCACCGATCCCGCCGTCGACATCTTCGATCGCGAAGCGGTGTTCATCGAGCGCCACCTCAAGCCCTTGCTGGAGCGGCATCCAGCCCTGAAGGTGGTGCTCGAGCACATCACCACCGCTGAGGCGGTGCAGTTCGTGGAGGCAGGGCCGAGCAACCTGGGTGCCACCATCACTCCCCACCACCTGCACATCAACCGCAACGCCCTGTTCCAGGGGGGATTGCGCCCCGACATGTATTGCCTGCCGGTAGCCAAGCGCGAGCTCCACCGCCTGGCGTTGCGCAAGGCCGCCACCTCCGGCAACCCGAAATTTTTCCTAGGCACCGATTCAGCCCCCCACCTGCGCCACGCCAAAGAGAGCAGCTGCGGTTGCGCTGGCATCTACAACGCGCCCTATGCGCTCGAGAGCTATGCCCAGGTGTTCAGCGAGGAGAACGCCATCGATCAGCTGGAGACCTTCGCCAGCCTGAACGGCCCTCGCTTTTACGGCCTGCCGCTCAACCAGGGCAGCGTCACCCTGGAGCGGCGCGACCCCGATCCCGAGGCCCCCGGCCTGCCGGCCATCCTGGAGTTGGCCAACGGCACCGCGGAACCCAGTCGGCTCGTGCCTTTCCACGCCGGCGAGCAACTCGACTGGCATATCACCACCAGGGTTGGTTAAGACCTTTGCGTTGTCTTAATCTTTCTGTGCCGAAAAGCACTTGATGCACCCTGCGGCGCATCGTTAAGTGGCCGGCAAACTCAACTACGGATGGCCCTGTTTTCCTGGATCACCAGTGTGGACAGCGATGCTCTCCTCGATGCTCTGGCTGAGCCGCTGCAGCAGCTGGGATTGGTGATCGATCCACACGTGAGCAGCGCCAGCCAGGTGTTAGCTGCCGATCGCCCCAACTGTGGCCTGCCGCTGGCTCAGCGGGTCACCGTGCTCGCTTCCTGGAATTGCAGCCGTTCGCGCGAAGCCCAGCTGGAGGTTCGCAGCTCAGAGCCGCAACTGCGCGCCGGCACGCGCTGCCAGCACATCGCCGAACAATTGCAGCGGGCCAACCCCGGCCAGGCGCAAATCGGAAGCAATTCCTAAATCGGTAGCCGCTGTTACCTGAACGGCCTGCTGTGCTCCATAGGGTCCGGCCCAACGGATTTCAGGAGGCCGAGCTCCATGCAAACCCAGGTTTTGATGCAGGCCACCGATGGCAGCTGGAACTCCAGCAAGATCTATCCCAATCCCCTGCTCGCCTACATCGCCGCCCGCAAACTGAGCCGGCAGGAACAGCGCACCTGCCGCACCGTGTGCTCCAGCGGTCAGGTGCTCGATGAGATTCATCCGCAGTAATTCACCCAATCAGACGGCGTAAAGAGCTCGCAACGTTTGGCAGACAACCGCAAATAGTGCTCCTACCTTCCGGCTGGCCCACCCCTGCCAGATCGAACGTTATGGCTCTCGTTCAAGCACCTGCCCTTGGCATCGAGCGTTTTGCCGCCGGACAACGCAAAGAGCACCGCCCTCATGCCTCCAACGACGACCTGAACGCGATCATTCGCGCGGTGTATCAGCAGGTGCTGGGCGGCCAATATCTGATGACGAACGAGCGGCTCGATGGCGCCGAATCGCTGTTCCGCAACGGCTACCTCAATGTGCGCGAGCTGGTGCGCACCGTGGCGAAGAGCGCCCTCTATCGCTCACGCTTCTTTGAGAACTGCAACCCATACCGCTTCATCGAGCTCAACCACAAGCACCTGCTGGGCCGTGCTCCTCAAAACAAAGAGGAGATGCTGCACCACTTCACGATCCTGCAGGAGCAGGGCTACGACGCTGAGATCGATTCCTACCTCGATAGCGCTGAATACAACCGCAATTTCGGCAACGACACGGTTCCTCACTTGCACGGCTGGAACTACGCCGCTGGCCATGAAGGCCGCCAGTTCAGCTGGCTGATGCAGCTGGCCCGCGGAGCTGCAGCCTCCGCCAAAGGTGATGGCAGCGGCACCCAGTTCAAGCTTGGCCGTGCCCTCCACCAAAACCGGCCTGTGCCCGTGACGGTGTCGGCCGCCAGCCGCTACGCCCACATCAGCACCGATGGCCCCTTCCGCGCCGCCACCTCAGAGAGCAGCGAGCTGCCGGTGGCTGAGCTGAGCACTGCCCGCCGCATCGATGGCACCCCGGCCTACGGCTTCCGCAGCCAGGAGCTGCTGGTGTCGAGCCCGAGCGCCGGTGCCGCCGGCGAAGGCAGCCGCGTGGTGACGATCACCGCCACGGGCATCGCCAACAACCGCTTCCTGCGTCACGGGGCTTACACCACCCGCGTGCCCTTCAGCCGCATGAATGAAGCGCTGCAGCGGGTGATCCGCCAGGGCGGCCGCGTGGTGAGCGTGGTGGTGAGCGGCGAAGGTGAACTGGCGCCCGTGCCGGTGGCCGCCGCCAAAGCTGAGGCCGCCCCTGCCAGGGGCAAAGGCCGCGCCAAGAAGGGCTGATCCGGCATCGCTGGTGGTTGCCAAATCCGGCCGTAGGGCAGATCCTGTGGCCGGATTGAGGGCCAAGCCATGCGCCAGCAACGCCGCCTTCGCCGGCGGGGGCTTGGCCTGCTGGGCCTGATCACGGCCCTTGCTCTCAGCAGCCCAGCTCGGGCACAGCCGCCAGCGCCGATCTCCCTGAGCGATCCCTGGCTCCGCGGGCAGGAGCTGCTGCAGCTGCCCGACTGGATGGAGCTCAAGCTGAGCGTGACAGCCGAACCGCTGTTCAATCCCCGGGGCGGGGAGCGCTCGGTCGGCAGTTGGATTCAACAGGGAACGCTCGACCTCACCATCAGCTCAGGACTCAACAAAGCCAGCGACACCTGGCAGGAGTTGGACCACTGGCAGCTGAGCGTCAACGTGAATCACGACGCCGGCGATGCTTACTACAACACCGCCATCGGGGCCTTGTTCCCGCTGCAGCAGGTGGCCTACCCAGCTGGCTTCTACTTCTCAGAACTCGCCATCCAGCGGCAGCACGGTGATGGCTGGCTGAACGTGAAAGCGGGC
>NZ_JBIPMN010000158.1:0-6162 GCF_044369115.1 Vulcanococcus sp. | reverse complement strand
GAGCAGCAACACGCTCTACGAAAAAGGGTTCGGCATCGCTGTGGCGATGACGTTGCTCTCGGCAGCGCTTCCGGTTCGGGCTGAGGTGCTCTACACCCTCAACACCCAGTGCAGCCTCAAAGGAGCGGCCCCAGTGCCCTGCACGGTGGAGGCTGTGAACGAGGGGGATGTCACCCTCTACCGCCATCAGATCGGCGCCAAGACAATCACGCTGCGCATCAGCGACAGTCCGGTTCGGATGGCGCTCTGGGATGCCAGCAGCAAGCAATGGCAGAGCTTGAAGCGTGCTTCGGCTCGCTTCTCCTCCAACACCATCTGCTTTAACGGCCGCGATCTTTGCGTCGTGAATGCCAACTATCTCAACAGCGTTCGAGAAGACAATCCAGCGGCGACCGCCCAGCGCGATCTGGTGAAAGTGCACTTCGGCGCTGATGGTCGCATCAATGCCAGTTGCTACGACGACGGTTGTGAGGTGACGCAGCGATGAAACCACTTGCACAACTCAGTGGGGCGCTGCTGTTGAGTGTCCTGGCGTTTCATGCTGGTCTGGTTGAGGCATCTGAAGGTTTGAGCCCGGCGTTTACCTCACCCAGTCAGCCGCTGCTGCTGGCCCGAGGTGGTGGTGGACGCGGCGCTGGCGGCGGTGGTGGCCGTCATGGTGGTGGGGGAGGCGGCCATCGCGCTCAAACTGGCTTTCAGTCCGCCGGTGGCGGTTTGAATCGGGGTGCCTCCAAGCCAAACGGCGGCTGGAGCAACAAGCTGAACTCCGATCGGGCTCGACCGTCCATGGATCGGCCCGTGGCCACACGCTCGATCAACCGCGACGGCACTCGTGATCTCAACCGCAATGTGAATCGTGAGATCAACCGCAATGTGAATCGCGACATCAACCGCAACTGGGATCGTGACATCAACCGCAACTGGGATCGTGACATCAACCGCAACTGGAATCGCACGGTTGATCTCAATCGGGTAAACCTCTACCCCGGCTGGGCGCGGCCTGGTTGGGCGGTGGCACGACCCTGGAACTACGGCTGGTATGGCGGTTGGAGAAATCCGCCCTGGGGATGGTGGGCCGCTCGTGCGGCGGTCTGGGGTGTGGCGACCTTGGCCACGGCTGCCGTCATCAACGATGCCGTTGATGACGCGGTTGATGCGCATCTCAGTTACATCGTTGTGCCCAACAGTAACTACCAGCTGCTCTATGGCACCGTGACTCCCAGCGGCAGTTCCGGTGTGACCTTTGATGTCACCGCGGGTGGCGCCACCTATCAGCTCAATGCTGATTGCAACGGCGGCACGTTGAATGGTCAGGAGCCATCGAATCCGGCGGAGGCAGAGCTGCTCAATGCCGCCTGTCAGCTGGCCTATGGAGCGGCCTGATGGCTGCATGCTGAGCTGTGGCGGCTCCTGCGATCAGGCCGATCCAGGGGCTGCCCATCAGTTTCGGCAGATTTGAACTCTCCTGTCTCCAACCAGAGTTGCAGCCGAACACGGCTCGGTGTCGCAGTGCTGATCCGACGACAAGCTGCCGGCCATACAAGGTTGTCCGTCGATGATCAGCAGCAGACGTCTCCTGCGCCTCGGCCTGATCGCGGGGATCTTGGCGGTGGCACCAGGGGCGTCGGCTGAACCCTGGGCCTACACCTTTGAGGGCTATGGCTACCTCCCTTGGGTGAACAGCACCACCACCATTCGTGGCTTTGAAACGGAGACCAACTTGGCACCGGGTCAAGCGCTGAACCTGTTGCAATCGGCTTTCAGTGCTCGGGCCAGTGCGGAGCAAAAGCGCCTGGGGGTGCTGGTGGATGTGGCCTATACCCAGCTGGGTTCTGAGCAATCGAGCACCACCCGTCGGGGCCGCTTCACTGGCGCAACCGAGCTGACGGCGATCAATGGGATCTACGACTTGGCGCTGCGTTATCGCCTCGGATCGCGGGAGGCCGCGGTGGCTGAACCCGGGCGATGGTGGCTGATTCCCTATGCGGGCATGCGTGTGGTTGAGGCGCGCCTTGGCGTTGAGGCCCAGGTGCAGGGCAACGGTGGGCTGGGCCTGCAATGGCAAAGCGAGGGAACCCTGCAGCGCACATGGGCACAGGTGTTGGTGGGCAGTCAGGCGTCGGTGTTTGTCACACCGTCTGTGCGTCTTTTTGCCCGGGCCGATGTGGGCGGTTTCGGCTTGGCAGGTGAACAGGATCTCAGCGGCAATGCCCAGGCTGGTGTTGGTGTAGCCCTCGGGAGGAACACCGATCTGAATGTGTCATGGCGTTATCTCGGCTTGGCCTATAACAACGGTGAGCAACGCTCCACCGGTTTTACTAGCAATCAAAATGGCATTGAATTAGGCCTGAAGTTCTATTTCTGAACGCCGTGCCTCTCGCAAGAGATCGGACGGCCTTTGGCCAAACGTCTGATAGAAGTCACGGCTGAACTGGGAGAGATGCTGATAGCCCACACTCTGGGCCACGATCGTGATGGTGATGGAGGCATCGGCTTGCAGCAGCTTGTCTCGCGCAAGCTCCATCCGCTGCTGGCGGATCCATTGCACCGGGCCACATTGAAAGCGTTCCTGAAACAGATTTCGCAAACTGCGCTCGGAATATCCGCTTTGGCGGCGTAGGTCGCTGAGCTGCATGGAGTGGTGCAGGTTGTGGCGGATCCAGCTGCTGAGCTCGTCCATGACCTGGGCTTTGCGGCTTTGCCGCTTTGTGCTTTGCAGACTCGCTCGCTGGATCAGCCCACCACAGATGAGTAGCGCGAGCATGCGCAGGATGAGCTGGTCGAGACCGATCTGCCGTAGGTGTTGATTTTGGAGCGTTGGCGATGACCGACTCAACTTCAACAGTTGCTGCAGCATCAGTGCCTGATCGCATTCAGGCTGCAGTCGGGGCTGCAGTGCTTGGATCACCTGCAGGCGTTGGCGGCAGCGGGCCGGACTGATCCGGTAGCCAGAGAGATCCATGGCTGCACGGCAGAGCTCCTGTGGTGTGACCTGCAGGCGCCAACCCTGAAAGGCCATCGGTCTGCTGAGCCTCTCTCCGGCGGGGAGATAGAGCATGTCGTAGGGGGGGTGTAAAAGCCGCCCCGGCTGTTCATGCCCTCCCGAATCCAAGCTCAGGGACGTCTGGGTTGGGATGAGCAGCTCGGCGCGGTCGGCTCCGATTCGCTGCAGGAGCTGGGGACCGTGCCAAAGACTGATGCAGCCAAACCCAAGCTCCTCCTCAGCGCCTGCGACGCAACTGTTCATGGCTCTGGCCTCACGATGCAGCGAAAGCCCAGATGGCCCGTGGAGGTGTCGATCCCCTGGGCCATGCGCGCAGCAGGCCGGTAGCGCCGGCAGTAGTTGGGTGCGCACAGGTACGACCCACCTTTCACCACTTTGCGCGGGAGAGATCCGTGTTCGGAGCTGGGATCAATACTCGCCAGCTTTGCCGCCTCCGAAGCACTGCAGCAGTTGCTGTTGCCGGTCGGTTGGTGACCGCTGGCATACCAACTGCTGGTCCATTCCCACACGTTGCCGATCATGTCGACCAAGTCGTAGCCGTTGGCCGGATAGATCCCCACCGGCGAGGTGCGCCCATAGCCGTCCAGCAGGGTGTTCTGATGGGGAAACTGCCCCTGCCAGGTGTTGGCCATCGCTTGCCCGCGGGGGTGGAGTGTGTCGCCCCAGGCGAACTCGGTGTTCTCGAGGCCTCCCCGGGCGGCGCGCTCCCACTCCGCCTCATTAGGCAGGGCTTTACCCGCCCAATTGGCGTAAGCCTGGGCATCGGCGTAGCTGATGTGCACCACCGGGTGGTGGTCGCGGCCCTTGATGCTGCTGCCGGGCCCCTCGGGATGACGCCAATGGGCGCCAGCCACGTAGTGCCACCAGCGATGGGTGTCATTCAAGGGCACCGGATGGGCCGGTGCCATGAACACGATCGAGGCTGGTTGGAGCTGTTCAGGACGGGCGCCTGGATACAGGCTGGGATCCGCCGGTCGTTCCGCCTCGGTTTTATACCCGGTGGCCTTCACGAATTTCAGAAACTGCGCGTTGGTCACTGGAGCGCGATCCATCCAGAACCCCTTCACCTCGGCTGGATGGGCCGGGGCTTCCTCGGGGTAGTGGTGATCAGACCCCATCAGGAACCGCCCCCCTGGCACCCACACCATGCCCTTGGCGGGTGGGCGGCCGGGGCTTCGCTGTGCTCGCGATGGAGAGAGGGCGGGCACGTTCGCGTCAGGCGGCACCGCTGGCGGCTTTCTCAAGCCTCTCCATCACCCGCTCCAGCGAGAAGCTGGCGGCCTTCTGGCGCGGCGGGTAGTCGACGAAGGTCTTGAGGAACTCACCCACATAGGCCTGGGCGGGCACGATCAGGAAGATGTGATCGAAGATCCAGTCCCAGTAGGTGTTGGAGGTGATGTCGGCCCGCTCATAGGGGTCGGTGAGCAGGTTGAAGATCTTTGGCACCCGCAGTTCCACAAAGGGTTCCGCCCAGATCTGGCAGGTACCCGTGGCACGCTGCTCCTTGAACACGAACTTCCAGTTGTCGTAGCGCAGACCCACCAGATCGCCGTCGTCTGAGAAGTAGAAGAACTCCCGCCGCGGGCTCTTGTCGGTCTTGCCCATCCAGTAGTCGAGCATGTTGTAGCCATCGAGGTGGATGCGGAACGTTTTGTTGCCCACCTGGTAGCCATCAAGCAGCTTCTGCTTGATCTCCGGTTCGCCTGCCGCCGCCAGCAGGGTGGGCAGCCAGTCGAGGTGGCTGCAGATGCCGGTGATGTTGGTGCCGGCCGGGATCTTGCCAGGCCAGCGCACCAGGGCGGGCACGCGATAGGCACCCTCCCAGTTGGTGTTCTTCTCGCTGCGGAAGGGTGTCATGCCGGCATCGGGCCAGCTGTTCATGTGGGGCCCGTTGTCGGTGCCATACATCACGATCGTGTCGTCGGTGATGCCCAGCTCATCGAGCAGGTTGAGCATTTCACCAATGCACTCATCGTGATAGATCATCACGTCGTGGTATTCGGACTGCCAACGTCCACTGCGACCCACATCCTGCGGCCGGGCGTAGGTGCGGAAGTGCATGTGGGTGGTGTTGAACCACACGAAGAACGGCTGTCCTGAGGCCACCGCATCGCGGATGAAGCGTTTCGCTTCGGCCATGAACTCGTCGTCGGCCGTTTCCATGCGTTTGCGGGTGAGCGGCCCGGTGCTCTCGATCCGTTGGCTGCCGTCGTCATTGGCCCAGCAGTGCAGCACGCCGCGCGGGGCAAAGCGCTTGCGGAAGTTGGGAAACTCCGGGTCGTCTTCCTTGGGGTAATCGCGAAGTTCCGGCTCTTCCTCGGCATTGAGGTGGTAGAGGTTGCCGAAGAACTCGTCGAACCCATGCATCGTGGGCAGGTGTTCGTCGCGATCGCCGAAGTGGTTTTTGCCAAACTGACCGGTTCGGTAGCCCTGCGGTTTGAGTAGCTCGGCGATGGTGGGATCTTCAGCACGGAAGCCCAGTTCCGCTCCGGGCAGGCCCACCTTGGAGAGGCCGGTGCGATACACGCTCTGACCGGTGATAAAGGCGGCTCGCCCAGCGGTGCAGCTCTGCTCGGCGTAGTAGTGGATGAACTTGGCGCCCTCCTTAGCGACCCGATCGATGTTCGGGGTCTGGTATCCCATCAGGCCATGGCTGTAGCAGCTGAGGTTGCTTTGGCCGATGTCATCCCCCCAGAGGATGAGGATGTTGGGCTTGCCGTTGGGCATGGCTGGTGAGGCGGTTCAGATTCCCACAGCTTGTGAATGGGTTTTGCTGGCGTCCATGAATGCGGCAGCTGTGTTGCGGAATGAAACAGCGTTAATGCAAAGTTCTGCGCAATTCGGATCCTCTTGGCGGGCATTTGCGCTTCGACGCAACTTTTTAACGTCTGCGCATATGCTGCTGTGTGACCATTGCTTGCTTCAGGCTGCTGTGATTCCTAGGGTCGGTTCGCCACTTCAGGTGCGCTGAGGTACGCCAATCAGGTGTGAGTGCTGTGCTCCCCCTCTCCGATCCGGCTGTTGCCTCTCGGCGGTTGCTGTTTCACGACGAGAGAGCTGTCGTGGATCGTGATCCGCAGCTGCTCGCCTCGCGCCTGGCTCAGCACTACTCCTTGCTCGACTTTGGTCCGCGCCCGGGCCATGAGTCATCGTTCATG
>NZ_JBIPMN010000157.1:0-6174 GCF_044369115.1 Vulcanococcus sp. | reverse complement strand
CCCGGATCTATGGAGTGGCTTCCCCCCCTCGCCGGCCTCAGAGGAGGCCCTCCACGATCTACGCGGCATCCGGCGTGAGCTGCAGCGCCAGCAGGAGCGGGCCTCGGTGGTGATGCCCTTGTGGTTCGAGCCGGAGCTGATGGGCCTGGTGCACGCCTGGGCCAAGGGCGTGAGCTGGAACGATCTGATCGCCAACACCTCGCTCGACGAGGGCGATGTGGTGCGGGTCATGCGCCGCACGGTGGATCTGCTCGCCCAGGTGCCCTATTGCGAGGCCATCAGCCAGCGCCTGCGCGACAACGCCCGCAGCGCCCTCAAGGCGATCAACCGCTTCCCAGTGTGCGAACCGATCGACCTGCTTGCCGGTGGCGCCGGCCTCAACCCGGCGACAGAGCGAACAACAACGGCAACGGCTACGCCTTCGGTCTGAGCACCAGCCAAACGATCAGCAGCAGCCCGGTGGTGCTCACTGCTGTGTAGATCCAGTCGGCGTAGGGCGTCCAGAACAGAGCCAGGGTTGGTGGCATGGGCCGTGGGTAACGTGCGCGGCAGTGATGGGATGCCGTGATCAATCCCTCCCGCATCCGCATCCTGGCGGTTGGCAAGGTACGCAAGAGTTGGGTGGTGGAAGGCATCGCCACCTACCTCAAGCGCTTGCCCGGGCTGCAGGTGGTGGAGCTGCGTGATGCCGGCAAAGAGCGCGAGGCGGAGGCGATCCTGGCTGCCTTGCGCCCCGATGAGCAGCTCGTGGTGCTGGCGGAGGAGGGGCAGACCTTTGATTCCCCGGCCTTTGCCCAGCGGCTGGAAGGCTCGGGCTCTGAGCGCCTGGCCTTGGTGATCGGTGGCGCCGAAGGCATTGCCCCGGCGCTCAAGGCCCGTGCCCGCTGGAAGCTGAGCCTCTCGCCGATGACCTTCCCGCATGAGTTGGCTCGGCTACTGCTCTTGGAGCAGTTGTATCGAGCGCTCACCATTCAGCAGGGCGGGCCGTATCACAAGTGAACTGCCCTTGATTTTGTACAGATTGCACAGAATGAGGGGCGGTTGTCGCAGCGTGTTCTGTCGGCCGTTGGTTTCCTAGGTGCCACGGCTCAGTGCCGCCTTGATCGGCCTCAGATCCCCAGGCGCTCCCAGATCACGCCGAGATTGGCCTGGTGCAGCTCGGTGGCAAAGCACTCGGCCAGTTGTTCGGGGCTGAGGCGGGAGCTCACTTCGGTATCGGCCTCGAGGTTGGCGCGGAAGTTGCCGCCGTCGGTGTTCCAGGCGGTGTGGGCGTTGCGCTGCACGATGCGATAGGCGTCTTCACGGCTGATGCCGCTGTCCACCAGGGCCAGCAGCACCCGCTGGCTGAACACCACGCCGCCATACACATTCATGTTGCGGGCCATGTTGTCCGGGTAGACACCGAGCCCCTTCACCACATCGGTCATCTCACGCAGCATGAAGTGCAGGGTGACCGAGCAGTCGGGCAGCATCATCCGCTCCACGGAACTGTGGCTGATGTCGCGTTCGTGCCAGAGGGCGCAGTTTTCCAGAGCTGCCACCACGTAGCTGCGCAGCACCCGGGCCAGACCGCTGATGCGCTCGCTGCGGATCGGATTGCGCTTGTGGGGCATGGCGGAGCTGCCCTTCTGACCCTTGGCGAAGTTCTCCTCCACCTCGAGCACATCGGTGCGCTGCATGTTGCGGATCTCGGTAGAGAAGCGCTCCAGGGCTGCGCCCACCAGGGCGAGGGTTTGGATGTATTCGGCGTGGCGATCGCGGCCGATCACCTGGGTGCTGGCGGTATCGGGCACCAGGCCGAGCTTGGCGCAGGCGATCTCCTCCACCCGAGGGTCGGTGTTGGCATAGGTGCCCATGGCGCCCGAGATCTGGCCCACGCTCACCACGCGCTCGAGCCGCTCGAGGCGCTCCTGGTTGCGCACCACCTCCGCCAGCCAGCCGGCCAGCTTGAAGCCGAAGGTGATCGGCTCGCCGTGGATGGCATGGGAGCGGCCGATCATCACCGTGCCTTTGTGCTCGCGGGCTAAAGCCCTGAGCGCATCGGCCAGCTTGTCGAGTTCGGTGCGCAGCAGCTGCACCGAGGCCTTCATCTGCAGGGCCACGCCGGTGTCGAGCACATCCGAGCTGGTCATGCCCACGTGGATGTAGCGGCCGGCATCCCCCACGTGCTCGTTCACGTTGGTGAGGAAGGCGATCACGTCGTGACGCACCTCGGCTTCGATCTCAAGGATGCGCTCCACGCTGAAGCTGGCCTTCTCCTTGATCGTGGCCACGGCCTCGGCGGGCACGCGGCCCAGCTCGCAGTTGGCTTCGGTGGCGGCGATCTCCACATCCAGCCAGCTCTGGAACTTCGCCTGCTCGCTCCAGATGGCGCCCATCTCGGGCAGGGTGTAACGCTCGATCAAGGCCGCCGCGGGCTCACATCCAAACCAATGTATGGGGCGGCCCTCAAGGTGATCAGGCCACCGCCGTGAGCTTGCGGTGCTCCACCTCCCACTGCACCAGGGTCCCCCAGGCCTGCTGGCGCACCCAGCAGCGGCCGCCGCGGCACTGGATCAGCTGAAAGGGGGGGAGGTCGTCGGGCTGGTTGCGCAGTTTCACAAAGCTGCCCGGTTGGAGGAGTTCGACCACGTTGGATTGTTGGCGCGGCATGGGGGATCCCCTGTGCTGAGGGTCATCCTCCGGAGTGTTCCCCGTTTTGCCGCTGCAGCCCCCGTTTTTGTTCGGTTTCCCCTGTGCTTTTGTGACAGCACACCAGCACGCCGCTGTTGATGGGCCGCAAGCAACGCCTGGATCTGCAGCTTGTGGAGCTCGGCTTGGCCACCAGCCGCCAGCAGGCCCAGCAGCTGATCCGGGCCGGCAAGGTGCGCAGCGGCGATCGCGTCCTCGACAAGCCTGGGCTCGATGTGTTGCCGGATCTGCCCTTGCAGGTGGAGCAGCCGCCGCGGTTTGTGTCCCGCGGCGGTGAAAAGCTCCTGGCCGCCTTGGAGGCCTTTCCGATTGAGCCAGCCGGACGCGTGTGCCTCGATGGCGGCATCTCCACCGGCGGCTTCACCGATTGCCTGCTGCAGCATGGCGCCAGCCGGGTGTACGGCGTGGATGTGGGTTATGGGCAAACGGCCTGGAGCCTGCGCACCGATCCGCGCCTGGTACTCAAGGAGCGCACCAACCTGCGGCACCTCGAGCCGGCCGACCTTTACGGCGAAGAGGATCCCTGGCCGGATCTAGCGGTGGCGGATGTGTCGTTCATTCGCCTGGCGCTGGTGCTGCCGGCGATCGGCCGGTTGCTGCGGCCTGAGCGGCGCGAGGCGCTGCTGCTGGTGAAGCCACAGTTCGAGGTGGGCAAAGAGCGTGTGGGGAAGGGCGGTGTGGTGCGCGACCCGGCGGCCCATGCGGATGCGATCGAAGGGGTGATCGCGGCGGCCTCGGCGGAGGGATGGAGCGCCTGCGCGGTCACCGCCTCACCCATCACCGGGCCCGCGGGCAACCACGAATACCTGCTCTGGTTGCGCAGCGGCACCTGGCCTCTGCTGGGGGTTGCGTCTGAAGTGGAGCTACAAAAAAACGCCGGAGTCGCCCCCGAAGCAGAGGCCATCCGGCGCCTGGTTGCTGAAACTCTGGGGGCTTGAACAGCGCCCGCAGGCTCAGATGGCGCTGCTGTCGCGATCGCCGGTGCGGATGCGGATCACGGAATCCACGGGGCTGATGAAGATCTTGCCGTCGCCGATCTCGCCGGTGCGGGCCGCTTCCTGGATGGCGCCCACCACGGTGTCCACCTGGGCATCGTCGACCACGATCTCGAGCTTCAGCTTCTGCAGGAATTCCACGGTGAACTCGGAACCGCGGTAACGCTCCACCTGGCCCTTCTGGCGACCGAAGCCACGAACCTCGCTCACGGTCATGCCGACGATGCCGGCATTCACCAGCGCCAGCTTCACGTCTTCAAGCTTGAACGGGCGAATGATGGCCTCAACTTTTTTCATGGCTGCGGGAGTGGCTTGGAACGCTCTGTCGGAGACAGTCTCTCAGGAATTCTGGAAAGACACGCGGGGAGCTGGGCCCCGGCAGGCCCATTAGGCCGCAGCTTTCAGGGCGAGGGTGTTGCGATTGCTACCGCAGCGGGTGCCTGGGGGCGGCTGCCTAGCATCCGGCCTGAAACCAAGCCTGCCGATGAGCGCCGATCAGACCCGCACGCCCCTCTATGGAGAGCGGGCCATCGCCGAAGCGGAGCTGATCTGTTTCGACAATCCGCGTCTGGGCCGGGCCTACGAGGTGTCGATCACCCTGCCGGAATTCACCTGCAAGTGCCCCTTCTCGGGCTATCCCGATTTCGCCACCCTGCGCCTCGTTTATCAGCCGGGCCCCCGGGTGATGGAGCTCAAGGCGATCAAGCTCTACGTGAACAGCTACCGGGATCGCTCCATCTCCCATGAGGAGGTCACCAACCGCATCCTCGACGACTTCGTGGCGGCCTGCGAACCGGTGTGGATGCAGCTCGAGGCTGATTTCAACCCCCGCGGCAACGTGCACACCGTGATCCGGGCCAGCCACGGCAGCCGTCAGCCCTGCTGAAGATCCACCAGGAGAGCGGGCAGCTCCCGCGAGAAGGCCGCCAGGTTGCGGTTGCATAGCCCAGCCACATGCAGCTTCTGCTGTTCCGGCTCGGCGATGGCCCACAGCTGGCGGGTGGCGATCAGGCTTAGGGCGCCGCCCGCCAGGGCGATGGCAAAGCCGGCGTATACCAGGGGCACACCAGGGTCGCGCTTGAGCAGCAGGCCACTGGCGGGCACCACCCCGGCGATGCGCAACGGGATGCCGGCGATCTCCGCCGGGCCCCCGCCGGGCACCAGCGTGCCCAGCACCTCGGCCTCGGCGGAGTACACCGTTACAGGGCCTTGCTCGCTGGAGAGCGACACCAGCACCGGGTTGCTGCCATCGGGGCGCGTGGGCAGCACGATGCCCCACACCTGATCCCCCAGCTGCGGGAAGCTCTGCAGCGGCAGTTCCAGGATCGGGCTCTTGCCGAGCTGCACCTGAATGGCGGCCAGGGCCCAGTCGGCCTGGTACACCGTCATCCCCTGGAAGCGCAGGGGATGGTTCACGCTGATTTCACGGTTGGTGACGCTCAGCGGCTGTGCTGCAGCGGGATCACCGGGCTGCAGGCGCAGCTGGGAGCGGAACTGTTCCGGCCGGCCGGCCGGGTCGCGTTCAATGCCGAAGCCTTCCAGCGTCACAGTGAGCTGGGTTTCACCGCGGCGGTTGAGCAGCTCCAGCTCATTGCCGGGGGCGAGGAAGCGCTCGAGCCGCTGGCCGGCCAGGGCGCCCCAGGCCGCTCCCACCATCAGCACCACCAGGCCGGCATGCACCAGCAGCGGACCAACCCGGCCACTCACACCCCGCCGGGCCGCTAGGCGATGGGGGTGGAGTTGCACCTGCCAGCCGCGCCGTTGCAACAGCTCCTGCAGATGCCCAAGCTGCGTGTCGGCGTTGGGGCTGTTGAGGGTTTCCGCCAGGGTGAGCTTGCTCAACTGACGCGGGTTGCTGTAGTCGATCCAGCGCAGGGCGGCCTGCAGGGCCGGCCACTGGCGGCGCCAACTGCACAGGATCAGCGAGAGCCCCAGCCAGGCCAGTAGGGCCAGAAACCAGTTGCTCGAATACACGTGATCGAGCTGCAGGCGCAAGATCGCATCGCCGTTGAGCAGCCCCAGCCAGGGCTTGGAGTCGTAGACGCGGTGGTACAGCTCAGCGTTTTCTTGCTGCGGCACCAGCGTTCCCAGGCCGCTGGCGATGGCGATCAGGATCAACAGCCCGATAGCCAGGCGCAGGTCGGAGATCCAGGCGATCAGGCGTTTCATCAACAATGCAAGGAGATCTCAGCCCCAGCGGGCCAGAAGGGTGAGTGTGCCTGTGGCCAGCAGCACCACGCCGCTGATGGGGGGAACCCACTGGCCCAGCGCACGCAAGGCCAGCAGCCGTGGCACCCAGGCGGCGGCGGTGCCGGCGAGCAGCAACGGCATCACCTGGCCGGCGGCAAAGGCGGTGAGCAGCACCACGCCCGCCAGCGGATCGCCGGCCTGGGCGATCCAGGCCAGCAACACCGCCAACACCGGCGTGGTGCAGGGAGAAGCGGCCAACCCGAAGGCCAGGCCAGCCGCTAGGGGTGCGAGGGCCCTC
>NZ_JBIPMN010000156.1:0-6184 GCF_044369115.1 Vulcanococcus sp. | reverse complement strand
TGACCTTCATCGTGCCGAGCTGGGCCGCATAGGCCGTGGCCACCTTGCCCGTCACCAGGGTGGCGGTGAGGATCGGGGCGATCTCGCGGGCCAGGCCCAGGGCAAGGATGCCGCCCACCGTGGCGCCGGCCCCCTGCTTCACCAGCTCAGACGCGGCCTGGATGTTGAACACCGTGCCGGCCGCCAGGCCGGTGATGATCACGATCAGGAAGCTGCCCGGGCCTGCCTCCATCAGCTCCACCATCAGATCGTTGATCCCCACCTGGCCTTTGGCCAGAGCGGCCAGGGCCTGACCGCCGATCAGGCAACTTTCGCCCAGGCGGATCAGCCAGCGGGGGCGAAGCCAGGTGGGAACGCGGCGGCGGGGCATCACAGACATCAGGAGTGGTTCAGCTGGCGCTGGGGTGGTGCTGCAGATGCAGGCCTTTCTCAGGCCAGCGGCGCATCACCACCAGGCCCAGAACCACCAGAACTGCAGGAATGATGCCCATGCACAGCCGGATCGCCACCAAAGCGCTATCGGGCTGCAGCATGCCGCGGGACGCCACATAGCCGCTGAGGCTCATCAGGTTGCCGAAGAAGAAGAGGGCAAAGCTGATGCAGATCTTCTGGGTGAACACCATCCAGGCGCTGTACTGGCCCGCCGGTTTTTCCGGGTCGGCATCAATGGCATCGGGCAGCAGGGCCCACGGGATCAGGTAGGCGGTGGAGGCGCCGAGGCCCACCAGCAGAATGGCGCCGAGCAGCAGGGCCAGACGCAGCCCATTGGCGGCTGACCCGAGTGGGCTGATCGTTGCATCGAGTGGAGCCAGCAGCATCGCTGCCAGGCAGCCGGCTACCCATAGGCCACTGCCCCATTGCAGCGCCCGGATGCGGCCCTGGCGGTGCGATACGGAGGTCCACAGCTGCAGGCCCACGAGGGTGCTGATCTGGAAGGGCAGCAGGATCCAGTTGCTCCAGCCCTCCGGCACGTGCATCACCACGGGTAGGAAGATCAGCGCTGCGGTCTGCATGATCTGCAGCGCACACCAGAGCAGTAGATAGAGGCCCAGCACTTTCATGAACCGCCCGTTGCTGCGCACCCGTTTGATCAGGCGGCGCGTGGTGCCCTTCTGGGCCTCGGGCTGTTGGCAATGGCGGGCTGAGGGGGCGATGCCCCAGGCGCACAGCAGCGTGCACACCAGGATGATCAGGCCGGAGAGCACGCCCATCTGCCAGTAGCTGCTGGGGTTCTGGTGATCGCGCAGCAGCAGCGCCCCCAGCACGATGCCCACCAGCCCCGCGGTGATCGAGCCGGTGAAGCGGGCCATGTTCAGGCGCGTTCGCAGCGACACATCGGTGGTGAGCTCGGCGGCCAGGGCCGCATAAGGAAGGTTGACGCAGGTGTAAAGGCTGTTGGCCAGCACCGAGATGGCCACGAACACCCAGAAGCGCACCCACTCGCTGCCGGGCGGCAGCCACCACATCAGGGCCATCGCCACGCCAAGGGGCAGGGCGCTCCCCACGAGCCAGGGCAGCCGCGGCCCCCAGCGGCTGGTGGTTTTGTCGCTCAGCCAGCCCACCACTGGGTCGTTCACCGCATCCCAGAGGCGGGCAAGCATCAACACCAGGCCTGCCATCCAGGCCGGCAAGCCGGCGGCGGCCGTATAGAAGATGAAGAGATAGAAGCCGATCAGGGAGGCGGCCATGCCTGTGCCGGCATCGCCCAGGCCGTAGGCCACCAGCAGCCGCAACCGCGCCAGGCCCCGCAGGCTCGCCGCATCAAACGGTGCGGCCGGGGCGGCGGGAGGCGCAGCGGGCAAAAGGTCTGATCCGAACGCAGGTCATAATGCTGCAGCCGGCGTGAATTCCATGGCACGCGGGCCCAGCGCGAACGCTTGATGCGTTTGTACTGCTGCGGGCTTAGTTTAGTGGTAAAACCTCAGCCTTCCAAGCTGATGATGCGGGTTCGATTCCCGCAGCCCGCTTACAGCTGATGCCTCTCCATCAGGGGCGCGGCCACCAACAGCACCACGCTGCGGCTTCCCATGGCGATGCTGTCGCCTGAGATCGAGGGGGCTTTGGCCGGTAGATCCTCCCCGCTGGGTTGATGGGTGTCGATCACCCGCTTCCAACCGCTGGTGCAGCTGGGGATCTCGAAGCTCAGATCCTCGTGATAAGCATTCATGCCACACCAGAGCAGCGGTCCGCGCTCTCGGTCGTTGAGGCTCCAGGCCAGGGTGTGCGACCAGGCGGCCCAATCCGGTTGGCTCAGCTTCACGCCATCCCACTGGCGCGTCAGATGGCCGGCTTGATCGAAGCGCAGGGCCTTGCCCGCCTCCGGGTGAGGGATCTCAGGATTGAGCAGGTCGGACAGGTGATGGCGCAGATGGATCAGCCGCTGCACGAACAGCCGTAGGGATTGATCGTCGGCATCGGGCTGCCAGTGCATCCAACCCAGCAGGTTGTTTTGGCACCAGGCGTTGTTGTTGCCCCCCTGGCTGCGGCGCACCTCGTCGCCCATCAGCAGCATCGGCACCCCTGGGCTGAGTAGCAGTGAGCTCAACAGGTTGCGCAGCTGGCGGTTGCGCAGGGTGGTGACAGCCGCATCGGTACTGGGCCCTTCGGCGCCGTGATTCCAGTTGTTGTTGTGGTTATCGCCGTCGCGGTTGTCTTCTCCGTTGGCCAGGTTGTGCTTCTGGCTGTAGCTCACCAGATCCGCCAGGGTGAAGCCGTCATGGGCGGTGAGGAAGTTGATGCTGCGGCCCAGCAGCGCTGGCTGGCCGCCGAACAGATCCGGGCTGCCGGCCAGGCGCTGGCCCATGGGCCAGCAGCTCTTCTCATCGCCCTTCCAGAAGCGGCGCAGGTCATCGCGAAAGCGGCCGTTCCAGGCACCCACCCGCTTTGAGGGGAAATCGGCCAGGCGGTAAAGGCCGCCGCAGTCCCAGGGTTCGCTCACCAGCTTGAGATCTGCGAGTTCGGGATCCGCCTCGATCTCCTCAAACAGGGGCGGGTGATCCAGAGGGGCGAGCTCTTCGCCGCGGCTCAGGGCGATGCCGAGATCAAAGCGGAAACCATCCACCCCCAGCTCCAGGGCCCAGCAGCGCATCGATTCGAGGATCAGCCGCCGCGAATGGGGACGGTTGGCGGCGATCGAGTTGCCGCAGCCGCTTACATCCAGGTAATCGCCTTTGGCGTTCTGGTGGTAGTAGTTGCGGTCATCGATGCCGCGCCAGCTCAGGGTGGGCCCTGCCTGGTTCCCCTCGCAGGTGTGGTTGTAGACCACATCCACCAGCACCTCCAGGCCGGCCTGGTGGCAGGCCGTCACCAGCTGCCGCACCTGGTGGCGAATCTGCAGCGGGTCATCGCCTTGCTGATACGCGTGGTGGGGGGCCATCCAGCTCAAGGGGCTGTAGCCCCAGTAGTTGAGTCGGCCCGCCGGGGCATCGTGGGGGTCGAAGGCCATCACCGGCAACAGTTCCACCGTGGTGATGCCCAGTTCTTTGAGATAGGGAATCGCTTCGATCAGCCCCAAATAGGTGCCTTGCGCGGTTTCGCTCACCGGGCTGCCGGGGCCGCGGCTGAAGCCCCCAACATGCAGTTCGTAGATCACGGTGCGCTGCCAGCTGTGGCGGGGCCTCGGCGCGGCGCGGAAATCAAAGCGGTCGCGCTCCGTCACCACCCCCTTCAGGCAGCTGGAGGTGTTCGGCATCGCGCCAACAGCGTCAGCCCGGCGGTAGACATCCCAGCCCGTGATCGCTCGGGCGCAGGGGTCGAGCAGCAGCTTGGAGGGGTTGAAGCCGTGGCGACCCGGCAGCAGCGGGCCGAACACCCGGTAGGCGTAGCAGCAGCCGATCCCGACTCCGCTCACCTCCACATGCCAGATGTCGCCTGAGCGGTGGCGATGGTCGAGCTCCACCACCTGCTCGGGTTCCGGCGCGTTTCCTGCCGCAAAGAGCAACAGCTCAACGCGGGTTGCCAACGGGGCCACCAGCGAAAAGTTCACGCCCTGTTCGGTGGCGCTCGACCCCAAGGGCCAGGGTTGTCCCAGTCGGATCGTGCGCACCGGAGCCTGGAGGCCGCTGCCACAAGCTAGGTGTTGTCTGCGGGTCATGCCCCCCGATGTCACGGCTCCAAGCACAACCCACCGCTGCTGGGCGCCCGCCTCGCCAGGTTCAGGAGGGGCTCTGGCTGTTTGCCCCCAACCGCGACACCCAGGGCGGCAGCTCCTGGTGGCTGGAGCCATCTGCGGCGGATGGCTCCGGCGTACTCATCGATTGCCCGGCCTTCAGCGACGCCAACCTGGCTTTCCTGCAGCAGCAGAGCGTGGGTCGCATCGTGCTCACCGGCCGCGAGGGCCATGGCCGCCTGCGCCGGTTTCAGGAGGCTCTGGGCTGGCCCGTGCATGTGCAGGAGCAGGAGGCCTATCTGTTGCCCGGGGCGCAACAGCTGAGCGGCTTTGCCGAGCAGGCGGAGCTTGGGCCTGGGCTGCGGCTGCTGTGGACGCCGGGCCCCAGCCCCGGAACCGCTGTGTTGCTGGCAGAGCAGCCGGGGATTCTGTTTTGCGGCCGACTCTTGAGCCCACTGGCTCCTGGCCAGGCAGGGCCGCTGCGCACACGCCGCAGCTTTCATTGGGGGCGCTGGCTGCGCAGCCTGGAGCAGGTGCGTGCCTGGCTGCCGCCGGAGCAGCCGCAGTGGCTGGCGAGTGGCGCCGGATTGGGGGCATTGCGGGGTGAGGCGCTGGTGCCGTCGGCGCGGGCACTGCTGGATCAGCTCGACCTCGCTGCCCTGGCCACGCAGCAGCCCCTTTGAGGCTCGATCGACCACGCAGATGTGGTCAATGGGTCACAAAAGTGGCAAAACCGTGGCTGCAGAAGGGGTCCGATGGTTGCCGGGCCTTGCCAACACCCATACCATTGGCGCGCTGAACCCAGTGGCGGTCGGTGTTCCCGAGCCGCCCGGCTGCTACTGACCCAGAGGCTTTCCCAGTCCGATGAACAAAGCTGATCTCGTCAACCTCGTTGCCGCCCGCACCGAGCTGACCAAAACCGACGTGGCCCAGGTGGTGGATGCCGCCATCGACACCATCATCGATTCGGTGGTGGAAGGCAAGAAGGTGTCGATCCTTGGTTTCGGCTCCTTCGAGCCCCGCGAGCGCTCCGCCCGTCAGGGTCTGAACCCCAAGACCGGCGACAAGATCAAGATTCCCGCCAAGCGTGTGCCTGCCTTCACTGCCGGCAAGCTGTTCAAGGATCGCGTGCAGGGCTGATCGCCACGGCCGCTTCTTGCCGATCAGGCGGTCTGAAGACCGCCTTTTTTGTGCTTTGGTGCGGGATGCTGAAGAGCCCAGAGCCGAGCGCCCAAGCCCTGTGTTGCCCGAGCATCTGCAGCGCCAGCTTGCATGCCGCCGTGGCAACCGAGGGCGTTTCGCGCCATCGCCCACAGGCCGCCTCCACCTGGGCAACCTGCGCACGGCCCTGCTCTCGTGGCTGATCACCCGGCTGCAGGGCGGAGAGTGGCTGCTGCGGATCGATGATCTCGATACCCCCCGCAACCGACCTGGCGCCGCGGACGCGATCCTCAGCGATCTGCGCTGTTTGGGGCTGGAGTGGGATGGGCCGCTGATTCGCCAGAGCGAGCGCCGCGGCCTCTACGCCTCGGTGCTCTCGGCGCTGCGTCGCAGCGGCCGGCTCTACCCCTGTCGCTGCAGTCGCCGGATGCTGGCGGATGTGTCGGCCCCCCACGGCGCCACGGCGGTGTACCCGGGCTTTTGCCGCGAGCGCGCCAGCGGCTGGGGAGTTCAGCAGGGGCGGCTGCCCAGCTGGCGCCTGAGGCTCAGGCCAGGTGTGTTGGGCTGGTCTGAGCAGCTGGCCCAGTGCGGCAGCCTTGCGGCGGAAACGGAGGTGGGCGATGTGGTGTTGCGCCGCGCCGATGGTTTTCTCGCTTATCACCTGGCCACCGCGGTGGATGAGCTGGCCCTGGGCATCACCGATGTGGTGCGCGGTTGTGATCTCTGGGCTGCCACGGGCCCGCAGGTGGCGGTGATGCGTGAGCTGAATGCCCCACCGCCGCAGTACTGGCATCTGCCGCTGTGGCTGGATGAGCAAGGCCAGCGGCTATCGAAGCGTGATGGCGGTTTGGGGCTGGGAAGCCTGGCCGAGCAGGGCCTGGATGCCGCCGCGGTGGTCGGGCTGATGGCGGCGAG
>NZ_JBIPMN010000020.1:0-19600 GCF_044369115.1 Vulcanococcus sp. | reverse complement strand
GCCGCAGCGATTTCACGAACATGCCGTAATTCAGTTCAGCCGCCGCCGGCTGGTTGAAGAAGCAGAAGTGCTCGCCGCCGCCGGTCCACGGTTGGAAGCGCGGATCAAACAGTTCGCAGAAGCCGAAGGGGCCATAGTCGAGCGTGTAGCCGCCGGCGGCGCAGTTGTCGCTGTTGAAGTTGCCCTGGCAGTAGCCCACGCGCATCCAGTTGGCCACCAGCGTGGTGAGCCGCCCGCGGAACAGCCGCGCCAGCTCCAGCACCTGCGCGGCCAACGGCAAGGCCGCGTTGATTTCAGAGCGGTAGTTCCTGGCGATCAGATGTTCAGTAATCCCTTGCAGCTCGCCCAGGGCATTGGCGTGGGCCTGGCTGCGCGCCCGGCGGCTAAACAACTCCAGCTGCCCCACCCGCAGAAACGACGGCGCCACCCGCGTGGTGATCGCCGCGGGGTTGTTCACCATCACATCGGGATCAAGCGAGCGCGATCCCTCGCTGTACCAGGGCCGCCGCACACCTTCGGTGCGCGACATGTAGAGCGTGAGCGAGCGGGAGGTGGGTACCCCCAGCGCGTGCATCAACTCCTGCGCCAGAAACTCGCGCACGCTCGAGCGCAGCACGGCCCGGCCATCGGCGCCGCGGCAGTAGGGCGTGGGTCCACCGCCCTTGAGCTGTAGTTCCCAGCGCTTGCCCTCAAACACGCCCTCAAAAATCGAGATGGCGCGTCCATCGCCGTAGCCATTGCCTGTGCCGAAGGGGCACTGCTGGGTGTATTCGGTGCCGTAGATGGAGAGGGCGTAGCCCGTGGCCCAGCCATGGGGACGCATCGCACCGCTGGCCGCGCTGCTGTCGCCGGACAACAAGCGGCGGAAGGCATCGTCGTGCGCCAGGTCTTCGCTCAGCCCCAGCTCAGCGAACAGGCCGCTGCTGTGGGCCACGTATTCAGGCTGGGGCAGCGGGGTGGGCGTCACCGGCACGTAGTGCCCGGAGCACACCTGGCGGGGGCGATGGTCGTTGCCGTCGAGCCTGGCCTCGGGGTCGGGCCGCAGGGAATCGAGCAGGGAATAGTCGGCCCGCTGCGCAAATTCCTCAAACGTGCAGGCTGGCGCGGCTGTGGACACGGCTGTTGCGGCTGAGATCACCATCCTGGCGAGCCGCTCAGGCCTCTTCAGGCCTTCAAGGCCTAGATTCTGAGCAAATTGTGAAGTTTCCTGTGCTCCTTTCGGCGCGGTGCTGCGTTTGATCGTCTCTGTTACCCCGGTGCTGCAGCCGAATCAGCGCTTTGAGCCAGTTTCTGCTCCGCGTTTCCCCACCAAGGCCGAGCTGCTCGGTTGTCTTCCGCCGGAGCTGCATCGCTTTGATCCGATCAAGGCCTGGGGCAGCTTGGCGATGTCGCTCGGCTTATCGCTGCTGGCCTACGGGGTAGGCACGCAGATTCCGCTCCACTGGTTCGCTCTCCCCCTCTGGCTGCTCTACGGCGCAGTCACCGGCACCGTGGCCATGGGCTGCTGGGTGATCGCTCACGAATGCGGCCACAACGCCTTCCACCCCAACCGACGCCTTGAAGCCTGGGTGGGCTTTGTGCTCCACAGCCTGCTCCTCGTTCCGTATCACTGCTGGGCCCGTAGCCATGCGGTGCACCACGCCCACTGCAATCACCTGGAGCAGGGCGAAACCCATGTGCCACCCAGGGCTTCTTCCCGCACCGGGCAGATCACCGAAGCACTCAAGCTGAACCTGGGGCGCCGTTTGTTCGGCTGGGTTTCGCTGTTCAACCACCTGGTGCTGGGCTGGCCGCTGTATCTCTTTCTCGGTGCCACTGGCGGCGAAGACTACGGCCGCCCGACGTCCCATTTCCGCCTCATCGTTGATGGAGCCCCGCGCAAGCGGCAGCTCTTCCCTGCGTCGTTCCGCGGTTTGATGCTGCGCTCCAACATCGGCCTGATCGTTGTTCTGCTGGGCCTAGCTTTCGCGGCAGTGCACTGGTCGTTGCTGCGGGTGCTCTGTGTGTACGGCCTGCCCTATCTGATGGTGAACGTGTGGCTGGTGGTTTACACCTGGCTGCAGCACACCGATCTCAACATCCCCCACTTCTGCGATCAGGAGTGGTCGTGGGCGAAGGGAGCCCTGCAAACCGTGGATCGGCCCTACGGCCCTGTGCTCAATCTGTTGCATCACGGCATTGGCTCCACCCACGTCTGCCATCACATCAACTCCGCGATTCCGCATTACAACGCCTGGCGTGGAACCGCTCTGCTGCGCGAGCGCTACCCCGAGCTCGTGCGTTACGACCCCACACCGATTCACAAGGCCCTCTGGCGTGTGGCCAGCCGTTGCGGCGCTGTGCAGCAGAGCCCCCTCGATGGCGCCTACTACTACTGAGGCGCTCCTTCACCATGGATAGGAGCTGAATGCACTGATGGACGACGCACTGAAGGCCCTTGTGGCTGACCTCGGCAGCGGCAATGTGCTCGATGCCGAGATGCTCGAGGGCTGCTCCGTTGAGCCCCACGAGCTCGACGATA
This sequence comes from Vulcanococcus sp., assembly GCF_044369115.1. GTDB lineage: Bacteria > Cyanobacteriota > Cyanobacteriia > PCC-6307 > Cyanobiaceae > Vulcanococcus. Next base: position 17,079 of record NZ_JBIPMN010000020.1, on the reverse strand, counting down.
TGGATGAAGAGCAGGCTGCGAGCGTGGCGGCTCATGTGTTTGGGCAGCTCTTCGATCACGCCATTGCTCAGCCGGTGGGTGAAAGCGCTGACACGGAGGCGGGGCGCTGGAGCGGCACGCTCGATGGCTTCCGCTTTGTGATCGAGCGCGATGAGGTGGGCGATCTGGTGCTCGATTTCATCCCGCCCGGTTCATGAGCCTGGCCAGGTTCTGAGGCTTCAGCCCGCAGAGCCGGATCACCCATGGCACGATGCGGGCCTTCGCTTCCGTCTCGCCATGCCGTTGATCAACGTGCGAACGTCGCTCGCTTCGGTGGACAACGCCGATGCCCTGCTCAAGGAGCTCTCGGCCGCCCTTTCCCAGCAAACCGGCAAGCCCGAGAGCTACGTGATGACGATGCTCGAAACCGCGGTGCCGATGACCTTCGCTGCCAGCAGTGAGCCCAGCATGTTTGTGGAGATCAAATCCATCGGCGCATTGCGCCCTCCCGCGATGACAGCGGCGTTCTGCGATCTGATCAGCGCCCGCACGGGGATTCCCACCAACCGCATCTACATCCAGTTCGAGGATGTGGCGGCCGCAAGCTGGGGCTGGGATGGCCGCACCTTTGGCTGAGGCAGTGATCAGGGTGCGGCTTTGCCAATCGTGAGCGGCTCCAGCTTCCAGATGCGTGTGGCGTACTCCTCGATCGCACGATCACTGCTGAAGAAGCCACAGCGCATCGTGTTGGTGATCGATGCCCGCGCCCATTCGTCTGGCTTCTGCCAGGCCAGATCCACCTGATCCTGGGCGCGGCTGTAATCCGCCGCATCCGCCATCACCTGGAACGGATCGCTGTGGGTGAGGTTGTCGAGCAACGGCTGAAACAGGGATCGATTGCCATCACTGAAATGGCCGGAGGCGATCAAGGCCAGGGCCTCCCGTGCGCTGCTGTTGGGCTCCAGCCAGGTCCAGGGGTGATAGCCCTTGGCCGAGAGCTCCTGCACCTGGGCGGCCGTATGCCCGAACAGGAAGAAGTTCTTGTCTCCCACCCGCTCGCGGATTTCGATGTTGGCGCCATCGAGCGTGCCGATGGTGAGCGCTCCGTTGAGCGCCATCTTCATGTTGCCTGTGCCGGACGCCTCTTTTCCGGCGGTGGAGATCTGCTCGGAGAGATCCACCGCAGGATACGTGAGCTGGCCAAGGCTCACGCTGAAATTGGGCAGAAACACCACCCGCAGCCGGCCTCGCATGGCGGGATCGATGTTCACCATCTCGGCGATGCCCACGATCAGCCGGATGATCAACTTGGCCATGGCGTAGCCCGGGGCTGCCTTGCCACCGAAGATCACGGTACGCGGCGGCAGATCCTCGCCGGCGCGTAGGCGCAGATAGCGCTGCACCAGTTCGAGTGCCGCAAGATGCTGGCGTTTGTACTCGTGGATGCGCTTCACCTGCACATCAAACAGAGATGTGGGATCCACGAGCACCCCGAGCTGCTGATGGATGTGGTCGGCCAGTCGCTGTTTGGCCAGTGCCCGCACGCTGCGCCAGCGCTCCAGGAAATGGGCGTCACTGAGGAGCTGTTCGAGCCGCTCGAGTTGCTGTAGATCGCGGCGCCAGCTATCACCGATCGCTTCATCCAGCAGGCCGGAGAGATAGGGGTTGGCCACGGCGAGCCAACGCCGTGGTGTGACGCCGTTGGTCACGTTGGTGAAGCGATCCGGCCAGAGCTGGGCGAAATCGGCGAGCACCTGATCCTTCAACAACTGGCTGTGCAACTCAGCCACGCCGTTGGTGTGATGGCTACCCACTACAGCCAGATGGGCCATGCGTACCCGCTGCTTCTCGCCCTCTTCGATCAACGACACCCTGGCCAGCAGCTCCGGCCTGCCGGGGTGACGCAGCCGCACCATCCGCAGGAAGCGGGCATTGATCTCGTAAATGATCGCGAGCTGGCGCGGCAAGAGCTGCTCGAACAGCTCCACACCCCAGGTTTCCAGGGCCTCCGGCAGCAGCGTGTGGTTGGTGTAACTGAGGCTGGCGGTAGTGATCGCCCAGGCCTGGTCCCAGCCGAGCCCTTCTTGATCGATTAGCAGACGCATCAGTTCCGCCACCGCAATCGCCGGGTGGGTGTCGTTGAGCTGCACCGCGAATTTGCGGTGGAAGTCGCTCACTGGCAGCCCCTGTTTCTTCAGGATCCGCAGCATGTCCTGAAGGGAGCAAGACACGAAGAAGATCTGCTGGCTCAGGCGCAAGCGCTTGCCCTGATCCAACTCGTCGTTGGGGTAGAGCACCTTGCTCAGGGTTTCGCTCTGCACCTTGGCCAGCACGGCGCGGGTGTAATCGCCGGCGTTGAAGGAGGCGAAATCGAAGGCTTCCGGCGCCATCGCCGACCACAACCGCAAGGTGTTGGCTGTTCGCACGCCATACCCCGTGATCGGTGTGTCATGCGCCACACCCAGCACGGTGTGTTGGCCGACCTGCACCGGATAGCACCACTCCGGGCGAATCACCTCCCAGGGATTGCCCTGGGCCAGCCAGGCATCGGTGCTTTCCTGCTGCCCGTTGTGGCTGATGCTCTGACGAAAGATGCCGAATTCGTAGCGGATGCCGTAGCCGATAGCCGGTAGCTCGAGGCTGGCCAGCGATTCCTGGAAGCAGGCCGCCAAACGCCCCAGGCCACCATTGCCGAGCCCCGGTTCGGGCTCGCAACTGAGCAACAGCTCCAGATCCAGACCAAGCTCCTCGCAGGCCGTTTCGGCTTCTTGCCGCAGACCCAGATTCACCAGATTGTTATCGAGATGGGGGCCCAGCAGGTATTCAGCCGAGAGGTAAGCGGCTGTGCGCACCCCTTTTGTGGTGTAGGCCTCTGCTGTTTCAACCCAGTTCTGTAGAAGCCTGTCGCGCACGGCCAGCGACAGCGCCATGTAGAAGTCGTGCTGGTTGGCCAGGGCGGGTGATTTGGCCTGGCTGTAAAACAGATGGCGGCGAATCTGATCCGCCAGGGAACCCTGCGCTGCCACTGACATGGCAGTCTCGTTGGATGGCATGCGATCGCTTCCTCGCATCGACGTTGAGCGTCGACGGCATTGATGCTTCCACCGAAACGGAGTTCAGCAGTTGGTGCTGTGCCTATCAGCACCAAAAAAGAGCTGTTACGACGGTGGTTCTGTGCCTCGCCAGGTTTGATGGCCCCGCTGGATCGATCCCTCCGGAATCACATCGGTGATGGCCTTGAGCTCCATATCCACCACGCGGTGGGCGGAGCCCGCTTCAGCTGTTCGCCAGAGGGCAGCGGTCACGGCACGGATGCGCGTGCGATATAGGCCGCGGGCCACGGGCTTCCACTGGTTTTCGCGTTGTACCTCCAGGCGATACATGGATCTTGGATCTTTGCTTCACCATGCCCATGGCTCAGCTAGGTGCCCGGATCCTTAAGGCCTCGCTTGGGATCAGCCTGTGTTTCCATCAGCCTGCTCAAGGTTTCCACACACGCGACCATCCATAGCTGCTCAGATAAGAGGAGAAGGCTTGGGCATCGGCCAGGGAGTGCAACGCCACTTCTTCCACCACCTTGCGATCTCCATTGAGCTGTTCCACCTCGTGGCAAGCACTGAACAACAGGTTCGGCACTTGATAGATCACCCACCGGCCGCGATAGGGCGTGTCTTTGTGCACCAGGGTTGCAATCGCGGGATTTTTATAGAGAAGAGTCATTCGAGATCGTTGCTGTGTGCAGGCCCTTTCGGGCCGCCGGCTTTAGCCCAAGCATTCCTTGCCACCTGGATGGCTTGTGTACCGATGGCTACCGGCAGGCCATGCGAATGCGGATTCGGTAGCAATAGCTGCCTGGACAGGCCTCCTCGGCTGCGTTAGGTGGTTGCACCGATTGATCGCTTCATGCCTTCCAGCGCCCGCCTACAAGCTCTGCAAACCATTCAGGAACGTGCCACCACGCCCGTGACATCCCCAGGCCCCTTGGAGGACCTCTGGGCCAGTGATGTGTTCAGCCTTGCCGCGATGAAATCGGCGCTGCCCAAGGCTGTGTTCAAGTCGTTGCAGCGCACCATCACCCGTGGAGGCAAGCTCGATACCTCTGTGGCCGATGTGGTCGCCCAGGCGATGAAGGACTGGGCCACAAGCCGTGGGGCTCTCTATTACGCCCACGTGTTTTATCCGCTGACCAACCTCACCGCGGAGAAGCACGATGGCTTCATCGCACCCCAATCGGATGGTTCGGTGATCAGTGAATTCACCGGCAAGCTGTTGGTGCAGGGTGAGCCCGATGGCTCCTCGTTCCCCAATGGCGGCATCCGCTCCACGTTTGAGGCGCGGGGATACACGGCCTGGGATGTGACCAGCCCTGCTTACCTGATGCAGACCCCCAACGGCGTCACCCTCTGCATCCCCACGGTGTTTGTGAGCTGGACCGGGGAAGCCCTTGACAAGAAAACGCCCTTGCTGCGCTCCAATGCCGCCATGGATCGCCAGGCGCAGCGCTTGCTGGCCCTGCTCGGTGAGACCGAGATTGCTCCTGTGAATTCCAGCTGCGGCGCTGAGCAGGAATATTTCCTGGTGGACGCCGCCTTTACGGCCCTGCGACCTGATCTCCAGCTCGCCGGCCGCACCCTGTTTGGCGCGCCACCGGCCAAGGGCCAGCAATTTGATGATCATTATTTCGGCGCTATCCCTGAGCGGGTGCAGGTGTTCATGCAAGACGTGGAGCATCAGCTTTACCGCCTCGGAGTGCCCGCCAAGACGCGCCACAACGAGGTGGCACCCGGTCAGTTCGAAATTGCTCCGTTCCACGAGGCCGCCAACGTGGCCACGGATCACCAGCAGCTGATCATGACCGTGCTCAAGGCCACAGCCAAGAAGCACGGCTTCACCTGCCTGTTGCATGAAAAGCCCTTTGCCGGAGTGAACGGCAGTGGCAAACATGTGAACTGGTCGATCGGTAACAACACCCAGGGCAACCTGCTCGATCCCGGCAGCACGCCGCACGAGAATCTTCAGTTCCTGCTGTTCTGCGGAGCTGTGATTCGGGGCGTGCATTTATACGGCCCATTAATGCGAGCCGCGATTGCCACCGCCAGCAATGATCATCGCCTCGGTGCCAATGAAGCCCCGCCGGCGATCATTTCGGTGTATCTGGGCAGCCAGCTCGAGGATGTGTTCAGCCAGATCCGCAGCGGCAGCCTGCAGGGTTCAGCCAAGGCGGCGCTGATGTCGTTGGGGGTGGATACCCTGCCCGATCTCAACAAGGATCCTGGCGATCGCAACCGCACCTCACCGTTTGCCTTCACCGGCAACCGCTTTGAATTCCGGGCCGTGGGATCCGGTCAGTCGGTGGCGGGGCCACTGGTGGTGTTGAACACGATCCTGGCGGATTCGATTCAATGGATTGCCGATCAGCTGGAGCAACGGCTGCAGAGTGGACTGCCCCTTGAGGAGGCGGCCTTCACTGTGCTGCAACGCACCATGGAGGAGCACGGTGCCGTGGTGTTCGGCGGCGATGGCTATTCAGCGGAATGGCACCAGATGGCCGTGGAGCAGCGGGGTCTGGAGAATCTGCGCACCAGTGCGGATGCGCTGCCTGTGCTCCAACGCCCGGAGATTCGTGCCTTGTTCGAGCGTACGGGCGTGCTCAGTGCCGTTGAGTTGGAGAGCCGCTTTGAGGTGTACGCCGAGCAGTACAACCTGGCCATTGATGTGGAGGCCAAGTTGGTGTTGCGGATGGCGCGCACCCAGATCTACCCCGCAGCGATGGCCTCTCTAGAGCAACTGGCGGGCTCGATTGCTGTGCAGGAGTCGCTCGCTTTGGTGGTGGATCGCAGCTTGCTCGAGCAGATGGCTGCCCTCACACAGCAGTTGCTGTCGGCCTGCGCTGGCTTGCAGGAGGGCCTTGAGGCCACGCCAGCGGATCCCCATCAGCATCTGCGCCATTGCGCCGATGTATTGCTGCCGTTGATGAGTGGGGTGCGTGGAGCCGTTGATGCTCTGGAAGTGCTCGTGGATGACGACCAATGGCCCCTGCCCACCTACCAGGAGATGCTGTTCATGCGCTGAGCACTGCCTTCAGCCCATCACCAGGAGGTGGTGCGGTAGTGAATAAAGCCTTCGATGGAGCGGTGTTGCCCTTGCACGGCAAGGGCCTGTTCACCTTCCGCGGTGGCTTGGCTGAACTGAGTGAACAAGCCCTCGCGTCGTTCCAGTTCAGGCCCTGAACGGGGCGAGGGATCCTGGTTCTGGGCGGGGGATGCTGCCATCGGGTTTCTGAGCTGCTGGAACCCTATGGAGCGATTCATCCCCCTCCAGGTAGCGATCACTACGGATCTAAGCTCTCGGCAGCCTTGTTAGATCAGCTCTTCTTCTGCGTTGGGCTTGATCGTGCAATCGCTCAGGGGATAGCTGACGCAGAGCAACGCGTAGCCCTGATTCATCTGTTCGTCGTCGAGATACGACTGGTCGCTCTGGTCGACTTTGCCGCTCATCAGCTTTCCGGCACAGGTGCTGCAGGCGCCCGCACGGCAGGAATAGGGCAGATCAATCCCCTGCTCGTCGGCAGCATCGAGGATGTAGGTGTCTTCGGAGCAGCTGAAGCTTGTTCCTCTTTCCAGGGTGATGGTGTACGTGGACATGGCCAAACATGTGCAGCATTCATCCAATGCTGTTCCGCCCAACAGATCACTGATGTGATTGCCACTACAGGCTGGGCTGCAACGGCTGATACGTGGGCGACCATCCAGCTTCATCCAGGCATTGCAGGGCCTGTTCTGGCGTTTCGGCCAAGCGAGCCAATCCAGCCTCCACCGCGGCGATAGCCATCGCTTCTCTCCCCACTCGGACAGCCCATCGCCAAGCGCTCCCGCCTGATCAATGGCAGTTTTGAGGCGCATCCCCAGCTCGATGCTTTTTACAACTCGCTCGAAGAAGCCCTGACGGATGCAGTCGGCTGGTTGGCTTCCCAGGCTTCCTCCGCCCAGGCCGCCATTGGCGTTGAGGTGAGTACACGCGCTGGTGAGTGGCGCACCGTGCGCCATCGGGCACCGCTCAGCGCCTGAGGTGCCTGACGGTGGGCACAAAAAAAGCCCCGGCATACGCCGGGGCTTTGCTGTAGGGATCGCGCTGCGATCAATCCTCTTCGGTGGCGCCGGCGGGGATCAGTTTGATCTGCTTGCGACCGAGTTTGATCTCGAACTCGTCGCCGGGTTTGAGGTCGAGCATGGCGGTGTAGGCCTTGCCAATCAGCAGGTTGCCGTTGCCCTGCACGGTGGCGGTGTAGCTCAGCTTGCGACCACCTTTGCCGCGGCCCACGCCATCGTTGCCGAGGCTGAGACCTTTGGCTTCCAGCAGAGCTTCGTAGAAGGCGGTGAAGTTCAGGCGTTCACCACCATCCTTCTTGGTGCTCACATAGCCGCAGCTGCGCACCAGATCGGATTTGGACACGTCGCCAAGTTCTTTGACCTTGGCCAGCAGTTCAGAGCCGGTGAGCATGGATCGGAATTGAATCAATCCAACAATAACGCTCAGGCGGTACTGTGCCATCCCTTGGCCCATGATCTCTGCCATGTTTCTGATCGCCTGTCTCGCGATCCTGCCGGTTCTGCTGATCGCGTACTACACGATTCAACGCACCGCCGGCCATCACAGCCGTCAGGAAACCCGCCACATGATCAAGGGCATGGTGGTGGAGGCCATGAACAAGCACGATCAAGACTTCGACGACTGATCGCCTAACGGCTGTGGATCCAGCGCATCAGTGCTTTGGCCGGATCGCTCAACTCTGCGATGGAGCCATAGAGCCAGTCCTGCCAGCCCTGTTGTGGCAGACCACTGAACACCATCAGATTGAGGGGATAGTCCTCCGAGTCGCTGCAGCGGCGAAAGTCGTCGCGATAGAGGAACACCGGCTTGCCCAGGGCGATCGCCGCTCCGAGTTCCAGCATCACCCCTTCATCCGGAGGTGTTCCATTCACGATCGCCAGCAGAGCATCGGCATCTCGCACATCCTGAAGATCCGCCTGGGCGACACGCCAGGCCCAACCAGGCTGAGCCAAATTCACCTGACCGTTCCGACTGAACGGTTCCCAGACCTCCAGTCCGAGCTGCTCCAGTGCCGTGATGAAATCCGGCAACAGTCGCTCACGCCAGTGGGCTGAAAAGCCATAGGGCGAGGCCAGATACAACGTGGGTACAGCCATCAGCGGGAAGTCCGATACAGCTGTTCATCCAGCACCGCCGCGGCAGCGCTCTCCCAGGGAAACACAATCCATTCGTTGCTCTCGGTGACCTCCACCGCCTGCCACCACTGCGGCTCCACCTTGCTCAACCACACCATGGCCGTGCAGCTCTCCAGCTGGCGGTAAGGCTCCAGCGTCAGCCCTGTTTCATACACATCGTCAACCAGCAGACAGCCTGGCTGTGCGCTGTTGAGGAGCGGTAGTTCCAGGCGGTGGCTGAGCGTTACCGCCAGCACTAAGCCGCCGCGGGGAATGCCATGCACACCGCAGAAGCGTTGGCTTTGGCAACGCTCCACGATCGCCTCCACAGCCAGCTCGAAATCCTGCCAAGTGAGTGTGCGCATCGCTGCCGGGATCGATGCGCACACTTTCGCAATCCGCCCCGCTTGATCGCATCAGGCCAGCCGCTTCAGCGGCGTGAGGGCCACCAAGCTGAGATGAGCCAAGGCTCTGCACACGGATAAAACCGCCAGGCCAAGGCAAAGGGGGCAGTGCATCAGGCTCATGCCGCCAGCTTTGTGCAATCGCTTCGCCCTGAAGCGTTTCCTGCGGAAACTTCATCAATGCGTTGCGATCAGCGGCGCACGGGCACCACTGTCATCCCAACGGGCGCCAGGGCGATCAACGCCAGCTTGATGTGCTGGATGCCGAAGGGAATGCCAATGATCGTGATGAAGCAAGCCAGCGCTGAGGTGAGATGGCCGATCGCCAGCCACCAGCCGGCCACCAGGAACCACAACACATTGCCGATCAGTCCCAGCGCTCCGGTGCCCAGATCGTGGCGGCCGGTGAGATCACGCCGGCTGATCGCTTCCTGGCCAAAGGGCCAGAGCGAGAACGCGCCAATCACAAAACAGGAACGGGCCCACGGCAGGCCCACGATCGTGATTGCACACACCAGGCCCGCCAGCCACCAGCCCAGGGCCATCACCAGGCCGCCGAGCACCACCCAGAGGATGTTGAGAAGGGCGCTGAACATCACGCCATCTTCTTCCTGGAGTTATTCACAGCGCTTCGGCCCGTTGCGCTTCGTTGATCAGGCGCTGCACGCGATCCAGCAGAGATTCATTGCTGAGGCGGCTGTTTAACCGCTCCACCAGCAGCGGGAAGGCCAGGGGGCCAGGCCTGGCGATTCGCTCCACCCGCCAGGTGCACGACGCCATCCGCTCCAGCGCCGTCTGCAGCCGCTGCGCTTCCAGTTGCTCTTCGAGCACCTCCCGTTGGGCCTGCTCCAGCAGCAGGCTGCCGGGTTCGTGTTTCTGAAACACGTCGAACAGCAGCGCCGCGCTGATCTGCAGTTGTCCGCCTGTTTTGTTCTGCCCCGGCATCGCCTGGCTGATCAGGCCGCTCACCTGGGCGATGGCGCGGAAGCGGCGCCGGCACAGCTCGGAAAAATTCAGCGCCTGTTGGAGATCGCTTTCAAGGTTGCGGAGATCCAGCAGATCGTCGCCATGCAGATCAAGCAGCTCCTCGAAGGGATAGGCCTTCGGGGCCAGCAGCTCGAAGCCGTAGTCGTTCACCGACACGGTGATTGTGCTGGCTTTTTGCCGCGCCAGCCGCCAGGCCCAGAGGAAGCCAATGCCTTCGTGCACAAAGCGCCCCTCGAAGGGATAAACAAACAGATGGCTGCCTTCGCGGCTGCGGCAGAGCTCTACCAGCAGCTGATCGCTGCGCGGTAGGCCGGACAGGTTGGCCTGCCGTTGCAGCAGTGGTTCGAGTGCTTGCAGCTCGGGTGTGTCGAGGGTGGCTTCGCCATCGAGGGCGCGGGCGCAGCGATCCACTTCCTGGCGCAGATGGGAGCTGAGTAGATCCGACAGCGCCATTTGGCCTCCGGCCCAGGCCGGCACGGTGGAGCTTTTCTTGCTGGTGGCCTTCACCTGAGCCGTCATCTCCCGCAGCCGCACGAATTCCAGCTGGCGGCCGGCGAAGAAGAACACATCGCCTGGCTTGAGCCGTCCGATGAAGGCCTCCTCCACATGGCCGATCACGGCGCCGCGCACGAAGCGCACCGTCACTGAGCGGTCGGCGGTGATTGTGCCGATGTTGAAGCGATGCAGCCGGGCGATTGTCTTGTCGAGCACGCGGAAGCGCCAGGGTTCTGCGGGAGCCGCCGGTTCGTCGTCGTGCAGGCGGCAGCGCACGAGCTTGCGGTAGCGGGGATAGGCGCTTAGGCATTGGCCGCCGTGCTCCAGAAAATCGAGGCACCACTGCCATTGGGTGTCGGTGAGGTGGCGAAAGCTCCAGCACTGGCGCACCGTGGCTAGCTCGTCCTGCGGTTGGAAACCGGCTCCGCAGGCCAGGCTGGTGAGGTGCTGCAGCAGCACATCGAGGGGGAGTTGTGGTGGCCGGCGGTGCTCCACCAGACCGTTTTCCAGGCCGCGCCGCATGGCGCTCACCTCCAGCAGCTCCAGTGCATTGGTGGGCATAAACAGCACCTGGGAGGTGCCGCCCGGGCAGTGGGCGCTGCGGCCGGCCCGCTGCAGCAGGCGGGCCAGGTTCTTGGCGCTTCCGATCTGCACCACCCGTTCCACCGGCTGAAAGTCGACCCCCAGGTCCAGCGAGCTGGTGCACACCACCCAGCGCAGCTCGCCGGCTTTCACGCGGGCTTCGATTGCTTCGCGCTCGGCGCGGTCGATGGCGCTGTGGTGAAGCGCCAGACCGTCTTCCATCTCCGGGCAGGCAAAGCGCAGGCACTGGTGCCAACGCTCGGCCTGGTTGCGGGTGTTGGTGAACAGCAGCGTGCTCACCCCGGGCTCAAGCCCCGCTACCAGCTCCTCGTACATGCGCAGCCCGAGGTGCCCGCCCCAGGGGAAGCCATCAATCGTGTCGGGTAGAAGTGAGCGGATCGCCGTTGCCCGCTGGATGTCGGTGGTGATGATCCGTGGTGATGGGGGTGGGTCTGCCGTTGAGGACGGCAGGCCCATGGCGGCGCGGGCGGCTTCCTCGAGATTGCCGATGGTGGCGCTGATGGCCCAGGTGCGCAGCTGCAGGCGATGGCGCCGCAGCCAGCTGAGGCAGAGCTCCGTTTGCGTGCCGCGTTTGCTGCCCATCAGCTCGTGCCATTCATCGAGCACCACCGCCTGCAGCTGGCCGAACAGCTCGTGTGCTTTGGCGTTAGCCAGCAGCACGCTCAGGGATTCCGGCGTGGTGATCAGGATCTCGGGCGGTGTGCGCAGCTGTTTGCTGCGCTCATGGGTGCTCGTGTCGCCATTGCGAATCGCCACCCGCAGCGGCCAACCCATCGCCGCAATCGGTTGCTCAATCGACAGGGCGAGATCCCGGCTGAGGGCGCGCAGCGGCGTGATCACCAGCAGCCGCAGGCCGCGCGATGGTGTTCCGAAGCGACCGGTCTTGCGGCGTGGCTTGGCCTCCGCCTTCTGGTTCTGGGTTTTGGGATGGGCTGCTACCTCAGTGAGCGCTGGGGGTAATGGCTCGCGGGCGTGTGCGGTCTTCTTTTCGTTCCGTACGGAAGCTTGTGCAGTTGCGGGTGCGTGCATCGCGTCGCCCGCAGGTTGGGACGGTTGGGTTTGCTGGTGCACCGCGGCAAGCATTTCTGCGATCGGCCCCATCACGGCGGCGTAGGTCTTGCCGGAGCCGGTGGGTACCTGCAGCAGGCCGCTGTCGCCCGCCAGGTAGGCCTGCCAGCACTGGCGCTGGAAGGCCATGGGCGTCCAGCCCTGCTGGGCGAACCAGGCTTCGATTGGCGCCAGGGCTTCACTCGCGGCGGCTGCGTTCATGGCCGCTGCTCCATCAGAGCCATGGCGCTGGCCAGGCTGTCGGCTTCGCTGGCGGGTTTGTCGGTGCGCCAGCGGCTAATGCGCGGGAAGCGCACCGCGAAGCCGCACTTGTGGCGTTTCGAGGGTTGGATGCCTTCAAACGCCAGCTCGAACACCTGCAACGGCTCCAACGCCCGCACGGGGCCGAAGCGCTCGGTGGTGTGGGCGCGAATCCAGCGATCGAGCTCGCGGATTTCGGCATTGTCGAGGCCGGAGTAGGCCTTGGCGAAGGTCACCAACTCCCCGTTGCCGTTCCAGAGGCCAAAGCTGTAGTCGGTGTAGAGGTTGGCCCGCTTACCGCTACCCGCCTGGGCATAAAGCAGCACGGCATCCAGTCGCAAGGGCTCGAGTTTGTGCTTCCACCAGTAGCCGAGTTTGCGACCTACGAGGTAAGGCGAGTCGAGCGCTTTGAGCATCAGCCCTTCAGCCCGCTGCCTCCGGGCCTGATCGCGGATGTCATCCAAGTCGCCCCAGTGCCGGAGCGATTGGGTGGTGGAGAGCCGCAACCGGTTGCCCCCCTCAGCTCCTGGCGCTTCCTGCCAGTTTCGATACAGCACCTCCAGCTGCTCACGCCGATGCTGCAGCGGCTGCTGGCGCAGATCTATTCCCTGATGTTCCAGCAGGTCGTAGGCCACGAAGGCGGCCGGGCAGTCGCGCTGCAGGCTGCGGCTCGGCGCCTTGCGCCCCAGCCGTCGCTGCAGGCTGGCAAACGTTTCCGGTGTGTCGGCATCGCCGTGCCACACGATCACCTCCCCATCCAGCGCCGTTCCCTGGGGTAACTGCTCCGCCAGCGCGATCAGCTCTGGGAACGCCTCATTGATCAGCTCTTCGCCGCGGCTCCACAAGCTGCAGCCGCCGGCGCGGCGGATCAGCTGGCCGCGGATGCCATCCCATTTCCATTCCAGTTGCCAACCCTCGGGTGCCGTGTGCTCCAGCTGGCCCGGCTCCAGAGGGCTGGCCAGAAAGAAGGGATAGGGCCGGGCTGAGAGGCTCTCGTCCTGGGCGGCAGCCGCTGTGAGTTCTGCAAACGCCGCGGCACTGGGGGTGAAGCCACCCATCAGCCGATGCGCCACCAACGCCTCATCCAACGCGGCGCTCTGGGCTAGGGCCCGGGTCACCAGCCCCGTGGAGACGCCCACGCGAAAGCCGCCGCTCAGCAGCTTGTTCACCAGCAGCAATTGATCTGCCGGCAGGCTGCGCCAACAGGCACGCACCGCTTCGGCCTGCTCCTCTCCCTGCAGCGCCGCCAGCTGAGGCAGCCGTTCGTCCATCCACAGGGTGAGGGGATCCTCAAAGCTGGCGGTGCCTTGGGTTTCATCCCTGGGGCTGAGCTCGCCGGCGGCATCGGGGCGCTGTTGCCACAGCAAGGTCACCGTTTCGGCTGAATCGCCCACCTGCGCGTGGCAGGCCTCAAACAACCATTCCGGCAGCTCCGTGCCCGCCAGGCAGATCTCCCGCAGTCGCCGGCCTGTGATCAGGCGCCGGCGCCGTTTGCCCAGCAGCAGCGCCAGGGCCCAGGCGGCATCGGCGGGAGCCGCACTGCGGAAATAGGCCTGCAGCGCTTCGAGCTTGGCGCTCGTGCTGCCGGTGCCATCCAGCTGGCGAAACAAAGCGGCGAATGCCTGCATCAGTTTGTTGGGGTCTCATCGTCGAAGCGTTCCGCCTCGAAGTGACCTTCCAGCGGTTCAGTGCTGATGCCTTCCACCTCTTGCAGATAGCGCGCCAGCACGTTGCTCTGGCCGTGGGTCACGTACACCTGCTGTGCCCGGCTGTCTTTCACGCTTTGCAGCAGCCCGGCCCAGTCGGCGTGGTCGCTCATCACGAAGCCGCGGCCGAAGCCGCGCCGCCGCCGGGCGCCGCGCACCGCCATCCATCCGCTCACGAAGCCGTTCTGCGCCTTGGCGAAGCGCCCCAGCCCGCGGCTGCGCTGGGCCGCTGGAGGTGCGATCAGCAGGCGCCCTCCCAGATCAGCTCCGCGCTCCAGATGGGCGAGCGCTCGGGTTGGCGGCATGGCCACACCGGCCTCCCGGTAAGGCCCCATCAGCCGATCAACGGCGCCGTGCAGCAGCACTTCGTCGGCGACGCCGAGCCGATGCAACTCCGCCAGCACCCGTTGCGCCTTGCCGAAGGCGTAGCAGAACAGCACCGATGGCCGCTCGGGAGCGCTGCGCCACCACGTGAGAATTTCCTCCGCCACCTGTGCTCCGCTCTGCCAGCGGTAAATCGGCAGGCCGAAGGTGGCTTCGCTGATCAACACATCCGCCTGCACCGGTTCAAACGGCGCGCAGCTTGGATCGGCGCACCGCTTGTAGTCGCCACTCACAAGCCAGCTCTCGCCGCCGGCCTCCAAGCGGATCTGAGCACTTCCCAGCACGTGGCCGGCTGAATGAAACGACACCCGCGCCTCGCCGATCCTGTGCAGCTCGCCGTAGTCCACCGGCAGCAGCTTGATCTCGGCCCCGAGCCGCTCCCGCAGGATCCCTGCGCTCGCCCCAATCGCCCAGTACTCACCGCAGCCTGGCCGAGCATGATCGGCATGGGCATGCGTAATCAGCGCCCGTGGTACGGGCCGCCAGGGATCAATCCAGGCGCGCGCTGCCGGGCAATAAAGCCCCTCGGGACTGAGCTGCAGCAGGCCGCCTGGGGCGAGGGGCATCGGAGCTGGGGCTGTTGGCGCGGGCTTGGCCCTGAATCATCGCCAGCCGCGTAGCACCTCTGCGTCTTGCGGTTGACGCGTGCGGCCGCCGTCTCTAGCCAGGGGGTGATCCCTGCGGTCCGCCGCCATGGCTCTCAACGATTTCCGCGATGAACTGGCGGCCACCGCAGCGGCCCTGGCGGCCCCGGGCACGGGGCTGCTCGCGGCCGATGAATCCACCGGCACGATCGGCAAACGCTTCGATGCAATCGGCCTTGACAACACCGAAGACAATCGGCGCGCTTACCGCAGCCTGCTGGCCACCACCGAGGGGCTGAGCGAGCACATCTCGGGTGTGATCCTTTACGAGGAAACCCTCTTTCAAGACAGCACCGCTGCGGCCGGCGGCGCTCCGATCGTGGAGTTGTTCCAAACGCAGGGGATTGTGCCCGGGATCAAGGTGGATCAGGGGGTGGAACCCCTGGCCGGTGGTGTGGCCGGGGAGAGCTGGTGCACCGGCCTCAAGGGTCTGGGTGATCGCGCCGCCAGCTACTACGCCCGTGGCGCGCGGTTCGCCAAATGGCGAGCCGTCTTGCAGATCAGCGGCAACGGTGCCCCCTCGGAGTTGGCCGTGCGCGACAACGCCTGGGGCCTGGCTCGCTACGCCCGCACCGTGCAGGAGCACGGCCTGGTGCCGATCGTGGAGCCGGAGATCCTGATGGATGGCGACCACGACATCACCACCACCGCTTCGGTTCAGGAGTGGGTGCTGCGCACCACGTACGAAGCCCTGGCCATCAACGGCGTGTTTCTGGAAGGCAGTCTGCTCAAACCCTCGATGACCTGCCCTGGCGCGGAGTGCCCGCAACAATCCAGCGCTGAGGAGGTGGGTGAGTTCACCGTGCGCACCCTCAGCCGCACCGTGCCCGCGGCAGTGCCGGCGATCCTCTTTCTCAGCGGTGGCCTCAGCGAGGAAGATGCCAGCCTTTGCCTCAACGCCATCAATCAAGCGGCTGCGCAGGGCTATGCCCCCTGGCACCTCGGCTTCTCCTACGGCCGCGCTCTGCAGCACTCCTGCATCAAGCACTGGGGCGGTAGCGATCTGGCGGCGGGCCAGGCAGCGCTGATGGCCCGCGCCCGGGCCAATGGAGCCGCGAGCCGCGGTGCCTATGAGCCGGGCTCCGAACCCTCGGATGACACCAGCTTGTTTGTGGCTAACTACAGCTATTAGCGGCTCATCGCCAGCATCTTTTCAATCGGCGCCAGCGCCCGCTGGCGCATCGCCTCATCCAGCTCGATCGCTGGAGCCATGTCGTTCAGGCACTGCCACAGCTTCTCGAGGGTGTTGAGGCGCATATAAGGGCAGGCGTTGCAGCTGCAGCCGTCCGCACCCGGCACCTCATAGAACGCCTTGCCAGGCACCGCCTTGCGCATCTGGTGCAGGATTCCTGGCTCAGTGAGCACGATGAAGCCGCTGGCGTCACTGGCTGCGGCGCGGCGCAACAAGGCGCTGGTGGAACCGATGAAATCGGCGTGATCAAGCAGATGTTGCTGACATTCCGGGTGGGCGAGCACCTCAGCCGCGGGGTGCTCGAGCTTCAGCTGCAGCAGGGCCTGCTCGCTGAAGGTTTCGTGCACGATGCAGCTGCCGGGCCAGAGGGTGAGCTCGCGGCCGCTCTGGCGCTGCACCCAGCGGCCGAGGTTCTGATCCGGCGCAAACAGGATCTGGCGCTCGGCGGGGAGTTGCTTCACCAGATCCACGGCGTTGCTGCTGGTGCAGATCAGATCGCTCTGGGCCTTCACGGCCGCCGAACAGTTGATATAACTCACCACCAGGTGCTGGGGATGTTCAGCACGGAACCTGGCGAAGGCATCGGCAGGGCAGGCATCGGCGAGGGTGCAGCCGGCCTCGAGGTCCGGCAGCAGCACCGTTTTGGAGGGGCTGAGGATCTTGGCCACCTCCGCCATGAAGTGCACGCCGCAGAACACGATCACGTCGGCGTCTGTGGCGGCGGCCTTGCGTGAGAGTTCGAGCGAATCGCCGATGAAATCAGCGATGTCTTGAATCTCAGGTTCCTGGTAGTAGTGCGCCAGGATCACGGCGTTGCGTTGGCGTTTCAGCTCGGCGATCGCCGCCGGCAGCTGCGCGTGGGGCGGGCAACCGCCGGTGGTGTTCTGGGCAGCCGCGAAAACCAAGGCTCAGGCCCTACCTGATGCAGGATGGCGGAAGCCTAGGCATCCGTTTGGCAGAGCTCCGCATCGCCATCGCCGGAGATCTGCATGGGCAATGGGACGCGGTGGATGAACAGCTGCTGGAGCATCTGGCGCCCGATGCCCTGCTGCTGGTCGGCGACCTCAGCGATGGTCAGGCCCGTATCCCGGCGCGTCTGGCCCAGTTGCCCTTGCCACTCGCCTGCATCCTCGGCAACCACGACACCGGCCG
>NZ_JBIPMN010000019.1:0-19723 GCF_044369115.1 Vulcanococcus sp. | reverse complement strand
TCTCGCCGGAGTGCTTCGGGTGGGGGTGGAGCCGGTGGAAAGCCTGGTGTTCGCCATCGGGATCATCGTGGCCAATGTGCCAGAGGGCCTGCTTCCCACGGTCACCCTTGCGCTGGCACTGGCGGTGAAGCGGATGGCCCGCGAGCGAGCCCTGGTGCGAAGGCTCTCGGCGGTGGAAACACTCGGCTGCGTGGGTGTGATCTGCACCGACAAAACAGGCACCCTCACCGCCAACGCCATGGAGGTACAGAACACCTGGAGCAGTGATGAACACCTCTTGTTGTTGGCGGCAGGCTTGTGCTGCAACGCCTCCCGGCAGGTCGGCGATCCAACGGAAACGGCGTTGTTGCAGGGTGCACAACGGGCGGGGCTTGATCTGGAGCAGGAGCGTCAGCGGCTGCCGCGTCAACAGGAACTGCCCTTCGATTCCGAGCGAAGGATGATGAGCGTGCTGGTGGAGTGGCACAACGATCCACGCTGGCCGCAGCCCAGCGTGTGGATGGTGTGCAGCAAAGGCGCACCCATGGAGTTGCTGCAGCGCTGCAGCCACTGGCTGCGCGCTGGCGTAATCACGCCACTCGGCCAAGCTGATCGGCAACTGGTGAGCTCGGCCAACGATGTGATGGCACGCCAGGGCCAACGGGTGCTGGCCATCGCTTGCAGGGCATGCAACCAGCCGAAACTGGAGGAGCAAAATCTCGTGCTGCTGGGGCTCGTAGGCCTCTACGACCCACCCAGGCCCGGGGTGATCCAAGCGATCGCCGCCTGCCATCGCGCCGGGATCAAGATCACGATGGTGACCGGCGACTACGGCCTCACCGCCGAGGCGATCGCGCGCCAGATCGGCCTGCTTGATGCCCCCGCCCATGCCGGCCCCGACCCGGTGCGGGTGGTGAACGGCAGCGACCTAGGCCGCCTCAGCGATGCTCAGCTGCGCCAACTGCTGAAGTTCCGCTCGCGGCTGGTGTTTGCCCGCATGGCGCCAGAGCAAAAGCTGCGGCTGGTGCAGGCCTACCGGGCCCTTGGCGAGGTGGTGGCTGTCACCGGCGATGGCGTCAACGACGCCCCGGCGCTGAGGGCCGCTGATGTGGGTATCGCCATGGGGCGAAGCGGTACCGATGTGGCCCGCGAAGCAGCCGACATCGTGCTGGTGGACGACAACTTTGCCACCATCGTCTCGGCGGTGCGTCACGGTCGAGGCGTGTACGACAACATCCGCCGATTCATCCTCTACATCCTGGCCTCCAACGTCGCCGAGGTGGCGCCGTTCCTCACAATGCTGGCGCTGCGAATCCCAGCGGCCCTCACCGTGCTGCAGATCCTGGCGGTGGATCTAGGCACCGATCTACTGCCGGCCCTGGGGCTTGGGGCCGATCCGCCCCGGGCCGATGTGATGAGCCAACCACCCCGCCATCGTGATCAGCCGCTGCTGGATCGGCCGCTGCTGCGGCAGGCCTATCTGTATCTAGGGCTGATTGAAGCCACCCTGGCGATGCTCGGCTATGGCCTCAGCTGGTGGAGCCACGGGATCACCCTTCCCCAGCTGCGCAGCATCACTCCAGCTCTGCTGCACCATCAGGCGAACGCCGAGCTGTTAGCTGTGCAACACCAAGCTTCGGCGGTGGCCCTTGGATCGATTGTGTTCGCCCAGGCGGGCACCGCCCTGGCCTGCCGCCGCGGCAACCGCTTTAAGCCCAATGCTCTGCTGTGGCTGGGCATCGCCATAGAGCTGATCGCTTTTGTTGGGCTACAGGGATGGCCGCCCCTGGCCCGAACCTTCCAGATGGCACCGATCCCATCACAGTTGTGGTGGTGGTTGCTGCTGTGCATCCCAGCGCCACTGCTGGCGGTTCAGCTCCGCTCCATCTGGAAAGCCCATCACCATGGTTCGAACAGCGTTATGGCGTGATCGCAGGCACGCCGGTCGAGCTCTGGCTCAGCAGCTCAGCGGCTGGAGCCACAAACCCAACGCCCTGGTGGTAGGGCTTCCACGCGGCGGCATCGTGGTAGCCGCCGAGGTGGCCCAACAGCTTCACCTGCCGCTGGCCAGCTGGGCGGTGCGCAAACTCGCCCATCCCCAGGCGCCGGAACTGGCCCTGGGAGCCATTGCTCCCGATGGCGTGCAGATCTGGGATGAATCCATCGCCAGGGCCTATCGGCTCGATCCCGCTCTGCGCCAAAGGATCATGGCGGAGCAGCAGCGCGAACTCGAACGCCGGCAGCGCCTCTATGGCGATCCACCAGCAGCGGCACTGAGCCGTCGACCGCTACTGGTGATCGACGACGGCGTGGCCACCGGCCTCACGGTGATGGCAGCGCTGCAGTCGCTGCGCCTCAGCGAACCCAGCCAACTGGTGCTGGCGGTGCCGGTGATCGATCGGCGCGTTGCAGATGCCTTACGACCCCAGCTGGATCAGCTGGTCGCTTTAGCGGAGGTCGATGACCTCTGCGCCGTTGGGGCCTGGTATCAAAGCTTCGAGCCGGTGAGCGACACCGAGGTGCTAGAGCTCATGGCAAGACAAGCCTGTAAAAAACGAGAGCTCAATCAGCCAGCGGATCAGGTTCGAACAGGACGACAAGGCTGACCGTGAAGCTCATAGAGAGACATTTAGGGCCTGGAATAGCGCTTAAATCCAAAAAGACAGATCAGAAAGCGATCAGAGCCAGGTACGCACAGAATAAAGGTCACAAGAATAGGAACGCGTCGATACCATGAACAGCCAAAAGGCATGGTCGCATCCGACAAGGAGTAGAGAGTACCTACAGCAATCAGAACGTTGCCGTTCGGAAACTGCCCCCCCAGGTCAGAGAGAGAACAGCAGCACGACCTGCATCGCCACTGTTGTCAAGATTGACACCTGAGAGACTAACAAATAAGGGGACACCGCGAGCCGGAACAACCGACAAGGTGGCATTAACACCACGACCCACCCAACCAGCACTCAATCCCACATTCGGCGCCAACTCCACACCCAAGGAGGCAACAACTCCTTGACTCGGCAACCAACCCTGATCAATACGCTGAAAGCGTCCACTACCAGCGCCCAGATTCAATTGAAGTGTCTGGCGGAAGCTTGCGTCATTTGGCCGCAGAGGCCAGGCCATGGTCAGCACACCATAGGCACTTTTGGGTTCTTTTGACAACTGGCCGTAGGTGAACGCACGCAACAGACCCCCACCAACTGCAGCTTTAAAGCGTGAATGGTTCACGACAGATCGACCAACCCTGACATCGACGCTTCCACCCTCCGGAACCCCACGAAAGCTCTCGATGTTGTAATCAATCTCCACTGCAACGGCTGTGCGTGGATTCCCAATGCCAGCTCCAAGATTCAAACAGCCGTCAACGAAGAGATCGTTGCGTTGCCACTGCTCGTAGGCGTACGAGGAGGTGCTAATGAAATAGTTTCCCCATTCAGCTGTAAAGGCTGTCGGCATCTGGGTCGGGGTTACACTGGGTGCGCTGTAGGGCGGAAGCTCTGCCGCATGCACACTTGGCGCAGTTGTCAGAGGCATCATCAGGAGCAACAAGAACCATTCAGGCGGATCAAGCCGTACGAGGGCCGCACACTTTTTGATGGAGAAGAGGAAGCGAGACATGCAGAAGCTGGCAATGAAATACGGAAGAAAGCCGCGGAGATGTAACCAAGTCCAAGAGCTGCGAGGAGAGGCTCCAGTCCTCATGCCCAGTGGGAAGAGGAATCCACGTTGGCTGTGGGGCACTGAAGTAGACCCATCCGATCAACTCCGGATATCTGCGAATCGCCTCACGGGCATCCATTAACCAGCGTCGACGTTGCTGGTTAGTACCACTCACACCCATCTCAGCCACCAATAAGGGCTTGCGAAAGCGCAGGTGTAACCAACGCCGTTGCTCATAAACCTGGGCAAAGCTGCGCAATTCCCCGTTTTGGCTCCAGCGCGGAGAGCTGTAGACGGAGACCCCGATCAGGTCAACAGCATCACCACCAGGCCAAAAAAGACCGGATTGACGATTTCCGGCAGGAGACCAGACCCAATGAATTCGCCGGCATTGGGGATGTCTTGCTTGAGCCCATACCGAACGGTAGAGACGCACATAATCCTCGCCTCGCTTCACTGACCAGGGGTATTGGCCGGCGTTGTCCACTTCATGGGCAAAACGCAACAGCACAGGCTGCTCGGGCCGGCACAATGGCTCCAGCACAGCTTTGATACGCTGGTTGTAGTCACCTCGAACAACATCTCTCACGAGCGTGCGATCAGATTGAGGTCGATAGGGATCAGGAAATGGTTCCAGAGTGATCAATGCCAGGCTCCGCCTTTGACGAGCTCGCTCCAACACTGAGCTGATGTGCTGAGGAGCTTGGGCATCCATCCAGCTCACAAAGGTGCTTTCAATCGAACTATGAGGCAGCGGATGTTCAAGCTCTGGGTAGCGGTAAGCCCCGCTGAAGAAAGTTGAACTACGCTGGGCAGACCATAGTGGCAGCCCTGCCATGAAGCCAAACAACAGGCCTAGTGGCCAAAGACGCTGAAGACAGTTCACTTAAGGCCTCCAGAGTTGAGTAGTAGGCAATGCCTCCGTGAGCTGCAATGGTGTTCGCAACTCCTCATGGCGTAGCACTGCCGTAACGAAGACCAGGGCCGCAACACCCAGCACAATTCCGTAGTGATAGCCGAGTTGAAACAACGGCAGACGCTTCAACCGATGATCTAACCCGAGCGCCAGAACAGCAGCTACTGCTGAACTGCTAGCGCTGATCAGCACCAGCAGAACGTAGCCCTTCGCATCACCTGCCGAATGGCCTAGCAATAAAGCCGTCAACGCACCGATGCAAGCCAAAATCAAGTGAGGCGTGATGAAAGTAAGTTTGAGGGGTCGGATTTGCTGTTCCTTTCTGGTCACTCGGAAGTCATGTGAGCCACACCAGAACCGATCCAAACAGGCAGCCATCACTCCGGCCAACACCCACGGTCCGCGAGTGAGTTCGAACAGCATCTGCTCCCAGCTCACCAAACGACTAGAAGGTGGATTGAGAAGACCCAGCTGCTTCAGCCAAAAAAGCGGCAACAGAGTGAGCAGCGAATAGAGCAGCCACAGCAGAAGAAAGATGGGGTAATCCACGCGTACCCATGGCTGGCTCGTTGCCATGGCGACGGCGGGCAGGATCACGCCCACAACACTCAGGCTGCCGCGCAGTGGGTAAAAGAGCTGGCTATAGAGAAATTGCCAGCGAAGATGCCAGGGCAAGCGCGAACAGAGCTTGGGAGTTAAGGCCAGAAGAATCGTTGTAAGGCTGCGGGACCACTGAAATTCCTGGACCATGGCGTCCTCAAAGGTCTCAGGACCCAAGCCATGACAGCGAGCATCAATGGCAAAGACACCTCGCCAACCCTTGCTGTTCAACAGCAAAGTTGTGGAGTGGTCCTCGGCAAGCTCAGGTCCTAGCCCGCCGATCTCCACCAACGCTGCGGTGCGTACCGCGTAATGACTACCAATGCAGAGAGGCGCATAACCAGCGTTGTGACCAAGCTGTTGTGGACCATGTAATCCCGCCTCTGCATAGAGACGCCCCCGTGCCACCCAGCTCTTGGATGCGTTGCGGTCGCAGATCGATGGAGCAGCCACATAGCCCACCTCAGGATCACCAAATGGATGCACCATGGCTCGTAGATATCCCGGCTCGGGCCTGTGATCAGCATCAAGCTGCACAACCACGTCGTACCGCTCATATCCGTAGTGGTCGTAGAAGTAGGCAAGGTTGCCCTCCTTGCACCGGCGCCTCCGTGGCCAATGTGCGTTGTGGTAGCCGGGTTGATCCCGCCGGGTGGAAACCTGCACGCCATGCAAGGCGCACCAGCGCAGAACCTCATCTGTTGGATTCTCATCGGCCAACCACGTATCGTGAGCCGGCTCCTGGGCAAGCATCGCCTCTAGGGTCTCGCGCACCAACGGCCACGGTTCTGAAGGCGCCTTTGTCACAACCATGCCAAGGCGCAAATCCACAGGGAACGAGCTACGGGGATTCACCCGCTGCATGCGCACGAGAAAGAAATAGGCCCAGGCCGGCATTGCCGTAACCACCACCAACAACAAGGTGTTGAGGGCCATCCCCCATGGGGCCGCCCAATGAGCCGGCTGCAACCACCAGGCCCAAAAAAGGCCCACACAAAAAGCCCAAACCAGCACAAGAACCAACAACACAGCTTGCTGCTGGGGGCGAAGCACTGGAATGAATCGCGGTTCAGGTGGTGACATGGCTCAACTCATGAGAGATGTAAAGCCGTTGCCGCTGGTCCCAAGCCGCAGCATCAGACACAATCCGCTTCAGTGAGGAGTAGTGCGGCTGCCAACCAAGCACCACTGCAGCCTTGCGGGAATCACTGACCAGGGCGGGAGGATCCCCCGGACGAGAGGGAGCCTGATGCACCGGCACGGGGCTTTGCAGCTCCGCTTCCACCGCATGCACCAGCTCCCACACCGAAATCCCGGAGCCGCTACCGAGATTGAAATCATCACTGTCGCCTCCAGCCAGCAGGTGATCAAGGGCTAGTAAGTGGGCCTCTGCGAGATCACACACATGGATGAAGTCCCGGATGGCAGAACCATCGGGGGTATCGAAATCAGTACCGAACAAGTGAAGGGGGGCATCACCACGACCCGCGGAAATTGCCAAGGGGATCAGGTGGGTTTCCGGCTGATGGATCTCTCCGAGACCATGAGCCAAATCAGCACCAGCTGCGTTGAAATAGCGCAGCACAACAGAGCGGAGACCATAGGCACGGCCGAAATCCTCAAGCAGCCATTCCGCTACAAGCTTGCTGCGACCATAAGGACTGATTGGAGATTTTGGAGAGCGCTCATCGAGCGGCAACTGCTTGGGGATTCCAAACACTGCACAGCTGGATGAGAACACCACCGGCGGCGGCTGCCCCTCGGTGGCAGAGAGGGACTGCTGCAGCAAATTGAGCGTTCCCGCTGTGTTCACGCGGTAATAAACATCAGGGTTGAGCATCGACTCCCCGACATACGCCAACGCTGCGAAATGGAGAATGGCATCAAAGTGCGTCCCCACGAACAAGCGCTGGAGCTCCTCAGAGTTGGTGAGATCTCCTTGAACAAACTCCACATCGAGCTGATCCACCGTTGAGCGATGGCCACGCTGGAGGTTGTCAAATACAACAACGCGGTGGCCGCGCCGTTTCAAACCGGGAATCACATGGGAGCCCACAAAACCAGCGCCACCGGTCACTAACACCGTGGCCATTAGTCCTGCTCCCCAGCGCCAATGGCCCAGGTATCCAAGCCGCATCGGTGTGCAGCCTCAAGATCAATACCGCGGCGGGTATCAAAGACCCAGGCAGGACGCCGCATCAGAGCACCCAACAGAGGCCAGTCGAGTTGGCGGTACTCAGCCCAATCAGTAAGCACCACAGCAGCATCTGCATCACGAAAAATCGAACTCAACTGAGACTCCACACGAAAACTGCTGTGTCCCGATCCGTCATCAACTGCTGAATCAAGTGCAGCGTGCACATCCTTGGGACTAACCCTTGGGTCATGGATGGCTAGGTGGGCACCCTCCCCAAGCAGCTCACGGCAGATGGCAATTGCTGGGCTCTCGCGGGTGTCATTGGTATCCGCCTTAAATGCGAATCCAAGAATGGCAATGGTTTTGTCGCGCAGGGTGCCAAACAAGTGGCGAACAATCATGCGAACCAAGCGCTGTTGAGCATAGGTATTCATCTCCACCACGGAGCGCCAGTAGTTAGCAACTGGAGCAAGGCCGTAGTGATCCGCGAGATAGATCAGATTGAGTAGATCTTTTTTAAAGCAACTACCACCAAAACCCGGGCCAGGGCTGAGGAAGTGGGAACCCAGCCGCGAATCACTACCGATGGCTCGGCGTACCTCCACGACATCCGCTCCTGTCTTTTCGCACAGAGCAGCGATGCTGTTGATCGAGCTAATCCGCTGAGCCAGAAAAGCATTGGCGGTGAGCTTCGCAAGTTCAGAAGACCAGAGATTGGTACGGATGATTCGCTCCGGGCTGACCCAGTTGGCGTAGATATCGGCCAGCTGATCCACCGCATGGTCACAATGACCACCCACAAGCACACGATCTGGGGATTCCAGATCACTGATGGCGGTTCCCTCCGCCATGAATTCAGGGTTGGAGAGCACCTCAAAGCCAGCAGCTGGTGCATTGGCAAAGATGCGCCGTAGCACATCGGCGGTACGCACGGGCAAGGTTGATCGCTCCACGACGATCGTATGGCCCTTGGCTACATCGGCTATCTGCCTTGCGGCTTTTTCGATGTAGGTGATGTCGGCAGCAACCCCTGCGCCATGGCCATTTTGTTTGGTAGGGGTATTCACTGACAGGAAAACCATGTCAGCATTTCTGATGCCATTGGCTACATCGGTACTGAACTGCAAGTTGCGCCCAAGAACGCGATCGAGCACAGCTTCGAGGCCTGGTTCATACACGGGCAGAGGACCACGACCAAGGTTGTTCCAGGCATCGATACGGGCCTGATCGAGATCGACGACAGTGATATCGAGACCTGGGCAGCGATCGGCCATCACAGCCATTGACGGGCCACCGACATAGCCGGCACCAATACAGCAGATGGATTGAACCATGGGGTTGAACGGGAAAACAGCGCGTGAAGGAACAGGAGATGAGTCTTGCGATTGAAATCAGGTCACGACCGCCATCTCAGGCTCAACCGCTGGCATGACGTCTTGCCCCTGAAGCGCCGCCACCATGCGTGCCAATCCGTCCTCTAAAGAGACCTTCGGCATCCAACCAAGCTCGTGTTGAGCCCGACTGATATCCGGCCGGCGCTGGCGAGGGTCATCCACTGGCAGAGGATGGTGACTCACTGTGAGCTGGGGGTTAAAGCGGTCGATGATGTGTTCCGCTAACTCCGCTACGGTGATTTCAACTGGATTGCCAAGATTCACTGGCCGAAGACAGCTGGAATCCATCAATGCCAGCAAGCCAGCCACAAGATCGTCGACATAACAGAACGATCGCGTCTGGGATCCATCACCGTATACAGTCAGCGGCTCAGAACGCAGCGCCTGATGAATAAAGCTGGTGACAACACGGCCATCGTTGGCAGCCATACGTGGGCCATAGGTATTGAAGATACGCGCCACACGCACTTTGAGTCCATGAACCCTGTGATACTCAAAGGCAAGGGTTTCGGCCATACGCTTGCCCTCGTCATAGCAAGCTCTAGGCCCCGTACAACTCACATTTCCGAGGTAAGCTTCGGACTGCGGCGATACCAGTGGATCTCCATAGACTTCACTGGTTGATGCCAAAAGAAAACGCGCTCCACATCGCCTAGCCAAGCCAAGCATGTTGAGGGTTCCCAGCACATTAGTTTTGATCGTGGAGATCGGATTCGCCTGATAGTGAATTGGCGACGCCGGGCAAGCCAAATGCCAGACACGGTCAACCTCAATGCGGAGAGGCTCTGTCACATCATGGCGAATCAACTCAAAATGCGGATGCTCAAGCCAATGCGCAACATTACCCTTTGAGCCCGTTTGAAAATTGTCAACACAGATCACTTGGGCATTTAGATCTGCCATCAAATGATCAATCAGATGGGAGCCGATAAATCCGCTTCCGCCTGTAACCAGGTGACGCATCCTATCTCCAAAGGCGATGCCGCACAAACATAAGAATCAAACCATCGAACCCCTCGGAAATCAGCACAATCTCAAATGAAATACAGCAGTGTGCTTCAGGGTTACGCATAGATGCTTCACAAGAAACAAATTTTGCGACGCCCACTTCACCCAAGCACGCGGGGAATCAACGCATCGAAGCGGAGACTCTCAAATCAACACCTACATGCAAACCAATGACCTTTCAACCCAGGATCGGCGTCGAAAGCATGATCAAGGTTAACAAGCATGATCAGACACAAACAGCACCACGAGCAGATGACAAACAAAGCCATGAAAGAACAAGATTGAGACCAGAAAAAGACACAAGGGTGGCTTCCCCAGCTCAACCTTTGAGGCGTTCCGGCAAGAAACAACTCACCGCGCTCCGTAGTGAGGATCAACCCAGCAGCGTGGCAACGATTCTCCGGAGGCAAACACCAGGTCACTCTTGTGGAACAGTTCAGGCTCCTGCAGCTCCTCGCCGGCATGGAGACGACCCGGTAGCTGCGTCGCGAAAGGATCAAACAGCTTCGGAAGGCTTAATACCTCCATCAGCGAGCCGTCCTGACGGGTTCTCAGAAACATGGCGGGGGAGTGTCTGCACTCGGTCTAAGAAGACCGAGACACTTTGGAGAGCCAAGGCCTACACCCGATCAGCGATGGATCAGCGGTTCAGGCGCTGCATCTGCCAGGTGACCAGCGTGCCCACCGGGCTCCACAGCAGATAGGGAATCAACAGCAGGGCCGCGGGTTGCGAGGAGCCTGCCACCACGAGCGTGAGCGCCACCCCCCAGAGCCAACCCGCCAGGCCCACGGCCGTGCCATTGGCAAGGCGACGAGTGCGGCAGATCAACCAGGTGTAGCTCTGCACCAGCACCAGCAACAGCAGATACCCAGCCATCAATCCCCAGCCATTGGTGCGGTTCCACACCAACAGCGCCGAGGCATAGAAGCAGCCATAAATAGCCAACCAGATCAATGGGATCAATCCCTCAAAGCCGAGCCAAAGCGGCCGGCGGAGCCGCAGAAACCAGGCGAACTCCTCCCGGCTGGGCATGATCACCACCACCAGGGTGCCGAGCACCAACAGGATCACGATCGCGGCGGTCATCGATGCGAAGCAACTGACCCAGCCTGATCACGCCAGCCCCTGCGCGCCGCACGCGGCTTCACCGATGCGCTGCGGTGCCGCTGCAAGGCGGCGCCGCAGAGACCGGCCCTTGCTGACAGCCGCCAGCCTGAATGCGGCGCAACGAGCCATGGGCTGATCCGGTGCTCTGACACAGCACGCAGCCACCAAGGGATCAGTACCACGTTGCGCCGCACATCAATCAGCACCCGCCCTACCAGCGCATCGAGATCGTCGGGGCGTGTGTCATTCACACCATTCACCATGACAAGCCTTTCTTCTGCGGCCAGGCGTCGTCCCTGGCGGCAATTCAGTACATGGATCACCAACACCGGCAACCGCATCTACATCGGTTGGTTCGGTGTGCTGATGATTCCTTGCCTGCTCACGGCGACGCTTGTTTTCGCCATGGCCTTCATTGGCGCACCCGCCGTGGATGTCGATGGCATCCGCGAACCGGTGAGCGGTTCGCTGCTGGGGGGCAACAACTTGATCAGCGCAGCCGTGGTGCCTAGCTCCAATGCCATCGGGCTCCACTTCTATCCCCTCTGGGAAGCCTCCAGCGTGGAGGAGTGGCTCTACAACGGCGGGCCCTATCAGCTGATCGTGTTCCACTTCCTGATCGGAATCACGGCCTGGATGGGCCGCCAATGGGAACTCAGCTACCGGCTGGGCATGCGCCCCTGGATTGCTGTGGCCTACTCCGCCCCCTGGGCCGGTGCGATGGCCGTGTTGTTGGTGTATCCACTTGGTCAAGGATCGTTTGCCGACGGCATGCCCCTTGGCATCTCCGGCACCTTCAACTTCATGCTGGTGCTGCAGGCTGAACACAATGTGCTGATGCACCCGCTGCACATGCTCGCTGTGGCCGGCAGTTTCGGTGGAGCTTTCCTGGCGGCCCTGCATGGCTCGCTAGTGAGCAGCAGCCTGATTCGTGAAACCACCGAACAGGAATCGATCAACCGGGGCTATCTGTTTGGCCAGAAAGAACCCACCTACAACATCGTGGCGGCCCACGCCTATATGGGCCGGTTGATCATGCCCTACGCCACCAGCGACAACAGCCGCAGTGTGCATGCCCTGCTGGCCGCCTGGCCGGTGATCGGCATCTGGTGTTCAGCCCTGGCGGTGGTGAGCTTTGCCTTCAACCTCAACGGCTTCAACTTCAACCATGCGGTGCTCGATCACCAGGGCCGCGTGATTCCCACCTGGGCCGATGTGCTCAATCGCGGCAACCTCGGCATCGAAGCCATGCACGAGCGCAACGCCCACCAATTCCCACTCGATCTGGCAGCGCGGCCAGATCGAGTGCAAGGCTGAGGCTCGCCGCCGTGTGGCAGCACTCTGCGCAACAACAGCGGCACTCCTGCAGCATCAGCAGCCTGATGTTCCCTGAAACGCCTACAGCTGGATCACCCCATCTGAGGCCCGCTGATGGCAGCCCTGATCACGCTTGAACTCACAACCCAGGAGCTACATCTGTTGCGCAACACCATCCGGGCGCGCCGCATCTATAAGCCCTGCCAGCACACCCTGGCGCGGGGCATCTGGCAGCCCTGGATGGCGCCCTTACTGGACAAGCTCAGCCAAGCTGCTTGAGGGCCTCGCCGTAGCCCTGGCAGCACGGCAAGGGCGGGTAGCCATGCGCCCGCAACACCGCCTGCAAACGCGCGGTGGCCTGGGGCAAGCGAGCTGTGGCAAGCCCCGGGAAGGCATGGTGAGCGCTGTGATGCGGCAATCCCCCAAGCCAGCCGTTCAGCCAGTTCGGAACGGCAACCGTGCGGGAGCCGTACAACTGGCTCAGCAACGGATGGGGTTGCGGTTGCCAGAGCTGCCAATGCTCGATGGCACCCCGCAGCTGCAGCAGCCCCCCTGCCACCCGCTCTACGAACAGCCAGCTCAAGGCATAGACCATCACGTTGCCGTACTTGATCACCAGCACAACAATCAACGCCTGCACCAACACAATCCCGAGCCCATCCAGTACCAGGGCGCGGCGCAGGGCCGGGTGCTGCCCCTGGAGCCGCAACGCCTCCTGCAGGGTGCGCAGGATCAAACCGGCCCCGCCCGCTAGCACCAGCCACCACCAGCACCCGGGCTGCTGGTGGTGGATTCGCTCGGGGTCGCGCTTGTCGCGCCCATTCCAGCGGTGATGCAGGAGGTGCAGCAAGCGATAGGTGAACAAGGGCCAGGCCATCGGCCAACTGATCAGTGCCGCCAGGGCCAGCTCGAGCCGCTGCCGGCCCAGCAGGATGCCGTGGCAGGCCTCGTGCGTTGCAATCAGCAGCAGCGTTTCAGCCAACGCCAGCAGCAACGCTGCCGCGAGCCGCAGCGGCCAGGCCTGAAGCTGCCAAAAGCCGAATCCGCCTGCAGCCAGTAGGGCGAGCAGCACCAGCAAGCGTCCCCAGGCTGGGGGGATGGGCCTGGCATGCAGATCAACCACCACAGCGTGGAGATCCCGAATCAGGGGGCGCAGCGCAAGCGGATCAGGCATCAGGAGCAGGCCCGACGCAGCCACGAACAACGAAGCCACCGTATGGAGTGCAGGCCGCCACAGTGCCGAGTGCGGCAAAGCTGCGGCATCAGGCTCAGGCAGCCGTGGCCAGGGAGTAGCGCTCGCCCACCTGAGGATCAATCAGCCGACTGCCGGCCGGCATCGCTGCTGCCGCGCTCGCCGTGCTGCCCTTCATCCACAACAGCCGGGTGAGCAATCCGCTGAAGACCACATCGCCACCCGCGGTGCTCGCCAACACGGTGCGCGGTGAGAAGCGCTCCAGCAGCTGCGGCAGCACGGCCTGGCCGCGGACAAAAGCACCCGCCACCGGCAAGCCCAGATCCACCACCGGTGTGATCACCGCATCGAGAGGTCGGGCGAGAAGATCTGGGCTGAGGTAGCCGTGCGGCTCAAGATAAAGCGAGCCCGCTGGATGCTCCAGCAGGTAGCCGTTCTCCACCTGCGGCACAGGCGCGCCAGCGGTGGCCGTGATCTGCAAATCGCCGTGGCGGCAATCCTCGCCAGGCCGCAGAGCGGTGACCGTTTCAAAGCCAAGGCTGCGCACCTTGGCTGCTGCCGACAGCGATCCCACCACCGGCAGCGAACGCGGCAGCAGCTGCAGGGTTTCGGGATGGGCGTGATCGTCGAGCCCTTGGGTCAAGAGCAACAGATCGAGATCTTCAGGCACCGGCTGGCTGGCTGGCAGCTGGCCTTCGAAAAACCACGCCCCAGGTGGAAACCGCAGCGCGCCGGTGAGCCACGGATCCACCAACACCCGCAGCCCCCCCAGCTCCAGTAGCCAGCCGTTGGCCCCGAAGTAGGTGGCGTACATGGGGATGCAGCAAGGAGGTCGACCCTAAGCAGCGCCGCTGCGCGGGTGCTGAAATGCAGTACTGGCGAGCGACTGTGCCGATGCTGCGGCTCAACGAATTGAAGCTGCCACTCGACCACGAGCCAGAAGCGCTTGGCGAGGCCCTCTGCCGCCGCCTGAAACTGGAACCAGAGCAGCTGCTGGAGCCACCCCGGGTGGTGAAGCGCAGCGTGGATGCACGCCGCAAGAGCAAGATTCAGTTGGCCTACAGCGTGGAATTCGGCCTCGAGCCCGGCCAGGAGCAGCGGCTGCTCAAACGCTTCGGGCGCGACCCGCACCTGCAACCCGCTACCGACACCACCTATCAGCTGGTGGCACAGGCAGCAGCTGACGCCGATCTGCCTCGGCCAGTGGTGGTGGGAGCCGGCCCCTGCGGCTACTTCTGCGCCCTGCTGCTCGCTCAGATGGGTTTGAAGCCCCTGCTGCTGGAGCGGGGCAAACCGGTGAAGGAGCGCAGTGCTGACACCTTCGGCTTCTGGCAGGGCAAACGTCCGTTTAACCCGGAATCCAACGCCCAGTTCGGCGAAGGCGGCGCCGGCACCTTTTCCGACGGCAAGCTCTACAGCCAGGTACGCGATCCACGCCATCTGGGCCGCAAGGTGCTCGAGGAACTGGTGGCGGCTGGTGCCAATCCCGAGATCCTGGTGTTGCACCACCCCCACATCGGCACCTTCAAGCTGGCCACGGTGGTGCGAGGCCTGCGGGCGCAGATCACCGCTCTCGGGGGTGAGATCCACTTCGAGAGCCGCGTGGATCGGCTGGAGCTCAACCCTGAAGACCACTCGGTTCGCGGCGTGACCCTCGCCGATGGGCGCTTCATCGCGGCCCAGCAGGTGGTGATGGCGGTGGGCCACAGCGCCCGCGACAGCTTTGCGATGCTTCAGGCGCAGGGCGTGGCGATGGAGCGCAAACCATTTTCGGTGGGCTTCCGCATCGAGCACCCCCAACCGCTGATCGATGCGGCGCGCTGGGGCAGCTGCGCCGGTCACCCACAGCTGGGGGCGGCGGAATACAAGCTGGTGCACCACGCCAGCAACGGCCGCTGCGTCTACAGCTTCTGCATGTGCCCAGGCGGCCTGGTAGTGGGCGCCACCTCAGAACCTGGGCGGGTGGTGACCAACGGCATGAGCCAGCACTCCCGCAATGAGCGCAATGCCAACAGCGGCATCGTGGTGAACATTGAGCCCGAGGATGTAGAGCCCTACGGCAACGGCCCCGCCGATCCACTGGCGGGAGTGGCCTTCCAGCGGCACTGGGAATCGCGGGCCTACGCCCTGGGCGGCGAAACGTTCGCCGCTCCCGGCCAACGCCTCGGTGACTTTCTGGCGGGCCGCAGCAGCACTGCCACCGGCTGCGTGCAGCCGTCCTATGCGCCAGGAGTGACGCTCACGGATCTAAGTAGTGCGCTGCCGGGTTACGCCATCGAAGCTCTGCGTGAAGCCCTACCGGCGTTCAACAGCAAGATCGCGGGCTACGCCATGGACGACGCGATGCTCACAGGGGTGGAGACGCGCACCTCTTCACCCGTGCGCTTGCCTCGCAATGAACAGCTGGAGAGCATCAACACACCTGGGCTCTACCCAGCGGGAGAGGGGGCCGGCTTTGCCGGCGGCATCCTCTCCGCAGCGATGGATGGCATCCGCGTGGCGGAAGCCGTTGGCCTCACTCTTCTTCGTCGGCAGCACCGAGAGGTGCCAGGCGAATCTGCTTGCGGCCCAGCTTGATTTCAAACTCGTCGCCGGGCTTGAGATCCAACAGAGCGGTGTAAGCCTTGCCGACCATCAGGTTGCCGTTGAACTGCACCTTGGTGGTGAAGCTCAGCTTGCGGCCACCCTTACCAACCTTGGCAGTCGTACCGCCAAACTCCACACCTTTGGCATTGAGCAAGGCTTCATAGAAGGCCGTGAAGTTGAGACGCTCGGAGCCATCCTTCTTGGTGGACACATAGCCGCAGGCCCGAACGATGTCGGACTTGCTCACATCGCCAAGCTCTTTGACCTTGGCGAGAAGATCTGCCCCTGTGAGCATCTGATTGTTAGCTATGCAACTTTTGCATTATCGCATCGAGACCGAGGCACTGCAACCAGACTGCCAAACTCCTCTGGCCGGCCAGTGAGTCGCCATGGCGTGCACGGTGGTGTGGTTCCGGCGCGATTTGCGTCTGAGCGACCATGCAGCCCTCAGCCAAGCCTGTCGCCGCGGGGCCGTCCTGCCGGTGTTCGTGCTGGATCGGGATCTGCTGTTTCATCCCGAAACCGCTGTCGCCCGGGTGGCGTTCATGCTCGAGAGCCTGCGCGCACTGGATGCCGAGCTGCGTCAACGCAGCGGTCGTCTGCTGATTCGCAACGGCGATCCAGCTGAGGTGCTGCTGCAGCTTGTACGCGCCAGTGGCGCCGGCGGCGTGATCGCTCACACCGATAGCGAACGCCTGGTGGGCCGTGTGCGCGATGCCCGCGTCAGCCGCGCCCTGGCCGCTCACCGCATCCCACTGCACTGGGTGGAGCCCGCTGGCGCCACCGGCGAACTGATGCACTACAGCCACTGGAGCCGCCAGTGGCATCAAGCCATGGCCAGCCCCGCCCTGCCAGCTCCGGTGAGGCTGGTTGTGCCAACACCCTCAGATGCCCTGCCGGATCAACCGGTACCGAGCCTCGAAGAACTGGGCCTGCGTGCCGACGCCAAGCCGATCCCAGCTGGTGGCAGCGCCGCTGCCTTCCAACGGCTCGAACAATTCTGCGAAGGCCCCGCCTCACGGAGCTATTACTGGGAGCTCAGCTACCCCTCCGCCAAGGTCACCACCGGGCTGAGCCCCTATCTGAAATTCGGGGTGATCACCCCACGCCAGTGCCTCCAGCGGCTGGCCTGGCTGTTGCCCCGCAGCGGCGGCGAAGGCGGACGCCGCGATCCCCGCAACCGCAGCGCCGTGCAATTGGCAAGCCGCCTGCGCTGGGGTTGCGCCATCCACCAACGCTTCCGCTACCTGCCGCAACTGGAGTTGAGCGCGCTGTGGAGTCCGCTCGAGGGCGGCAGCAGCACGGTCTTTGATGCAGCGGGGCTGAGCTCAGAACAGTCCGCCGGGGTACTCACAGCTGAACAAGAAGAGCTGTATGACGCCTGGTGTGCAGGGCGCACCGGTTTCCCGATCGTGGATGCGGCGGCCCGCTGCCTGCAAGCCGAAGGGGGCTGGCTGGAACTGAATTTCCGCAGCCGCGCCATCTACGCCAGCTTCCTCTCCAATCTCTGCGGCATCGACTGGCGCTTCGGGGCCCTGCACTACATGCGGCACCTGATCGATGGCGATTGCCCGATCGATCACTACCAATGGGCGATGCAGGCCGGCGTGACGTACCACGGAAGCAAAGCCTGGACGCGGATCTACCACCCTGGGCAGGTGGCCGTAGATCGCTGCGACCCCCAGGGGCTGTTCATCCGCCGCTGGCTGCCGGAACTGCGGGGCCTCACCAACGATCAACTTGGCGCACCACCCGCCATGGCCGACTACCCCGCACCGGTGCTCAATTACGAGCGCTCACGCCGACTGCGCCTGGAGGCGTTGGAGCAGCAACGCCTCCACATCAGAGACGTTCATGCCGACATGGCTCGCCTTCCGAGACATCTCCATCCGTTCGGCCATGAACGCATTGCCGGGTGCGATGTGGCCTGGGCGGATCTCTGGGCCAGCCAGCCGGCTTCGGCCCTTCAACCCAGTGCCGTGGATCTTGAACGGCTGGATCCAGCCGGCTGGAAAGCCCTGCTCAGCTGGTTCAGCGGCACCAGCCGCACCAACAGCACCAGCCGAAGCACTGGCGCCGGCGGAAAGGGGAGCAACAGCAATGCCAGCGCAAGCCGCTCCCGAAGCCGCCGGACCCAGGAAAGCCCAGGCCAACTCAGCCTGGATCTAGATCCTGGTGATCCTGAACAGCACTGAGCGGTAATCATGGTGGACGAGGTGTTGAAGCCACGGCGCTCATCAGGTGTTGAAGCCACTGTCCAGGTGTGGATATCCATGGATATCCGACCTCGGACACTGACGAAGCGCCACACCCCAGCCACGGCCGCTCAGCGGGCCGCGACAGCTCAGTCGGGCAGTTGCTGCGACACGATGCCGCTCCACTGCACCGCCTTCACCTGATCGCGGCGCCAGGAATGGAAGAGGAGCTCCTCTCCCACCGTGCACAGCGGGCACACGCTGATCTGCCCGGCCGGAACCCCAGCCAACTCCAATTGGCGACGCGTGGCGGCGCGGAAATCGAGGCGGGAACGGCAGGGTTCGGGATCACTGCACACCGCTCCGCACCGCTCTAGCTCTGCCATGGCAGAGCCTGTCGCACCGCCGTCCGCCATTGGCAGCGAATCCGCTACCTGCTGAGCCACGCTGAGTTCGACTTGATAGCGCTCGCCGCTCACCGCCGGGCCGAGCGCCACCAACAGATCACTGCGGCTGCAGCCCTCGGCCTCAAACTGCGTGATCGCCTCCAGCAGAATGCCGGCCGCCACCCCGCGCCAGCCGGCATGGCAGGCCGCCACACGGCCACTCACCGGATCAGCAATCAACACCGGCGTGCAGTCTGCACCGCACACCCAGAGGCTCTGGCCGCCGGCATCACTCACCAGGCCATCGGCTTCCGGCCAGGGTTCAGCGCAAGCAGCACTGGCGGGAAGCACCAGGGCACTGTGTACCTGCTTGGGGCGATGCACACTCACGCCCGCGCTCACATAGCCCGCCAGCACCTCCGGCCCGCGGCCCTGCCACTGACGGGTGAAGAAGCCGTGCTCAAAACCGGCGAGCAGATCAGCCTGAAGGTAGTAGCCGCCGTAGCAGCCGATCCAGGTCCACCCCTCGAGCAGATTGAAGCGGGAATCTGGGCGATCAAAAGGGGGATCAACGGCTTCCGCCATGGTCCGCCTCCTTAGGCGTCGGGAAGATCACGCAGCACCCAGAAGCCATCGAAGCCGCTCTGCGCCTCGCTGCTCTGCACCGCCAGAAACTGCACGCCGCCCACCTGCTCGCGCGCCGCGCGGAAGGACTGAGCGGCGGCCTTAGCCTCCTCGGCCTCCAGGTTGCCTAACAACCAGCGATCCTCCAAGCCGGCCTCCAGCACCAACTGGTTGCCGCTCACCTCCAAGCGCACCGGCTCAAGGCCGGCAATCCAACCAGCAATCGCCAAAGAGCGGGTGGTGCTGAACAGGCGCAGGCCGCTCACCATGGCGTCGTCGTCGCCGATGCCATCAAGCGGCACCAGCCCGGCAAAGCTCACATCCCACTCCGCCGCTTCCTTGAGAGCACCGAGAGGCAGGGAAGCCCAGCTCCAGCTATCACCGCGTGCAGCTTCCGGTAGGGGCACTGCCAGGGGCTGGATCGGCAAAGGCGCTGGTGCCAGTGGCCCGGCCATGTAGCCCTCCTCAGCGGGGTACACCGTGGCCTGGCGCTCCTGCAGCCACTCCACCAGGGCATAACAGCGGCGGCTGGGGATCATCTCCAGGCTCAGCTGCTCAGCCGCCCGCTGCACCATCGTGCGCATCGAGGCGCGCCAGCAACGCAGTTTGCGGGGCGCG
>NZ_JBIPMN010000024.1:0-18418 GCF_044369115.1 Vulcanococcus sp. | reverse complement strand
TTGGCTGCAACGGGCACGGCAGCGGCCTTGGGCTGGGCCGGGCTTGGCATCTGAGGTTTCAGCAGGCTGATCATCTGAGGAGCTCGCTGCCATCCCCACACCCCGGCGGCCCCCACCCCGGCCAGAAGAGCCAGGCTCCCCAGCCAGCGGAGCGCAGCGCCGGAGTGGTTGGCGCGCGGCCGCGGTTGCTGGGTGTAGCTCTGAGCGCTGAGCCGGGCGCGGGGGCGTTGGCGGCCAGCGGGTTCAGTCGAGCTCAGCGGTGCCGGCGCCGGTTTGAGCTGGCTGCTGAGTTGCTTAATCGGCGCCACCAGGGGTGTGGCATCGATGCCCAACGCTGCTGCGACGCGGCGGGCCTGGGCAAT
Source organism: Vulcanococcus sp. (assembly GCF_044369115.1). Classification (GTDB taxonomy): domain Bacteria; phylum Cyanobacteriota; class Cyanobacteriia; order PCC-6307; family Cyanobiaceae; genus Vulcanococcus. Next base: position 18,056 of record NZ_JBIPMN010000024.1, on the reverse strand, counting down.
CACAAACACCAGTTCCGGCAGCCGCTTCGGGTCTCCAGATTCCAGGGCGTGTAGCTGTTCTTCGCCCATGCGCAACTGAGCGGCCAGGGCTGCAGCGCTCAGCCCCCGCTGCTCACGTGCTTGACGGAGGCTCTGCCCCAGCACGGCCAGGGGATCGTTGTTCCCAGCGCTGGAAGGGTTGGACTCACTGGCGTTCACGGTGGAGTCAGCTGGGTCGTTGCCGACATTGTGCCGTGAAAACAGCGCTGTTCCAGGCTGATGCTGAAAAGTGGAGTTGTTGGTCAACACCACCCAAGATCTCATCGGCACTGGCGATGTCCGGTGCGGAACTCTGATGATTTGTTCCAGTAAACTATTGGATCCACGCCATTTGTGAATCTTTAAGTCTTTAAATGGGCGATACTGGATTCGAACCAGTGACCCCTTCCGTGTGAAGGAAGTGCGCTACCACTGTGCTAATCGCCCGCGTGCGCTGATCGCTCGCGCCCTCAGACTTTAGAACATCGCCTGCCTTGCTTCCGCCTTTCAGGCGCCACCACGGAACAGGTGGTGATGACTGGCGGAATAGAGGCGAGAGCGGGCTGCACCAGGCGCTGCCAGAGCAGGGCTCACCACATACAGCGTTGTGCGGATCAGGTCCCGTTCCTGACTGATGCGCGCGATCTCCGAGAGCGGCACCACCTGGATCCATTGGTCGGGCCAGCTCACCCGGTAGCCGATCGCAACGGGGGTCTCGGCCGGGTAGTGGCGCAGCAGCTCGGCCTGCACCTCCTCCACATGGCGGGCGCTCAGATAAAGGCAAAGCGAGGCCTGCAAGGAGGCCAGGTGCTCCAGCTCTTCCCGCTCCGGTACGCCCGTGCGCCCTCCGGCTCGGCTGAGGATGATGGTTTGCACCAGTCCCGGAATGGTGAGCTCGGCCTGCAGGGCAGCGGCTGTGGCCTGGTAAGCGCTCAAGCCAGGCACCACCTCCACCTCCACCTCGGCATCGACCAGGCGGCAGAGCTGCTCATGCAGGGCGCTGTACAGACAGGTGTCGCCGTCGTGCAGGCGTACAACCCGTTGGCCGGCTGCCACTCGATCCAGCATCAACGCCATCACCTCTTCCAGGGTGAGGGTGCTGGTGCGGATTCGTTCGCAGTGAGCTGGGGCCATCGCCGCCAGCTGCGGATTCACCAGCGAATCCGTCCAAATCAGCACCTCGGCCTGCTCGATTGTCCGCGCAGCCCGAAGGGTGAGTAGATCGGGGGCCCCCGGTCCTGCTCCCACAATCCACACCTTGCCGCTCATGCCTGCACTCCACTGGGATCGGGCAGCGCTTGTCGCCGGCCGTAGAGCCAGTAAAGGCCGAAGGCGCCCAGGGCGATCAGCGCAAGGCTCACCAACTGAGCCATCCGCAGGCCGCCGTCACAGTAGGGCGGTGTGCCCATCAGGCAGAGCGGATCAATGCGGAGGCCTTCGATCCAAAGCCGCCCACAGCTGTAGGCCACCAGGTAGAGGCAGCTGATCGCGCCCACCGGCAGGTTGATTTTGCCGCGGATCCCGCGTTCGAACAGCACCAACAGCAGAGCCAGCACCCCGAGGTTCCAGAGCGATTCGTACAGGAAGGTGGGATGAAAGGTGCTCTGATCAAGAAATTCCACTGGCCGGTTGGCGTAGGGAATCGTGAGCTTCCAGGGCAGATCGGTGGGCAGACCAAACGCTTCGGAGTTGAAGAAGTTGCCCCAGCGGCCGATCGCCTGGCCCAGCGCCACCGAGGGCAGCAGCACGTCGAGCAGATTCCAAAAGGCGATCCGGCGCCAGCGGCTGTAGAGAATCACGGCCAGGGTTCCGCCAATCAGCGCACCGTGGATGGCGATGCCGCCGCGCCAAATGGCCAGGGCATCCAGCCAGTTCAGTTGGTATTGCCGCCACTCAAAGGTCACGTAGTACAGCCGTGCGCCGATCACAGCGGCCAACACCAAAATCGGCAGCAGGTCTGCAATGAGGGTTGGGTCGATGCCCCGCTGCTTGCCCAGGCGGGTGGCCAGCAGTAGTCCGAGCAGCACCGCGATGGCGATCAGCAGGCCATACCAGCGCAGAGAAAAGGGCCCCAGCTGAAACAGCAAGGGCCCCGGAGAGGTGAACAGAGCGAGGGGCATCAGATGCCTTCGGCGGCCTGAACCTTTTCTACCTGCTTCTTCTTCAGCACCAGCATGATCTGGGCCAGTGCCACCGCGGCGAAGAAGGCAAGCAAGCCATAGATGCGGTTGGGGTTCTGCAGCACAACTTCGGCGTCAAGCTGACCAAAACCACCCACGTTGGGGTCGTTGGTGAGAGCGGCACCGGCGGTAACCACATCACCCACTGCAGCGGTGAGGGTGGGGCCAGCGGGGATGGTGTCGGTGACGGTGTTGCCGTCAGAGGTTTGGATCACCACGTTGGTGGAACCGTTGTCGCCAGCGTTGATGGCCTGCACGGTGCCGGCGGTGGCGGCGGTGTAGACGCTGTTGTTGCTCTTCTCACCGGTGGGGTACACCTGGCCGCGGCCGCGGTTGCCGCCCACGTGCAGCTGGTATTTACCGAAGTGAATGTTGCTGTCTGTAGCGGGATCAGGCGAGAGGATCGGGAACACGATCTTCTGGTGGTCATCACCAGGCAGAGGACCCACCAACAGGATGTTGGGGTTCTCCTCGTTCCAGGTGGTCACATAAACACCGGCGGTTTCTTCCTTGAGCTCGTCGGTGAGGCGATCGGCAGGAGCGAGGGTGAAGCCGTCGGGAAGCATCACAACGGCACCCACATTCAGGCCGGTGCGGCTGCCATCACCAGCCAGCTGCTGCACGGATGTGTCGTAGGGGATCTCCACTTCCACCTTGAACACCTCATCGGGGAACACGGCCTGAGGCAGTTCCACGTGGGTGGGCTTTTTGGCCAGGTGGCAGTTGGCGCAAGCCAGCTTGCCGGTGGCTTCACGCGGGTAGTCGTAGTTCTGTTGAGCCCAGAACGGATAGGCCCAGCTGGCTTGGGGGGCGAACAGCAGAGTGCCGAGAGCCAGCAGCGAGCTCAGCAGCAGGGAAAAGGGGCGACGCATGGGGCGGAAAGGCGAGGGGGAGACGACTGGAGAGGAGATCAGACCCACCAGGGCTTCTCGCCGGTGCGGAAATCGGTTTCAGTCCACTGGCTGAGGAACACGTTGTCGTTCTCAACCGACACGTGGGCCAGGGCCAGGGAGAGGGGGGCAGGGCCGCGCACCACCTTGCCGGTGGCGTCGTACTGGGATCCGTGGCAGGGGCACATGAACTTGTTGGCAGCCGCATTCCAGGGCACCACGCAACCCAGGTGGGTGCAGATGGCGTTGATCCCGTAGCTGCCGATGGCATCGCTGCCCTCAACAATCAGATAGGTGGGGTCACCCTTCAGGCCCTGCACCAGGTTGCGATCGCCCTCACGGTGGTTGCTCAGCCAACCCGTGGCGGTCACGGCGTTGCCCAGCTCATCTTTGGCAGCGGTGCCGCCACCGGAGCCTGCAGCCTTGGGGGGGATGAAGTAGTTCACCACCGGGTAGAGAGCACCCAGCGCTACGCCGGTCACCGACCCGAAGGTCAGAAGGTTCATGAACTGACGACGACCCATTCCGGGCACGTCACCACTCGAGGCGCTTGCTGGGATCTGGGTCATACGGGGCGGCGTGGTGGCCACTGCAACGTGGCGCCCATTATGGACGTTGCCCCTCCGGCTCCCGCTGGCCGCACAGGCCTAGCGCCGGCAGCCTGCAACATGCTGTTGCGCGCCACCGCCCCCGTGACCCTGCCGCCCGAAGCTCCACTCAGCCGCGCTGAGGTGCTCGAGATCCTCCGCAAGCGTTGGCAGGCCTCCTACGACCTGCAGTTGATCGTGCGCCGTGGACGCCTGTATCTGCAGGTGATGTGGGGTTATCTCGAGCAGCAGTCGTTTCCGATGACGGCTGAGCAATACGAAGCCCAGCTCGAGGAGTTGGTGGCCACGCTCAATGGCCTTGGCGTCGCTGCGCAGGTGCGCGGCTGGCTGCTCACCACCACGGATAAACCGCGGCTGGGAAAGGCGATGAACCTCGCGCTCGACCTGCCGGAAGGCCGCGCCAGTGAATTTTTGATCTAGCGCTCAGGCCCGTTGCACCATCCGAGCCAAGCCCACGCCCACCAGATAAAGGGCGGTGATGGCGCCGCTGAGCAGCAGCATCGTGACCGGATCGGTGGAGGGGGTGAGCACGGCGCCTGCCAACGCGGAGGCCACCACCACGAAGCGCCAGGCCCTGAGCATCGTCTGCGCCTTCACAATCCCCTGGGCTGCCAGCAGCATCTGCAGCACCGGCAATTGGAAGGCCAGGGCGGTGGCCACCATCAGGAGCAGCACGAAATCCAGGTAACGCTCGATCGACCAGAGCGGCTCCACCACATCAGCGCCGTAGCTCACGAGGAAGTTCAGTGCGGCAGGCACCAATGCCCACCACGCAAAGGCCAGGCCGGCCATGAACAGCACGGCGGAGCCCCCCACCGCTGGAGCCACTAAGCGCTGTTCCCGGCGCGTGAGACCAGGCAGCACAAAGGCCAGGCCCTCGTAGAGCACGTAGGGCAGCGCCAGGATCAGGCCGGTGTAGCCGGCCACCTTGATCGACACAAACAGGAATTCACCCGGCGCCAGCTGTAGGAAATGAATGCCTTTGGCCGGCACCTCCAGCAGCCGCACCAGCGGTTTCACCAGCAGCAAACAGGCACCGGCTCCGATTACCACCGCCAGCAGGCTGCGCAGGATGCGGCGCCGTAGTTCCTCGAGGTGATCCACCAGTGTCATCTCCACCTCGCCCGGGAACTCCTCGTCGGGCGTGGGCGGGGTGTCTGCCACCTTGGGTGGTTCGATGCGAATGGGGGCTGGGGCGGGCAGCACGGTGTTGCCCTCGGGCCTGTTGTCGCGCTCGCTCATGACTTCAGAGGCTACGGGCCCCTGCGGCCAGTAGAGAGGCCGCCCGACCCGGATCGGCCCAGATCACCGCACCACCGCGATAGCGCACGGTGCCCGGCGCAGCACCGGGGATGCGTTGGAGTTCTTCGCAGGGCACCATCACCACCGCCACCCGGCTGTTGCCGCGGGCACGGCTGAAGTGGGCGGCCACATCGGCAGCGGCCTGAAGATCCCCCTCGGCGCTGAGGCCTTCGGATCCCTTCAGCACCACATGGCTGCCCGGACACTCCTGGGCATGGAACCAGAGATCGCCGCGGCGCGCTTGCTGCAAACTGATCCATTCGTTCTGGCGGTGGTTACGGCCCACCTGCAGGCGCAGGCCACTGGGGCTGGCGAGCTCTAGCGGGTTGGGGGTGGTGCTGGCCTGCTGGCGGCGTTGCGAGCGGTTGGTTCGACCAGACTCCTGCAGATTGGCGCATTCCTCCTCCAAGGTTTGGAGATGTGCGAGGGCGGCCCCATGGCTGTGACTGGGCCCTTGTTCCAGAAAGGTGAGGCTGGTTTCCAGCTGCTCAATCCGCTGGCGGTGCTGCTCCAGCCGCGGCGTGATCGCGGCCACGGAGCGCCGCAGTTTGCGTGCCCGTTTGTAGAGCACCTGAGCTTCAGCGACCTGGTCACGGCTCGGTTGCGGCAAACAGAGCAGCGCATCGGCCTGCTGCCGTAGCTGATCGCTGTTCTCCACCTGATCCAGCAGCTGCTGCTGGTGCTCCAGTTGCTGGCGTTCGCGGTTGAGCTGCTGCTCAAGCCGCTGCCGCAGCTGATGCTGGCGTTGCAGCACCTGCCGGCTGCCGAGGCGCTCTTGGTGATAGGCGGCCAGGGCCTGGTTGATGGCGAGCGGATCGGGCTCCCTTGGTGTTTCATCTGTGTTTGAGAGGCTCTGCTGCCAGCAGCGGTAGGAGCAGCAGCGCCCAGGGCTGAAGCCAAACCGATTGTCTTGGAGAGCTTTTAGCCAGGTCTGCCAGCGCTGCCAGAGCTCCTGCCATTGCGCGCTGCTCAGCTCGCCCACCGGTTGGGCCAGCCAGGCTTCGCTGCACCCCGGTGTGTCGCCGGTGAGCTGCAGTGCCAGGGCTGGGCTGATGCCTTGGTAGGCGCTCTGCAGGGCCTTGAGCAGGGGCAGGGGCAGCAGGCTCAGTTGCGTGCGCCACCGCTCAAACGGTTCACCGGAGTTGGGAACTTCACCGCTCAGGGGTGGCGGCGGGCTGTAGGTGTCGCCCGTGCCGATCGGCCGCAGCCGCGATTGTTGTGGGCGCACCTGGCGGGCTGCCGCCACCACGCGCCGCTGCTCATCGAGCAGAAACAGATTGCTGTGGCGCCCCATCAGCTCCAGCACCAACCAGCGCTGAATCGCTTCACCGGGCCGTGCGGCAAAGCCCAGCTCCACCACCCGCTCCCAGCCGGGTTGCGCCAGGTTCACCAGGGCCAAGCCCCCCAGGCCGTGCTGCAGTTGTAGGGCCAGTGTGCTGCCATCGCCTTGCCGCGGGGGTGGCTCGATCGCGAAACAACGCGGAGCTTCCGCCAGCCAGCTCAGCTCCAGCCAGAGGCGCTGCTGCAGCGTGCGAAAGCCCAGTTGCAAGGTGTGGCTGTCGGCTTGCTGGGCCTTCTCGAAGCGGCTTGGAACCAGCAGCGGCTGCAGTTCGCTCAGCACAGCCCGCAGGCTGGTGAGGTCCATGGCCTGGAGCGCGGCAGGTGCCATGGGCTAGGGCGATCGGGCTGCGGCGGCACACCTACTCTGCAGGGCCGCGATCGATCGTTCATGGCTGCTGAGGCCTCCGCTGCCGGCCGGCTGTTTCTGATCACAGGTCCGAGCGGGGTTGGCAAGGGCACCCTGGTGTCGGCGCTGTTGCAGCGGCATCCCCAGATCTGGCTCTCGGTGTCGGCCACCACCCGCTCGCCGCGGAGCGGCGAGCAGGAGGGGCAGCACTATTTCTTTTTGGATCGCGCCGCCTTCGAGGCCAAGGTGGCCCAGGCAGGCCTGCTGGAGTGGGCCGAGTTCGCTGGCAACTGCTACGGCACGCCTCGGGAGCCGGTGGAGCAATACCTGGCTGCCGGCCGCCCTGTGCTGCTCGAGATCGAGCTGGAGGGAGCCCGCCAGGTGCGCCAGAGCTTTCCCAGCGGCTTCCAGATCTTCATCAAGCCTCCGTCGTTTGAGGAGCTGGAGCGCCGGATCCGTGGTCGAGGCACGGATAGCGAAGAGGCGATCAGCCGACGCTTGGAGCGGGCTCGTGTGGAATTGGCTGCTGAGGCCGAATTTGACGCCGTTCTGGTGAACGACGATTTGGATCACGCTCTGGCCCAGCTGGAGCAGTTGATGGGTTTGAACCGGTAAGCGCTTGGGCGCAAAAAAAGCGGCTCACCAGAGCCGCTTTTTTATGGATTCAGCCTTCTGCTGCTCACATCGGGTGGAAGAGCAGATCGGGATAGAAGCGGTTGAATTCGATCAGAATGCCGGCGGTCACGGTGAACCAGATGGCTGCGAACACCGGTGCAGTGGTGAGGAACTTCTTCATCGCTGGTGTGTCGTTGGATGAGGGGGAATGCGTTCAGGCCTCTGCCTGATCAGCGGGGGGAGACGGTGATCTTGTCGTCGGCCTCGGTGAGCTTGCCGCTGGTGAGGGCGCCGAACGCAGCAAGCGGCCAGGTGGCAGCTGCCAGGGTGCTCTTGAAGGCCAGGGAGAGATCGATCTGGATCTCCTTCATGGTGGCGTCTTTATCGCCACGGATTGCCATCAGGTAGTTGCGACCGGCCCAGCCGATGCAACCAGCGATGTAGAGGAAGGCGATGCCGGGAATGATGAAATCACCGGCGTGGCTGAGGCGGCCATCCACGATCAGGTGGGGCAGGCCATCAGCACCGCAGGAGGCCTGGCTGTACATCGCAAAGCGAGCCTTGGCCTGGTCGGTGATGGCAGCAGCGGCGCGCTGCTGGAAGCGGGCGCTCTCAGCGCAGGGGGTCAGACCGGCCACATCGGCTTTGGCCACAGGGGCGAAGCCGAAGATCAGCAGGGCAGAAATCAGAACAGCAAAGAGGCGGCGCATCGGGTCCAGCTGCTGCACGGCAGGATGTCACTTACGGACAGTACGAGGGTCGTTCAAAGCTGATGCCAACCCTGCTGGCCCTCGAAACAAGTTGTGACGAGTCAGCGGCCGCTGTGGTGCGCGATCAGCGGGTGCTCGCGAGCGCTGTGGCGTCCCAAGTGGAGGAGCATGCGCGCTGGGGTGGGGTGGTGCCGGAGATCGCCTCCCGCCGCCATGTGGAGGCTCTGCCGGCGCTGATTGAGCAGGTGATGGCGGAGAGCGGCCTGGCGTTCAGCGAGCTCGATGCGATTGCGGCCACGGCGGCTCCGGGGCTGGTGGGTGCCTTGCTCGTTGGTTCGGTGACGGGGCGGAGCCTGGCGCGGCTTCACAACAAACCGTTTGTGGCCGTGCATCACCTCGAGGGGCATCTCTGCTCGGTGCAGCTGGGCGATCCGCTGCCGCCAGGGCCCTATCTGGTGTTGTTGGTGAGTGGCGGGCACACCGAAATGATCCGTGTGGATGGCCCTTGCCAGTACCAGCGCCTAGCCCGCAGCCGTGATGACGCCGCCGGCGAAGCGTTCGACAAGGTGGCCCGCCTGCTTGATCTGGGTTATCCCGGGGGGCCGGCGATCCAGATCGCGGCTGAGCAGGGTGATCCGCGGCGCTTTCCGTTGCCGAAAGGGCGCGTTTCGCTGCCCGAGGGGGGGGTCCATCCCTACGACTTCAGCTTCAGCGGCTTGAAAACAGCCGTGCTGCGCCTGACGAAGCAGCTCAAGGCGGAGGCTGAACGCGGCGGCGAGCCCTTCCCGCTGGCGGATGTGGCGGCCAGTTTTGAGCAGGTGGTGGCGGATGTGCTGGTGGAGCGCACCACCCGCTGCGCCCGCGATCAGGGCCTGCAAACCCTGGTGCTCGTGGGTGGTGTGGCGGCCAACCGGCGCCTGCGCGCGCGGTTGGAGCAGCGCTGCGGAGAGCTCGGAATTCAATGGCGTCTGGCGCCGCTCGCCTATTGCACCGACAACGCCGCGATGATCGCCGTGGCGGCTGAGCAGCGCTTCAGCGGCGGTGCTTGCAGCCCGATCGATTTGGCCGTGGCGCCCCGGTTGGCCCTCGAGGAGGCGCCGGTTCTCTACGAACCGCAGCCTGCCTTCTAACTTCTCTAGGCTCCTAAGACTCATCGGCATCAGCCATGGCCTCGGCTCAATCGGCACCCGAGCCCTCCGACCTGGCTCAAGACGTGGTGGAAGCAGCTCCTGAAGAGCTCAATCAATGGAAACGAGGTTTCACGCCACAAGCTGAGATCTGGAACGGCCGTATGGCGATGCTCGGCCTCTCGGTGGGCCTGAGCGTGCTGCTGATCGCCCGCCTCGCCGGCAAGGCCTAGCTCTTGCCGCGCAGCGCCTGGGCCAATTCGTTTGGCCTGAGGCTCTGAGCCAGCGCGTCATTGGCTGCCACCCGGCCTTGCTCCACCAGCTGCTGCAGCGCCTGATTGGCGGTTTGCATGCCGTCGAAACAGCTGCGGGCCATGATTTCTTCGATCTCCGCCAGTTCACCGCGCTGGATGTAGTCCTTGCAGGCGTCTGTGTTGATCAAAATGTCGTGAAAGGCGGCCCTTTTGCCGTCTGTTGTTTTCAGCAGACCCTGAGCGATCACTCCGAGCAGGCTTTCTGAAACGGCTCTGCGGATGTTCTCCTGCTCGTTGGGCGGCACCATCCCCAGCACCCGTTCCACGGTTTTCACGGCCGAATTGGTGTGCAGCGTGCCGAACACCAGGTGGCCCGTCTGCGAGGCCTCGATTGCCGTGGCCAGGGTTTCACCGTCGCGGATTTCGCCGATCAGGATCACATCGGGGTCTTCCCGCAGGGCTGCACGCAACGCGTTGTGGAAGTGGCGGGTGTGCTGCCCCACTTCCCGGTGGCGAATCAGCGATTGCCGGCTTTCGTGCACAAATTCCACTGGATCCTCAATCGTGAGGATGTGGCAGCTGCGGTTGCGATTGATCCAATCGATCATCGCGGCGAGGGTGGTGCTTTTGCCCGATCCGGTAGGCCCAGTGATCAGCACCAGCCCTTTGGGGCATGAGGCCAGATCTTGCAGCACGGAAGGCAGATTGAGATCCTCCAGAGTGGCGATCTGCTGAGGGATCAGCCGCAGCACCATGGCCGGGCCTCGCAGCGAATCCATCAAGTTGATGCGCACCCGCACAAAAGGGAAGGCGTGGGAGCCATCGAATTCCTTCTCGCGATCGAAGCCATCGATCTGAGCCGGGCTGAGCATCTCCCGCAGCCAACCGTGGAAGGTGGCGGTAGTCGTGATTGGCCAGCCGGTGCGCAGCATCTCGCCGCGGGCCCGATACCTCGGTTCTTCGCCAACGCCGAGATGCACATCGGAGAAGCCGTTGGCATCGGCGATCTTCACGATGCCCTCCAGGCTGCCGGGCTGGGGGCCATGCAGCGCGCCTGGCGCGTTGCTGCTCTGGGTTGGTGGAGCCGGCAGCGGCCCAGGGGCCGCTGCGCTTTCTGTCAGCGAGGGAAACAGGCTGGGGGGAAACGGAGAGCTGGCACTCACCACGGCTGGGATCGCTGAGACCAGCTTCGCGGCGGATGCAGCCGATGCCCAGGGAATTCGCCCGCCATCTTTAGGATCCGGCTACATGGCCGGCCCCTGTGAGCACTCCCCACAACGTCTGCATCGTGTTGGGCACGCGCCCGGAGGCCATCAAGCTTGCGCCGGTGATTCAGGCCTTTCAGGCGGCTTCTGATTTCCGCACGCGGGTGGTGCTCACCGGTCAGCACCGCGAAATGGTGGCCCAGGTGATGGAGCTGTTCGGTCTGCAGGCTGATCACGACCTGGCGCTGATGGCCCCCAAACAAACGCTCACCCACATCACCTGCGGGGCTCTTCAGGGCCTGCAGGCCGAGTTTGAGCAGCAGAAGCCGGATCTGGTGTTGGTGCAGGGCGACACCACCACAGCATTTGCCTCAGCCCTGGCCGCCTTCTATGCCCAGGTACCGGTGGGGCATGTGGAGGCGGGCCTGCGCACCGACAACATCATGGATCCCTATCCGGAGGAGGCGAACAGACGGCTGATCTCGCAGGTGGCCCAGTTGCACTTCGCCCCCACGGAGGTGTCCGCCGCCAACTGCCGTGCCTCCGGCGTGGTGGGCGAGGTGTGCGTTACCGGCAATACGGTGATCGATGCCCTGCTGCTGATGGCGGAGAAGGCGCCGCCGTTTGAGCACCCCGGCCTCGATTTCGCGCGGCAGCGGGTGATCCTTGCCACGGTGCACCGGCGAGAGAACTGGGGGGAGCGGCTGCAGGAGATCGGCCAGGGCTTCCTGGCGGTGCTGGAGCGTTTCCCCGATACGGCCCTGCTGCTGCCACTGCACCGCAACCCCACCGTGCGCGAACCGCTGCAGGCGCTGCTGGGCGATCACCCGCGGGCTTTCCTCACCGAACCCCTCGATTACGACCAGTTGGTGGCGGCTATGCGGGGTTGCACGCTGTTGCTCAGCGATTCCGGTGGCCTGCAGGAGGAGGCCCCAGCCCTGGGAAAACCGGTGCTGGTGCTGCGCCGCACCACCGAGCGGCCGGAAGCGGTGGATGCTGGCACCGCCAAGCTGATCGGCACCGCCAGCGCCGACATCCTGCGGGAGGCGTCACTGCTGTTGGAGGATCCCAACGCCTACGACGCCATGGCGCGAGCCCATAACCCGTTTGGTGATGGCAAGGCCAGCGAGCGGATCGTGGAGGTGATTCGCCGCTTCCTCACCCAGGCCGCGGGCTGAACCGCCCTGCATCACTCGCGCTTCTTCTTGGCCCAGGGCGGCAGGTCGATGAACACGCGGGTGCCGGGTTTGAGGCCTTCGAGGATCTGGGTGTCCTTGCCACTGCTGGCCCCTAGGGTCACGGCCTGGAAGGTGGGCTGATTGCCGGGCCCCACCAGCAGCACTCCGGGTTTGCCCTGCTCGGTCACCACCGCCACGGTGGGGATCACGGTGCGGGCAGCCAGGGTGCCGGTGTTGAAGTCGATGTCGGCGGTCATGCCGATGCGCAGTTCCGGCGGCGGATCAATCAGCTGCAGCTTCACCTCAAACGAGGTGACGTTGTTGAGCTTTTCGGCGCGGGGAGCGATCTGGCGCACCCTGGCCGGGAAGCGACGATCTGGGAAGGAATCCACCCGCACCGAGGCGCTCTGGCCTGCTTGGATGCGGCCGATGTCGCTCTCGGGCACTTTCGCCACGGCTTCCAGCCCCTGGGCCAGCTCCACGATTGATGAGCTGCTGGCACCGGCCGATGCCGAAGCCGAGGTGGTGGGCGTGACAAAGGCGCCTGGATCCGCGAAGCGGGCCGTTACCACTCCCGTGAAGGGCGCACGCACCGTTAGGTCGCCCAGCTCTTTCATGCGCTGCTGGAGCCGCTGCTGCGCCGCTTCCACGGCCGCTTTGTCCACCAGATAGGTGGAGCGGGAACTGTTGTAGTCATCAAGGCTGATGCCCCCCTGGCGGATCAGGGCCTCGCGTCGCTGCAGCTCGCTCTGGCTGCGGTTGAGCTGAGCCTTGGCGGAGCGCACCTGGGCGCGTAGTTCCTCGAGGCGGTCGTTCAGATCGCCGTTATCCATCAGTGCGAGGGCCTGGCCGACCTGCACGCTGTCGCCCTCTTCCACGAACAGCTTCTCCAGCACCCCCTGACGCTTGGGACTCACATTCACCTTGCGGAAAGCCTCGAGCTCACCGCTGGCGGTGATCACGCCGGGGAGGCTGCCCTGGCGGGCCAGCACGGTGTAGGTGTCCAGGCTGCGCTGCTGGCTGCTGCTGCGGCGCTGGCTCAGTAGGGCACTGCCCCCTCCAACCACCAGCACGCCGGCTATCAGTCCAGCCCAGAGGCGTTTGCGCTGGAGCCAGCCGGGGCTGAACCGCGCGGTTGCCGGAAGCGGCTTGCCCTCGCGGGTGGGAGGGGACTGGAGCATTGAGGAGGGAATGGTCCTGCGCCTGCGCTCACACCAGTCTTCCTGGTCGCACCCCTGGGTTGTGGGGTGGATCACCGGCGAAGGGTTGGGGGGCAGTTCGTAGATTCCCCGCATGCTTAAAGCCGGAATCGTGGGACTGCCCAATGTGGGCAAGTCGACCCTGTTCAACGCCCTCGTGGCCAACGCCCAGGCGGAGGCGGCCAACTATCCGTTCTGCACCATCGAGCCCAACTCGGGTGTGGTGTCGGTGCCGGATCCGCGCCTGCAGCAGCTCTCCGATCTGAGCGGCAGCAAGGAGCTGATCCCCACGCGCGTGGAATTCGTGGACATCGCTGGTCTGGTGAAAGGCGCCAGCCAGGGCGAGGGTCTGGGCAACAAGTTTCTGGCCAACATCCGCGAAGTCGACGCGATCGTGCATGTGGTGCGTTGCTTCGAAAACGACGACGTAATCCACGTGAGCGGCTCGGTGGGCCCAGCCCGCGACGCTGAAGTGATCAACCTGGAACTGGGCCTGGCGGATCTGAGCCAGGTGGAGAAGCGACGCGAGCGGCTGAAGAAGCAGGTGCGCACCAGCAAGGAGGCCCAGGTGGAGGATGCGGCACTGGAGCGCATTCAGGCTGTGCTGGAGCAGGGCGGTGCGGCCCGCAGCATCGAGCTCAGCGATGAAGAGGCGGCGATGGTCAAGCCCCTTGGGCTGCTCACCGCCAAACCGATCATCTATGCCACCAACGTGAGCGAAGACGATCTCTCCGCCGGTAATGCCTATTGCGAGGAAGTGGCAGCCCTGGCCCAACAGGAAGGTGCCGGCACCGTGCGCATCAGCGCCCAGGTGGAGGCTGAGTTGATCGAACTGCCCGAGGAGGAGCGCGCTGAATTCCTGGCGGGTCTTGGGGTGGACGAAGGCGGCCTGCAAAGTCTGATCCGCGCCACCTACAGCCTGCTCGGTCTGCGCACCTATTTCACCACCGGTGAGAAGGAAACCCGCGCCTGGACGATCAAAGCCGGCATGACCGCCCCACAGGCGGCTGGCGTGATCCACACCGACTTCGAGCGCGGCTTCATCCGCGCCCAAACCATCGGTTACAAGCAGCTACTGGAAGCGGGTTCCTTGGCCGAAGCGCGCAACAAGGGTTGGCTGCGGGCCGAAGGCAAGGAATATGTGGTGGAGGAAGGCGATGTGATGGAGTTTCTGTTCAACGTCTAGGACTCAGCTGCAGCCAGGCTCTACGAGAGGTTGTAAGGACTGTTTTTCTCCAAAGGCTTGGCTTGTTGGGCCTCTCGGGCGTTGGTGCGGTTGTTGTTTGCGGCAGGTCCGCTGCGCTCTTCCGATCAACACTGACAGATTGATGCCTTGTGAGCGGAAAGTGGCTAGTCAAGGAAGGAACCCCCTTTCCCTCCCGTGATCAAGGTTTTTGCGAGTCTTGCTGGTGCTGCCGTTGTGTTCGGCGGCGCAGCCGCCCAGGCCATCCCCCTCACGGCCCGCACCGTGTGCGTCAATTGCATCGGTCCCCGCTCCGATGTGCTGAATCCCCTGAGCGGCACCAACAACACTCCGGTGCCCAACGGGCTGATCTCCCGCTCCGGCTACAGCCAGGATGAGCTGCAGCAGGGGCTGTCGAAGAGCTACTCCGTGGACGTGGTGGCTGTGGCTGATTTCCTCTATAGCGATAAAGGCGTGCAGTTCCTGAAGAACAGCATCGGCCAGAACAACTACACCCCCTACTACAGCCAGCAGAACAGCCTGCAGGCCGTACGCAGCGCCATCATTCTCGATTCCGTGGATGGGAACCTCTCTGGTTTCGGCATGATGGACCTGCTGCCGGTGGATGAGCGTCTGCAGGGCGCGATGGATGTGTGCAACGTGGATGCCTCCAACATCCAGCGCAAAACCTCGCTGCTGAGCTGGTATGTGAACACCCCGGCTTGTATCGCTGTCTACACCCAGGTGTCGGAATCGGCTCCCTCCGCCGCACCGGTGCGCGGCCTCTGGTGATCGCCATGGGGCTCGCTCCTGCTGGGGCGCCGCCCGAGTTGGTTTGCCTCAAAATGGTCGTACCCCACGGAGCCCCATGACGGAGCAGCAGGCCGCCGGTCCCACCCCCCAGGACGCCACCCAGCAGCACGACTTCGAGGCGCAGAAGCAGGTGCACCAGCAGATCCGCAACGATCCCGACTACGACGACTGGGAGTACGGCACCGAGCCCCTGCCCCATGAGGCCTGGACCGCCAAGGTGAGCAAGGGCTGAGCGCCTCGGCCCTCAGCCCGGCTCCAGCTGCAACGTGCTGTGCTCCACCCCGATGGCGGCCAGTGCGTCCTTGGCGCGGTGCAGCAGCTCCAGGTCGTCCATGCCGCTGTCGCGGCGGCACACGTGAGCGGTGAGAGCCACCTGGCTCGTGCTCAGGCTCCAGATGTGCACGTGGTGCACATCCACCACCCCCGGGAGAGCCAGCAGGGTGGCGCGCACCTGCTCGGGTTGGATGTGGCTGGGGATGCCATCCAGCAGCACCACCAGTGCATCGCGGATCAGCACGAGCCCCGTGTAACCCACGGCGATGCCCACCCCGATGGCGGTGAGGGGGTCGAGCCAGTGCCAGCCGGTGAGGCCCACCAGTAAGGCGCTGAGCAGCACCGCCAGCGATACCAGGGCATCGGTGATCAGATGCACCATCGCCGCGCGGCGATTGAGGTCGTGGGAATGGCTGCCGTGCCCGCCATGGCCGAACAGGCGCGCCGATCCCAGATTCACCGCGATGCCGGCCGCCGCGGCCCAGGCCACCGGCCCGCTCACTAGCGGCTGCGGGTTGTGCAGGCGCTGGATTGCTTCCACCACCACCACCGCTGAGGCCATCGCCACCAGCACACCGTTGCTCAGGGCCGCCAGCTGGGTGCTGCGGCCAAAGCCGTAGGTGAAGCGTCCATTTGGCGGGCGGGTGCTGAGGCGCTCTGCCCCCCATCCGAGCGCCAGCCCGGCTACATCGCCCAGGTTGTGCAGGGCATCGCCGATCAGCGCCAGGGAGCCGAAGCCGATGCCGATCACGATCTGCGCCAGCGACAGCGCCGTGTTGAGCAGGATGCTCCAACGGAAGGCAGAGGCCAGCCCCGCTCGGCCGATGTGCTGTTGCGGGTGACGGCGACCGTGATCGTGAACAGCCATGGGCACGGCATCACTACTCTGATTGTGTGGGCTACCGCGCCCGCGGGCATGTGTTGCGCTTGGCCTGCCTTGGTTTCAACCCTTCACGTGGGCCCGGCGGCGGATGGGCCCGATCAGCAGCAGGCACAGCCCACACACCACAGCCATCAGCAGCCAGAGCAGCAGGCCGTGGCCCTGGCCATCGAGCAGCAGGCCAGCCAGCAGCGGTGCCCCGAAGGCGCTGAGGGCGAAGCATTGGGAGAACAGCGCCATGGCCAGGCCGCCATGGCCTTCAGGGCTCAGCTCCACCACCGCTTCAGTGGAGGTGGGCAGGAAGGCCGCCTGCCCGAGGGCCAGCAGCATCAGGGCCAGCACCACCAGCACGATGCCCTGATCGCTCAGCGCTGATAGGGCGAGCAGAACCGTGCCGGCGCTGAAACACACCATGCTCAGCCCCAGGCCCACCGCCACCGAGCGGCGTGCCAGGGCCTGACCCACGGGCCACTGAATCAGCAACAGCAGGGCCAGGGGAACGCCGATCAGCAGGGCGCTGATTGCTTCCGGCTGGGCATCGCGCTCCAGCCCGCCCCGTACCAGATCCAGCGGCAGGGCGCTCTGCATTAAGGCCGGAATCGCCGTGGCCACCACCGAAAGCAGCAGCATGGGCATCAGAGCCGGCAACCATTGGCCCCAGGTCACCCGCGGCACGCCGGTGCGGCCAGCCTGCAGGGCCCGCGGCAGCGGCCGCCAGAGCAGCAGAGCAGCCAGGGCCACGATCGCGGTCATATCCACCAGGTACACCCCGCGCAGGTGCCCGAGCTGCGCCAGCAGGGCGCCGGCCAGGGTGCCGCCGGCCACGCCGCCTGCATCGGCTGTGCGCGAGAGCGCGTAGCCCCGCGCCGAGGCCATCGGCGGAGCGCAGAGCGGCACAGCCAGCTCCACCGCGGGCCAATAGAGCCCACCGGCCAGACCGAGCAGCACCTGTCCAGCCACGTAGCCCTGTTGGTGTTGCGCCCCCAGCAGCAGTGCGTCGCCAAGAAAGCCACACAGGCCGGCCAAGAGCACGGGCAGGCCGCAGGTCAGGCCCAGATCCAGCAACCAGCCGCTGGCAAAGCGGCCAAACGTCCCCGCCAACGCCGCCACGGCCAGGCCGCTGCCCACCTGTGAAGCGGAGAAATCCGCCTGGTGGAAGACCATCGGGGTGAGATAAAGCACCCCTCCTGCGCCGAAACTCGCCACCAGCCGCACAGTGGCCAGCTCCCGCAGCGGCGCGGGAAACTGGTGCCACCACTGCCGGCCTGTTGACAGCATCTGTGCTCGTGCCAACCCGTCGACCGTTGCGTGCGGTGCTGCGCAGTCTGCTGGCTGGCCTGCTGTGGCTGACCCCTGCCCGGGCGGCGGAACAGCTCGAGGTGCGGCTCGATGGCTTGCGTCTGCCCATTGATCTGGTGGCCCTGGAGGCCTGGAGCCGTTCGCCAGCCGATGTGAATGGGGATCTGCGCGCCTGGCTGGATCTGCTCGATCCGCGTGGCCGGGAGCAGCTCCGGCGCGTCCTGCGCGCTCCCCTGGTTCAAGACCGCTCCTTTGCCCAGCAGTTTCTGGCTAGCTGGGCCGGCCAGCGGGTGCTGGAGGAGTTCGATCAGCTGATCAGCACCGAGCAGGGCAGCAGCGCCGGTCCACTCCTCTTCCAGACACTCCAGGAGTTGCTGGCCCGCCAGAGCCAGGTGACCACGATTGAGCTGCTGCGCGCGGTGCCCAGCCAGAACCTGGTGCTGAATCTCGATGGCGGCCTGCAGTTGGCGGCCCAGTGGCGCCAACAGATCGTGGCGCAAAGCGCGGCGTTGCAAGCGTTGCAGCAGCTGCGCCTACGGCAGGTGTCGCAGTCGTGGCCGGTGTTCACCTCAGATTCAGGCCCCGCGTCCAGGGTGGAGCGGTTGCAGCTGCCGGTGGCTCATCGCCGCCAGCCG
>NZ_JBIPMN010000154.1:0-6308 GCF_044369115.1 Vulcanococcus sp. | reverse complement strand
GCACGATCGAGGCCGTTAAAGAACGCGCTGACATCGTTGATGTGGTGGGTGAGCACGTGGTGCTCAAGAAGAAGGGCCGGGAATTCGTCGGCGTCTGCCCGTTCCACGACGACAAATCGCCGTCGATGACGGTGTCGGCTGCGAAGCAGTTCTACTACTGCTTCTCCTGCGGGGCCGGCGGTAATGCGATCAAGTTCCTGATGGAACTGCAGCGCCAGAGTTTCAGCGATGTGGTGCTGGAGCTGGCGCGCAAATACCAGCTGCCGGTCGAAACCCTCGAGGGCCCCCAGCAGGAGCGTCTACGCCAGCAGCTCTCACGCCGTGAGCGGCTCCATAAGGCCCTGTCTCTGGCTGCCGGCTGGTTCCGCAGCCAGCTGCGCAGCCCGGAGGGGGTCGGTGCTCTGGCCTATTTGCGCGAGCAGCGGGGCCTGAGCGAAACCACGCTCGAGAGCTTTGGCCTTGGTTATGCGCCGGAGCGCTGGGATGGGCTGCTTAACCACCTTCAGCAGGTGGAGGGGCTCTCGCCGGAGCTGCTGGAGGCGGCCGGCTTGGTGGTGCCGCGCCGCGGCGGCGATGGCTTCTACGACCGCTTTCGCCACCGGGTGATGGTGCCGATCTGCGATCGCCAGGGCCGGATCATCGGCTTTGGCGGCCGCAGCCTCGATGGTGGTGAACCTAAATATCTGAACTCTCCGGAAACGGAGGTGTTCGAAAAAGGCAAGCACCTGTTCGGCCTTGATAAGGCGGTGAATGCCATCCGCAAGGACGACCGAGCGGTGGTTGTCGAGGGCTATTTCGATGTGATCGCCCTGCACGCCGCCGGCATTACCAATGCAGTGGCGGCCTTGGGCACCGCCCTCAGCAGCCAGCAGATCACCCAGCTCTGCCGCTGCTGCGATGGCAAGCGGCTGATCCTCAACTTCGACACCGACCGCGCCGGCGTGCGCGCCGCTCAACGGGCCATCGGTGAGGTGGAGCAGCTGGCGCTGCAGGGTCAGCTGGAGCTGCGGGTGTTGCACCTGCCCGCCGGCAAAGACCCCGACGAATTCCTCAAGGAACACGGTGCCGGTGACTACCGCTCTCTGCTGGATCAGGCGCCGCTCTGGCTCGATTGGCAGATCGATCAGGCGCTCGAAGGTCGCGATCTGACCCGCTCTGATCAGTTCCAGCAGGTGGTGAGTGAGCTGGTTGTTCTGCTGGGTAAGCTGCCCGCCAGCGCCGTGCGCTCCCGCTACCTGCAGCAGGTGGCTGAGCGGCTCAGTGGCGGTCAAGCGCGCCTGGCGCTGCAATTGGAAGACGACCTGCGCCAGCAGGTGAAAGGGCAGCGCTGGCATGGCCGCTCCCAACGCTGGGAGCAGCCCGGTGAAGCCGGCCTGCGCGAGCGCGCGGAAGCTGAGCTGCTGCGCCTCTATCTGCACTGCCCCACGCACCGCGGTGCCATCCGCGCTGAGTTGCGCCGCCGCGAGCTCGATGATTTCGCCATTGCTCACCACCGTCAGCTCTGGGCGGCGATCAGTGCCCTCGAGGAGGACAACTTGGGGGTGGGCCGCCTTGAAACGATCAACCGCGGCATTGATCCGGGCGTGGAGCTGGCGGATCTGGATCTCCCGCGCCTGCTGTCTGATCAGCTGCTGCTCAGCGATGCGGAGGTTCCTTCGGATTTGCTCACGCGGCTCACTCCGTTGCTGGAGCCCACCGACGTGCAGCGTTTGGCATTGGCTAACCCCCAGTTGCAGTTGCGCGGAGCTACGGCTTCGCTCGAGCGCCAGCGCAGCCTCAAGCGTTGCCGGCATCTGCTTAATGCCTGGAGTGCCCAGCGCCTGGAAACCCTCGAGCGTTGTATTGCCCGCCTACTGGAAGCGGGCTCTGGAACGGCCGATACGCCGGCTCATGCTCCTTGCGATGGCGATCCCAGTCGCGCCCCTCAGCCCGCTGCCCTCGATATGGAAGCGCGCATTGAAGCGATGTTCGCCGATCTCAACGGCGATGCCCTGCGCTTCCAGGAGCTCTATTACAACGAGCGCCAGCACATCGCCCACCTTGATCAGCAGCGCCGCGCCGGTTTTGAAGATGTGCTGCAGGAGCAAGCGGATTCGCTCACGGCCTGAACCTGATCGCCCTCAGTTCTGGTAAGACACATCGATGCCATTTTCTTCCCTTCTTCGCAGCACTGTGTCGTTGCTGGCAGCTGCTGTTGTGGCTGGCCTCGCCGCCCCCGCGCAGGCCAGCATGATCGACCAGATCATCCTTAATAAGTGCTCCGCTGCCATGCGCGAGGACTTCCAGAAAGCCGGCAAAACCCCGCCTGATGGCATGGTGGCCGATACTTGTAATTGCGTGGTGGAGCAGGTGAAGAACCGCCAGAGCATCGAGCAGGCCAAAACCTTCTGCACCAAGCAGAGCCTCGAGAAGTACGGCCAGCCCTGAGCCTTAGCGGGCCCAGGCCGTGGGCAGATCGGCCAGGCGGGTGGTGGCGGCACGCGAGAGCTGCTCGCGCCGCATCATCCAGCCGGGCGTCATCCCGCAGGCGGCCCACTGCACTGTGCCCCGCCCATAACGGCGGTTGAGGCCATCGATGCGTTGCATCAGGTCTGCGCGCCGCTGTTGTTCCGCCTCCGGCAGCGGTGTCAGCAGATGGTGCTGCAGCTGCTCCTGGCTCTGCAGGTCCTGCAGCAGCACCCCGGCTTTGGCAAAGCGTTTGTGGGGTCGGTAGATCAGCCCCACCAGGGGCAGGGCTGCCTGCAGCAGCACGGCTGTGTCGTTGCTGGCCACGGGCAGGCTGGTGCCGGCCGCCTGGCTGTAGAAGCCTGGGCTGAAGGGGCTGGTGCGGGCGAACACGGTGAGCCGACCACTGCACTGCCGCTGATGGCGCAGTTTTTCGGCGGCCCTCACCACATAGCTGGCCACCGCCTGGCGTAGTTCGCCGGCATCGGTGATCGGGCGGCTGAAGCTGCGGCTCACGCAGGTTTCCCGCTTCGCCGTGGGACCTTCCTCCAGGGGTAGGCAGCTCACCCCCTGCAGCTCCAGTTGCAGCCGCAGGCCCACCACGCCAGCCTTGGCCCGCAGCTCGCCACTGGCCATGTCGCGCAGTTGGCGGGCATTGGCGATACCCCGCAGCCGGCACCAGTGGCCCAGCTGGCGGCCCACGCCCCAGATCTCCTCCACGGGGGTTTGCTCCAGCCAGGGGTCGGGGTTGACTTCACGGCCCAGGTCGAACACGCCGGCGTGGCAGCGATCGCCCTTGGCGATCCGGTTGGCCACTTTCGCCAGCACCTTGCTGGGGGCGAGGCCAATGGCGATCGGTAGGCCAAGATTGTGACGGATGCGGCTGCGCAGCTCTGCGGCCCAGGCGCTGAGGTCGCCGCAGCGTGGGCGCGGCAGCCTCGCGAAGGCCTCGTCGATTGAATACACCTCCAGCTCCGCCACGAATGGCTCGAGGCTGCTCATCAGCCGCTGGCTCATGTCGCCGTAGAGGGCGTAGTTGGAGCTACGCACCACCACGCCGTGGCTGGCCAGCTGCCCCGCGATCTGGAAGTAGGGCTTGCCCATGCCGATGCCCAGTTGCCGCGCTTCGCTGCTGCGCGACACCACGCAGCCGTCGTTGTTGGAGAGCACCACCACGGGGCGGCCGATCAGGGCCGGTTCGAAGGCCTGCTCGCAGGAGGCGTAGAAATTGTTGGCATCGATCAGCGCCAGCACATCAGCCATGGCGCCCGAGCGAGTGGATCACATGGATGGCCACGCCCCAGATCTGCACGTCGGCGCATTGGTGCAGCTCCAGCGGCGGGTAGGCGCTGTTGGCCGCCTCCAGCCGTAGCCGGCCCTGGTGGCGCGCCAGGCGCTTGAGGGTGAAAGCCCCATCGAGCACTGCCACCACGATTTGACCGGGGCGGGCTTCCAAACTGCGGTCCACCACCAATAGGTCGCCGTGCTGGATGCCTGCATCGATCATCGAATCGCCGCTCACCCGCAGGAAGAAGGTGCTGCTCGGGTGGCGGATCAGCGCCTCGTTGAGATCGATGCCGACATCGATGTAGTCGTCGGCGGGGCTTGGAAAGCCGGCGGCCACAGTGCTGGCAGCTAGGGGCAGCCTTAAGCACGGGCGCTCGCGGCGCAGAGGCATCGGCCGAGGGCCCGCAGCAGGCATCAATCCGCCACCCGATTATCAGATCGCAGTTTAGTACGGATGTATTAATTGTCGGTGTTGCTTTGCTGGGGTGGTGGCGTTCGGGGTTGTGTCCCGCGCCGGATATCTATGGATATCCGCCGTGCGAGAGCGCTGCCGGGTGACTTCCGGCACCTGCAGTACGGCAACCCAGGTCAGTGGCTACGCCTTCACTCCTCCTCGTCGCCTTCCAGGAGCAGTTGCTGGAAGGCGGTGTAGAGCTCGCGCTCCTCGCTGCTGGCGGGAGCGCGCAGCTGGCGGTTAGGGCGCAGTTCGTTGCTGGCGCCGCGCGGCTGCAGCCCTCCGGGGGCCGTGGAGCCCTTTGGGTTCTGCCGTTGGAGCTCGCGACGTTGCTCAGCCTGGCGGACCCGCTGCTGATCGGCTTCCGCCTGGCGCAGGCGATCGAGGAGGTGCGGCGGGACGCTGCCATCAGGGCTCACCTGCATCAGCTCGCGGAACAGGGCCTGGGGATCGGTTTCCGTTTCCACCCGGTGCCGCTTCTGGCTGGCGGGAGCCGCTGCAGCTGCGGGCGGCAGTTCTGGCTTGGGGAGCGGTTTGGGCAGGCTGCGGCCAAGCTGCTGCAGGCGCTCGAGACTGCGGGCATCAAAGCTCATGGCGTGGGTCTCCTCAGCCGCACTCGAGAGTGTCGCGGGTGTTGCGGCCAGTCACGGGGTTGGTGCCGCTGGCGCTGGCACAGAGCGTTTTCAGCACATCCCCGCGGAAGGGCACGTTGGTGAAATCAGCCCCTTCAATCAGCACGTTGTTGAAGCGGGTGTTGAAGGCGAAGGCGTTCTCGAGCACGGCATTGCGCAGATCCGTGCCGTCGAGCACGGCTGAATCGAGGGTGGCGTCGGTGAGATCGGTGCCTGAGAGGTCGGCATCCTGCAGCTTTGCCCCAAACAGGCTGGCGCCGCGTAGGTCAGCGCCATGGAAATCGGCTTCGCGCAAGTTGGTGAGGTTGAAGGTGGCGCCGCGCAGATCCACGCCGGCGAAGTCGTGGCCGATCAGCACCTGCTTGGCGTAGTCCATCGCGGCCTGGGCGGCTGGCGGCATCAGCAGCAGTGCCGCTGGGAGCCAGAGCGTCAACACAGGCATGAGTAGGCGCTTGAACAGCGGTCGCAGCAGGCGGCCCATCAGAACGGCATCGGGTCGGCCAACCCTAGGCAGCCTGTCGCGATCAGCACCAACGCAGCGAAGGGCTTCTCCTAGTCTCCGCGGCAATGCACCCCCTGCGCAGCAATGCATCGGTGGAGGCAAGTCCTTTGGGCGTCGGATCGAACAGCGAGCGTTCGCGATGGGCAATCCGATCGACAAAGACACCTTCCTGGCTCGGGCCCGCTCCCGGTTTGGTGAGCGCTACGACTACAGCGCCATCGTTTACAAGAGCTTCAAAACACCGATCAAGATCCGCTGCCGCGAGCATCCGGTGCGCTGGATTTCGATCACGCCCGAGCGGCATCTGGTCACCACCGGAGGCTGCAAATACTGCTTGCGTGCCCTGCGTGGCCAGTGGCCCGGCGAGTGAGGCCAGGGGAATGCTCAGAGGAAGCACACCTCGGCAGCGATGGCGATCAGCACAAGTCAGCGGCGCGGCAACTGGGCTGAGCAACGGGCACTGCGCCTGCTCCAGACCGCTGGTTGGCAAGTGCTGGCGCAGCAGTGGCGTTGCCGCTGGGGTGAGCTGGATCTGCTGCTGCACAAACCCCAGCGCCTGCTGCTGGTGGAGGTGAAAAGTCGCGGCAGGCGCGGTGTGGATGGCTGGGGCGTGGCCAGCTTCACGGCGCCCAAACGCAGGCGGCTGAACCGCACCTACAGCTGCTGGCTGGCGGTCCATCCGCAGTATCAGCACTGCAGCCTGGAGCTGGTGCTGGCGCTGGTTCCCCAGCCGCTGGCTAGGGAGCCGGTGCGCTGGATCCGCTGCTGGGGCTAGCGCTGCTGGGAGGGGTGGCGGCTGGCGTGGTGGTGTAGTCGAGCGTGCAGATGTAGCGGTAGTTGCCGATGCGCACGTTCACCACTGTGCAGTGGGTGTTGGTCACCGTGGCGTTGGCGGGTAGTTGTTCCTGAGCACGCTGGATCGCGTTCTTTTTGTCCCAGATCGATTCGGCGGTGATCGATCCAGCCTGCGCTGCGGGGCTGAAGCCAA
>NZ_JBIPMN010000199.1:0-4239 GCF_044369115.1 Vulcanococcus sp. | reverse complement strand
ACGTGCGGATGGCATGGCCGCCAGTGCATCCTCAAAGCCGCTCAGCAGCGCCTCCCACAAGCGCGGCACGCTGATCAGATAGTGAGGCCGCACCCGTTGCAGATCCGGCCGAAGCTGCTTGAGGTTCGTGTAGGTCTGCGAGCAGCCGCAGGCGAGCAGGAAATATTCAGCGCTGCGCTCATAGGCATGCCAGATCGGCAGCACGCTCAGCACTCGATCACCCGGCTGCGGTGCCACAGCCACTCCCAGATGCCGCAGCTGATGCAGCAGGTTGGCGTGGCTGAGAGGCACGCCCTTGGGCTGGCCGGTGGTGCCTGAGGTGTAAAGCACCGTGGCCAGGCGCTGCTCACCGCCCTCCGGCCAGGCGGGCAGCGGCGCCTTGGCGCCCTGAGCTATCAATTCTTCCCAGGTGAAGCAGGGCAAGACCGGCACCACCGAACCGCGATCCCCCTGCAGCAACACCACAAAGCGCAGCTGCCCCAGCAGCTCGCTGCTGAGCTTGAGCCGGGTGAGCAGCTCAGCGGATTCGAGCACCAGGGCCACAGCGCCGGAATCGGCGGCGATGTAGCGCAGCTCCTCCACCGGGGCACCGCTACCGCGCACCGCATCGGCCGCCCCGAGCCGCATCAGCCCCTGATCAGCCACCAGCCAGCGGGGGCTGTTTTCCGAGAACAGCGCCACCACATCCCCGGGCTTCACGCCGAGGGCCGCAAAGCCCGCTGCAGCCTGCTCGATGCAGGCGTTCAGATCACGAAAGCTGAGCTGTTCGGGCGGCTTGGCGTGAGGGGCATCGAGGGCCGTTGCATCGCCATGGCGTTCTGCCAGCCGCGGCCAGAGCTGCTCCAGGCCGCCGAGATCACTCCAATCAGGCCGTTGAGCCAGGGCCTGCTGATCGCGGCGGCTGCCGCTCCAGCGGATCTCAGCGGTGGGCATCGGGAGCATGTGAGTGGTCCCGGTCTTACCACCCCTGAAGGCTCTCCTGGGGGGTGGGGGGGCGCAGCTGCAGGCCAAAGCGCTCGCTGAAGCACTGGAGCAGCCGCGGGCGCAACGCTGCCGCCGTGAGCTGCGGCCGCCAATCCAGCAAACGCCCCACGGGCCGATCGGCGATGCCACAGGGCACAACCTGGGTAAAGCCGGCCAGATCAGCCTCCACGTTCAGCGCCAGCCCGTGCTGACTGATCCAGCGCCGGGCTCCTACACCGATCGCCGCCAGTTTGCGCCCCTCCAGCCACACACCCGTCAGCCCCTCGATGCGCTCCCCCCGCAGACCCAGCTCAGCCAGCAGATCAATCACCACCCCCTCCAACTCCCTCAAATACGAATGCAGATCAGCACCATGGCGCTGGAGGTTGAGCACCGGGTAGAGCACCAACTGACCAGGGCAGTGGTGGGTCACCTCCCCGCCGCGATCGATGCGGAACAAAGGAGCCGGGGGATGCTTCGGATCAAACCCCAGAAAGGCTTCATCGGCGCCGCGGCCCAGGGTGTAGCAGGGCTGATGCTCCAGCACCAGCAGGGCATCAGGGCCGCCAGGATCCGCCAGCAACCGCTGCTGCAGCTGCTGTTGCCAGCTCCAAGCCAATGGGAAGGGAATCAGCCCCGCCGGCTCGAAACAGATTGCATCGGCTGTGGTGGAAATCACGCACCGTTCCTAGCGTTCAACTGAGCCCATCGCCCGGGAGGCAAGGGATGAAGCTGTTGATTCACGGCCGCAATCTGGAGGTCACTCCAGCCATCCGCGACTACACCGAAGACAAGCTCAAGCGGGCGATCGGGCATTTCGACGGGATGGTGAAAGAGGCGGACGTGCATCTCTCGGTGGCCCGCAACCCACGCGTCCCCCAACAAACCGCCGAGGTGACCGTGTTTGCCAACGGCACCGTGATCCGCGCCCAAGAGCGGAGCGAAAACCTCTACGCCAGCATCGATCTGGTGGCCGGCAAGCTCACCCGCCAGCTGCGCCGCTACAAGGATCGCCACGACGATCACCACCACAGCCCCGGCCATCACGCCAGCACCACTCCCAGCCTGGCGGAGCTGCCCGGCCAGGATGTTGTGAGCGAATCCCTTCTGGACGGCAAGGAAGCCACGCTGCCCAGCCGGGGTGTGCGCCGCAAGTACTTCGCGATGCCGCCGATGAGCATCGACGACGCGCTACATCAGCTGGAGCTGATCGACCACGACTTCTATCTGTTCCGCGACGCCGCCAGCGGTGAACTGCAGGTGGTGTACCGGCGCAACCACGGCGGCTTCGGGGTGATCCAGGCGAAGGGCTGACCCTCCCTCCAGACTGGGGCCCAACGTCAGGCCCCAGTCCTCAGCCCGCTTGCGCGACCTCCCTGATCTCGCCCCGATGATTGATCACGCCCTCCTGGATCCCCACCAGGGCGTTGATGCCGTGCTGCGCTGCTGCGATGAAGCGCGCCATTTTGGCTTTGCCGGCGTCTGCCTGGCTTCACGTTGGCTACCGGCAGCGCGAGAACGGTTGGGCCCCAGTGGAGGCCGCGGGCCAAAGTTGGTGAGTGTTGTGGGTTTTCCCTTCGGCGCGATTCCAGCCGACATCAAGCGCGCCGAGGCGGAGTGGGTAGCGGCCAGCGGCGCTGAGGAGCTGGATGTGGTGCCCGATTTCGGCGCCCTGGCCGATGGCGACAGCCGCGCCTTCTGCAACGACCTGGCACCGATCGTGGAGCTGGGCCTGCCGGTGAAGGTGATCCTCGAGGTGGGGCGGCTCACGCGCGAAGCGCTGGAGCTGGCCGTGGAGGCCAGCATCGATGTGGGTGCCACCATGCTCAAAACCGGCAGTGGCTTCGGCCCCGGCGCCACCGTGGAGCAGGTGACGCAACTGCGCCAACTGGCCCGCGGCCGCGCGGCCGTGAAGGCTTCGGGAGGGATCAACAACCTCGAGCAGGCCATCGCCCTTGTGGAAGCCGGCGCGAGCCGCCTGGGCACCAGCCGCGGGGTGGCCCTGATCCAGGCCCTGCGGCAGGGCGGCAACGCGCCAACGGCTGACGGCAGCCGGTGAGCGGCGAGCAGCGGTTGGAGGGGCTGGTGCTGCGCAGCACACCCCTCGGTGAAAGCGATCGTTTGATCACTGTGCTCAGCGCCGGCCAAGGCCTGATCCGGCTGGCAGCACCAGGCGCCCACAAACCGAAAAGCGCCATGGCCGCTGCGGTGCCCCTGGCGCTGCTCAACCTGCAGGTGGGCGGGCGTGGGGATCTCAAGCGCGTGCGGCAATTGAGCGTGCAACGCAACTTCGCCGCCCTGGCCGAACGACTGGAAACCCTGGCGGCAGCCCAGGGGCTGGCGGAGCAGACCCTGTTGCTGGTGCCCAGCGGTGATGTGGTTGACGGGGTTCTTGAGGACCTACTGCTGCAATTGGCGCGGCTCGAGCTGGTGGTGAAGGAGCGCCAGCAAAGCGTTGAGGCCCTGGCCATCGCCGTGCAGGGGGTGGTGCACCTGCTGGCCCTGGGGGGATACGCCCTGCCGCTGGCCTGCTGCGCCCGCACAGGGGCCGAGCTCGATCCACCGCTGGGAAACTGGGAGTGGCGCTGCAGCCTGCTGCCCGGCGAGGGCTTTGTGATCGGCGGTGTAGCCGGAGCTCAACTGGTGCTTAACGCTTCGGAACTGGCCCTGTTGCAGCGGCTGTTGCGACCGGCCCTGCCCCGTCGGCGCGATGGAGAGCTGATGGGGCCCGTAGCAGTGTGGCTGCGGTTGCTGCAGCTGGTGGAGCTGTGGAGCCGCGAACACCTCGGCCGCAATCCACGCTCCTGGAGGCTGCTGCGCCAGTGCTTTACGGGTGGAGGCTTCGGTGGGGGCGATGGGGCATCATCGTGAGCCGAACCACCCTTCCCCAGAGCCGATTCAGCCCGTGAGCGAAGCGCCACGATCGACCGGCCTGCAGGGAGTTCTGGCGCTGCCTGAATTCCGCAAGCTCTGGCTCGGCCAGATCTTCAGCCAGCTGGCCGACAAGTTCTACATCGTGTTGATGGTGTTCCTGATCGCCCAGTACTGGGTGACAGAAACCCTGCCTGCCGACGGAGCGATTGCGGAAGCCGCCGGTGCCTTCCGCTTCAGCATCGAGAGCCGCGCCCAGCTGATCACCCTGCTCGCCACAGGGATCTACGTGGCCAACACGATCCCGGCCATGCTGCTGGGCCTGGTGGCGGGGGTGTGGGCCGACCGCTGGCGCAAGCGTGAGGTGATGGTGGCCAGCAACGGCATCCGCGCCGTGCTGGCGCT
>NZ_JBIPMN010000153.1:0-6518 GCF_044369115.1 Vulcanococcus sp. | reverse complement strand
ATGGAGCTGATGCTCGATGGCATCGCCACGCCGGCCCAGATCGGCGCCTTTCTGATCGCCCATCGCATCCGCCGGCCCGAACCCCAGGAACTCACGGGGATGCTGGATGTGTATCGGCGGCGCGGGCCGGTGCTCACCAGCCGCACAGCCGCGTTGTGCTTCGGCATGCCTTTCGACGGGCGCAGCCGCACCGCACCGATCTACCCGCTCACCGCCCTGGTGCTGGCTGCGGCCGACATCCCGGTGGTGCTGCAAGGCTCCGGCCGCATGCCGGTGAAATACGGCGTAACGGGCGCTGAACTGTTCGCCAGCCTGGGCCTGGTGCTCACCGGGCGCAGCCTGGAGTGGCTGCAGAACAGCCTGGACCGCTGCAACCTGGCCCTGCTGCATCAGCCGGATCACTTCCCCGCCGCGGAACAGCTGATCCCCTACCGCGATGAGATCGGCAAACGGCCGCCGCTGGCCAGCCTCGAACTGATGTGGACAGCCCACCATGGCTCCCACCTGCTGGTGAGCGGCTTCGTGCATCCCCCCACCGAAGCCCGGGCCTGGGCCGCGCTGCAGCTGGCCGGCGAAACCAACGTGTTCACCGTGAAGGGCCTGGAAGGCAGCACCGACCTCCCCATCAGCCGGGCCTGTGTGACCGGCCGTGTGCGCCCCGATCAGCAACCCGAGCGCTTGGTGCTGCATCCGCGCGATCACGGCTGCTACGGCGCCGATCCCGCCTGGCACAGCCTGGAGCAGTGGAGCCAACAGGCCCTGGCCGGCCTGGGCGGGCAAGGCGAGCTGGCGGCAGCACTGCGCTGGAACGCTGGTACCTACCTCTGGCAAGCCGGCGCAGCCGCCAGCCTTCCCGAAGGCGTGGAGCAGGCCGAAGCGCTGCTGCACAGCGGAGCCGCCCTGCGGCAGCTCGAGCGGATGCGCCATACGCTGAACTGAGCTGCCATGGCATCGCCGCGCCTGCAAGCCAGCCACTGCTTTGCCTTTGAGCACGACTTTGTGGGTTCCTGGCGCTGCATCCCCTTATGCGTGCGTCGCAAGCTGGATCTGATCGGGCTCAAGCTCAAGCTCAGCCACTGGCTGGAGCTGAGCCAGGCCCAACGCCAAGAGCTGGTCGACTGGCCCGACCAGGCCGAGGCGCTGCAGCAGCTGCGCACCCAACTCCAGACCTGGACGCGGCCCATGGCCGACGGCGAAGCACGGCCGCTGCCCGTGGCGGTGGCGGAACCCTGGCAGCGATCGGAGCCCATACCTGATCAGGTGCAGCGGGCTGCCCAGCAACGGCAGGTGGCGCTGAGCGCTCAGCAGTGGGCCGAGCTGGGGGAACTGGAGCGCTTTGCCCTGTGCAAACTGGCCCGCCCGGGGCACGACCACCACAACCTCGAGGCCGCGTTTGCCGAGTTGCTGCCGCCACGGGCACTGAGTGATGGTTCCCTAGGGCACCAACGCGACGCCCAAAGCGAAATTTCGTAGCAACGAGCACCAGCACCGGCCAACCGTGCGTGATCTCTTGGATCCGTTGGTCAGCATTGGCGCCAACGCGTTATTCCTTCCAGGCGGCAGCCCGTTGTTGTGAGTGCCTACTGGATTACGGCTGCCATGCCGCCGCAGGCTTCTGGCGTCCGTTGTTCAGTTCGTTCCTTCACCAGACGCTTCGCGCCCATGTCGAACCTGTCGCGCCGCAAATTTCTGATCACCGCCGCCGGTTCTGCGGCCGGTGCCATGTGGCTGGCCGCCTGCGGCAGCAGCAAGAAAGCTCCCACCGCCAGCACAGCCAGCGGAGCTGATGCACCGGAGGTTCCCGGCGCCACCCTGGGCTTCATTGCCCTCACCGACGCGGCTCCGCTGATCATCGCCAAGGAGAAGGGCTTCTTCGCCAAGCACGGCATGCCCGACGTGAAGGTGGTGAAGCAAACCTCCTGGGCGGTCACGCGCGACAACCTGGAGCTGGGTAGCGCCAAGGGCGGCATCGATGGCGCACACATTCTCTCGCCGATGCCCCTGCTGCTCACGGCCGGCACGATCACCAAGAGCAAGCAGCCGCTGCCGATGTACACCCTGGCGCGGCTCAACCTGCAGGGCCAAGGCCTCTCAGTGTCCAAGGACTTCCTTGGCGACAAACTCACCATTGACAACAAAGCTGGCCTCACCAAGGCCGCACAGCAAGCCAGCAGCAAAGGCAAGAAGTTCAAGGCTGCCGTCACCTTCCCCGGCGGCACCCACGATCTGTGGATGCGCTATTGGCTCGCCGCCAACGGAATCGACCCCAACAAGGACGCCGACCTCGTGGTGGTGCCCCCGCCGCAGATGGTGGCGAACATGCAGACCGGAACCATGGACACCTTCTGCGTGGGTGAGCCCTGGAACCAGCGTCTTGTAAACAAGAAGTTGGGCTATACAGCCGCCGTGACCGGTGAACTGTGGAAATTCCACCCCGAGAAGGCCTTCTCGATGCGGGCGGACTGGGTTGACCAGAACCCCAAGGCTGCCAAGGCACTGCTGATGGCCGTGCAGGAAGCCCAGATGTGGTGTGAGGACCCCGCCAACCTCAACGAGCTCTGCGAAATCACCTCGAAGGACAAGTACTTCAAGGCAAGCGTGGCGGACATCAAGCCTCGCCTTGCAGGTGACATCGACTACGGCGACGGCCGCGTGGTGAAGAACAGCCCACTGAAGATGCGCTTCTGGAGCGAGAACGCCTCCTTCCCCTACAAGAGCCACGACGCCTGGTTCGTGACCGAAGACATGCGCTGGGGTTACCTGCCGGTCAACACCGATATCAACGCACTGGTGAACAAGGTGAACCGCGCCGACCTCTGGAAGGAAGCAGCAACAGCTATCGGCCAGCAGGCAGCCATTCCCGCCAGCGATTCCCGTGGCAAGGAAACCTTCTTCGACGGCGTGGTGTTCGATCCCGAGAACCCGCAGGCCTACCTCGATGGCCTCAAGATCAAGGCCATGAGCTGATGCCGGCCGGGGGGGTCTGCGGAATCCCCCCTCCGCCTTTTCCATCCGTTGCCACACCTTCAACGCCCGCTACCGCAGCGGCCGATGGAGTTCTCTTGTCTTCATTCAAGCCCACAATGACCGCGATCACGCCCGCCAGCCGTTCCAGACGATCGTCGAAACTGCGCCGCCTGCAACCAGGACTGCGCAGCCTGATGCCCTATCTGATCTGCATCGGCGGGTTCCTCATCGCCTGGCAGATCCTTTCGCTGATCCTCGGCGTGGCACGGCTGCCGGGTCCGATCAACGTGATCGTGGATACCTGGGATCCCTACATCAGCCAGCCGTTCTTTGATGATGGCGGCACCAGCAAAGGCCTGGGCTGGCAGATCCTGATCTCACTGCAACGGGTGGCCATGGGCTATGGCCTGGCAGCGGTGGTCGGGATCGCCATCGGTGGCATTCTCGGCCTCAACCGCTTCATCGGCAAAGGCCTCGATCCGGTGATTCAGGTGCTGCGCACCGTGCCGCCCCTGGCCTGGTTCCCGATCTCTCTGATGGTGTTCCAAGACGCCAACACTTCGGCAATCTTCGTGATCTTCATCACCGCCATCTGGCCGATCATCATCAACACCGCTGTGGGGATTCGCGAAATCCCGCAGGACTACACCAACGTGGCTCGCGTCCTTCGTCTGCGCAAAGGCGCCTACATCCGCAACATCGTGATCCCGGCCACCGTGCCTTATGTGTTCACCGGTCTGCGGATCTCGGTGGGTCTGGCTTGGCTGGCGATTGTGGCCGCTGAAATGCTCAAGGCCGACGGCGGCATCGGTTACTTCATCTGGGATGCCTACAACGCCGGCGGCGATTCCAGCTCGAGCCAGATCATCCTCGCCATTCTTTATGTGGGCGTTGTGGGCCTTGCTCTCGATCGGCTTGTGGCCTATGTGGGCAGCCGTGTCGCCAAGGGAGGCAACTGACGATGACCGTTGCTTTACTCACGGTTGACGACGTCACCCAGGTTTTTCCCCTCGATAACGGCGGCCGTTATGTGGCCCTGAAGGACATCGACCTCAGCGTCAGCGAAGGTGAATTCATCTCGCTGATCGGCCACTCCGGTTGCGGCAAATCAACCCTGCTCAACCTGATGGCCGGCCTTACCCAGGCGAGCAGCGGCGGCATCTTGATGGACGGACGCCAGGTCACCGATCCCGGCCCCGACCGGATGGTGGTGTTCCAGAACTATTCGCTGCTGCCCTGGCAGACCGTGCGCCAGAACATCGCCCTCGCAGTGAACAACGTGATGACCGCCGCCTCGGCGGCCGAGCAGCGCGAGCGGATCGAGCAGAGCATCCAGCTGGTGGGCCTCGGCCATGCCGCCGAGAAGTACCCCGGTGAACTCTCCGGCGGCATGAAGCAGCGGGTGGCGATCGCCCGGGCCCTGGCGATTCGCCCCCGGTTGCTGCTGCTGGATGAACCCTTCGGCGCCCTTGATGCCCTCACCCGCGGCAATCTGCAGCAACAGCTGATGCAGATTTGCCAGCAGGCCGGCGTCACCACCGTGATGGTGACCCACGACGTGGACGAGGCGCTGCTGCTCTCCGATCGGGTGGTGTGTCTCACCAACGGACCGGAAGCCGGCATCGGCCAGATTCTGCAGGTGCCATTGCCGCGGCCGCGCCAGCGACTCGAGGTGATGAACCACCCCGATTACTACCAGCTCCGCAGCGAACTGATCGGCTTCCTGCAGCAGCAGCGGCGCCTCAAACAACGCAAGCAACGCAACACCCCGGTGGTACCGGTGGCCACGCCGGATCTGGAAACGGTGCGCCTTGGCTATCTGCCGGGCCTCGATATCGCCCCGCTGGCGGTGGCGATGAAGCGCGGTTTCCTGAGCGATCGCGGTATCGAGCTGAAGCCCGTGGCCTTCGACCGCTGGCAGAGCCTCGAAGACGAGCTGCGCAAGGGCGAACTGGATGTGGCGATCACCTCCGCCACCACGCCATTGGCCCTCACCCTCGGCCTCGATGGCGAGCCCGCTTGGCCAGCAATCACCCCGATGACGGTGACCCGCAGCGGCAATGCTCTGTGCCTCGCCCGGCGCTTCAGCGACCTGGGCATCCACAACCTCAGCAGCCTGGCCGAGCGGCTCAAGGGCCGCGAATGGCCACTGCGTTTAGCCGTGGCCCAGAAAGGCAACATGCAGGAGCTGTTGCTGCGCCATTGGCTCGCCAGCGGAGGCATTGATCCCGATGGCGATGTGGAGCTGCTCGCCCTCTCACCGATGGCGATGGAAGCCACCCTGCGGGCAGGCGAGATCGATGGTTTCATCGCCGGTCGCTACCGGGTGGCCAAGGCGGTGGAAGCCGGTCTCACCACCGTGCTCGCCACCGACCTCGACATCTGGGGCGGCCATCCGGAGAAGGTGCTCACCTGCCATGAGGACTGGGCCCTGAACCACCAGGAGGCCCTGCTCAACCTCTGCGCCGCTCTGATGCGCGGCGGCCAGATCTGTGAAGACCCAGCCGAGCACGATCAGCTGGTGTCGCTGCTGGGGGCTGCCCAATGGCTGGGGAGTGGCTCTGCCTTGGCCCTGCAGCGCCAGTTCGATCTGGGCACCGATGAGCCCAGCGGCGTGCGCCTTCCTTTGAATCGCTTCCACAGCGACAGGGCTCACCTGGCCAACGCCGCGGAAGGCAGCTGGATCCTCACTCAGTTCAGCCGCTGGGGCTGGAGTGCCTTCCCCTCCAACCGATTGGAACTGCTCAGCCAGGTGTATCGCAGCGACCTCTGCAGCCGCGCGATCGAGCGCGCCGGTTTCGCCGACCTCAGGCCGGAACGTGCGCCCTTTGCCCTGGCGGATGGCGTGGCCTTCGACCAGGACAACCCGCTCGATTACCTGAACCAGTTGCCCTACTGCCGAGCCACGGCCCTGGAAAGCATTCAGCTGCCCACCGGTTCGAGCCCACGCCCCATCGCTGCCCATTGAGATGACCAGCGCCATGACCCGTGCCCCCCTACGCGCCACCACCGAGCAGCGCCAGCAGCCCTACCTCTCCTTCAACAATGTGGGGCAGGTGTTCAACACCCCGCGGGGCCCCTTTGAGGCCCTCAAGGAGATCAACCTTGAGGTGGCCCAGGGTGAATTCATCTGCGTGATCGGCCACTCAGGCTGCGGCAAAAGCACGCTGCTCAACATGGTGTCGGGCTTCCTGCAACCCAGCAGCGGCAGCGTCACCCTGCGGGATGTACCGATCGATCGCCCCGGCCCCGACCGGATGGTGGTGTTCCAGAACTATTCGCTGCTGCCCTGGAAAACGGTGGAGCAGAACGTGGATCTAGCGGTGAAAGCAGCTCGGCCCGAACTGGATGCTGCCGCCCGCGCCCAAACCGTGGACCATCACCTGGAGATGGTGGGTTTAATCGAAGCGCGCCACAAACGGCCGGCCCAGATTTCAGGCGGCATGCGGCAGCGGGTGGCCATCGCCCGGGCCCTGGCGGTGCGGCCGGAAGTGCTGGTGCTCGATGAACCCTTCGGCGCCCTCGATGCGATCACCAAGGAGGAGTTGCAG